>DBXN01000057.1:19949-38776 GCA_002309585.1 Verrucomicrobia bacterium UBA1211
CCGCCGAGACGCTCGGCTCGTATGCGATGAGCCAGTACTCGCTCCGCAGCTTCACGGTCGAGTTGTGGTTCTGCCCGGAGGATGTGACGCGCGATCAGGTCCTGCTCGAACGTCCGGTGAAGTACACCGAATCTGATCTGAGCACGACCACCGAGGTGGTCCGCGTGAACTTCCGGATCGGTATCCAGGCCGACGGTCGGCTCTATGCGATGTACCAGAACGCGGGCGTCCATGACGAGGAGTCCGGCGCGGTCATCGCCTACGGCCCGATCCTGACCGAGGGCGAGTGGATGCACGTCGCGGCGAAGATGGACGGCAACGCCGGTTCCTTCAAGCTCTTCGTCAACGGCACGGTCCAGCAGAATGTGCTGACGACCCTGATCCCGGCGACGGGCGTGACGCCGCTGGAGGACGCGATCGTCAACAACGAGCGCCAGAGGGGCTTCGAATCGACGCCGGCGCTGATCGTTCTCGGCGCCTCCAACCTGGATCCGGAGCACCAGATCATGGAAGGTCCGCTGTGGCTCAACCACACGAACTTCTATAAGGGCTACATCGACGAAGTCCGTATCTGGGATGGCGCGCGCAAGGACCTGGAGATCCAGGAAAACTACAGGCGCCGCTTCACCCGCGAGGATCTGTTGGCCAACCGTCAGGCGATCACGAACTCCCTGAACATGGGCGGTTCCCGTATCGCCGGCAGCGCGCGGCTCCTCCCGGCCGAGTTGCTGTACATCTACAACTTCGATAACCTCTTCAGCGCCGACGAGGCCGAATCGGTGGCGAAAGTGCCGCGCGGCTTCAACGCGGATACGGTTGCGATCAACCGTCCGGAAGGGTATGAGGTCGGCTGGTGGTCCGCTTGGGAATCCAAGAGCGCCGTCTATACCGATTACGGGTATGTCCCGTGGATCGAGAACGGCGTGGCCCATCTGGCGCCGGATAACGGCGTGACGCCGGCTTCCCGCTACTGGAGTCTGACCTGTTCGGGCGACGATCCTGTGTTGGATAAGTTTGTCTTCCCGTACACCAACGACGTCTACGGTTTCCGTTACCGCAACGACGCCGGCGACAGCAAGAACTACTACAACTCGAAGAAGGGTGCGTTCGAGGGCAATGCGCCGTCGGGTACGACCAGCATCAACAAGGAGTCGAGCTGGGCGATCGAGACGATGAGCGACCTGCTCCCGCTCGGTTACGCCTGGGCGAAGTTCGCCCCGACGATGTGGGATGACGGTTCCGCCGGAAGTGTCTGGGCCGAGACCGGCAATGACATGGACAGCGACGGCCTGCCGGATTGGTGGGAAGAGATCGTGACGAAGCTCTTCGATGGCCCGTACACGGTCAGCGAGGTGACGACCTATGTGACCGATCCGGATGTCTACACCGTGATCACGAACATGGTCGAGGGATCCGATACGGAAATCGACTCGATCGTGACCAACTACACCCCGATCGCCGTGACCTCGATGGTCACCAACTACTCCGAGATGGTGAGCTGGGATGATCTCTACCCGGATGACAGCGGGATGACCGCCGGTGAGCGCTATCTGCGCGATATTGCTAACGGCTGGACCGAGACCAAGAATCCGAATACCGGTTACGATGAGTCGCAGCTGGTCAAGCAGAGCTCCGACGCCGACGGCGACGGCCTGCCGGATTGGTGGGAGAACCTCTACGGTCTCTCCTCCAGCTCGTCGGAAGGCGACAACGGGCGCAACGGCGATCCGGACAAGGACGGCCTGAGCAACTACGCCGAGTATCTGATCGCGGAGGTCTACGGCTTCGCCGCCCTCAGCCCGATCCAGTTCCGGAGCGATCTGAACCAGTTGGAGTCGGACTACTTCATCAAGGTCGGTTCGACCTATCTGGGCGCGCTCTTCTCCGATCATGACATGATCGAGGATACGTGGGAAGATCTCTACGACATGCGCGCGGTCAACCGCTTCGTCTACGATCCGCTGGCGGACTTCGACGAGGACGGCTGGACCAACTGGAGCGAGAGCCGTTATGGCGCGCATGCCCTGCGGAGTGATCCGACCATCAAGAGCCGGACCGACTTCGAGGGTCATCTGGTTAAGGAGATGCCGGTTCCGATGATCAAGGCCACCTTCTACTATAAGGGTCGGTCGGTCAAGTCCCCGATCATCATGAAGGCGTGGCACGAGGGTGTTGATGTGAACGGCGTCCCGGATGCGATCTGGACGATTCCCGCGGACGGCGCCGCTGTCACGAAGGAAGTCAATGTCGGTTACTGGGATTCCTCGAAGACGGTGAAGGGATGGTTCTCTCCGGGCGCCGTGATGCCGGGTACGGTCGAGTTCTCGATCGTCGGCCGCGGTACGGACGGGCAGAATTACACCGTGCCCTTCTCCTCCGATATTCCGGGTACCCCGGCGACGGGCGGCGACCTCTATGTGCTGGAAGGCACCACCCCGATGGTGGACTACCCGCCTGTGGGTAAGGTGAATTACACGACCGGCGCCTACGAGATCGATCTCGAAGCGTGGGATGGCACCTACTACAGCGCTTCCACGAATCAGCTCCAGATCATCCCGGCCGAGAGCTTCATCCGCGTCTCCTACCAGAGCGCGCTGACGGAAGCCTATCCGAAGACGGTCTACCTGACCGACGCCGACGAGCCGTCCGTGGAGCAGCCGAGCCTCGGCTTCCTGCGTGAAGGCAACAACACCTTCATCGCCTTCATCGATACGGATGACGATGGTGACTGGACGCCGGGCGAGCCCTTCGCGGTCGCGGCGAACTTCCTGACCGACATCGGTTGGGATCACAACGAAGTGATCTTCGATCTGACCGAGTCTGTGCCGGGTCAGCTCCGTTACTCGCTGACGGCCAACACGAGCGCTGAAGCCGCGTTGACCGGCGCGGGTGATTCGGTTGGCGGCAGTGGTGACAGCGCCGCTACGCAGACCCGTATCCGGATTCTCCGGACCTGCGTCAACGGCAACACCAACAGCTATCGCCGGATCGTCTTCGATAAGACGCTGACGAACGGCCGGAGCTACATCACCGAAGCGGATACGTTGTCGGCCGGGCAGCTGGTCTTCGACTGGGGCTTCGCGGGTGTTCCTTCCTCCGTCTTGCCGGAGTATGCGGTTTATGACGTCTACATCGGCGACATGGCCTCGCTGACCGACACGAACCTGGTGGCGAACTACACCTTCACCAACCGGTTCGACGCGGTGCAGGCCCAGGCCGCGGCGATCGCCCCGCGCGGATATGTCTACGCGGCGCGTCCGACCTTCACGTGGACCATGCAGGACGGCTATCCGGCCTTCGCGCTGCAGATCCGCCGTGCCGGTTCCACCTCGACGCTCTACTCCTCCGGCGTGAGACGCGCTCCCGCCCGCAACAGCGAAGGGCAGTTCGTCTGGACAGCCCCGATCTATGTCGGGCAGGATCTGCCGGCGAACGCCGTTTACGAGTGGCGCGTGATCGGGTTGAACGCGAAGTACTACTCGACGGGTACCTCCGCCGTGTGGTCCGGCTGGACGCGGTTCCGCATGGATGCGGCCAAGCCGCTCTCCTCCGCGGGTTACGGTTCCATCAAGGCCAAAGTCAAGTACTACGGGCCGGTTACCACGTTGTCGGATCGGATCAAGGTCTGCGCCTACAACAACGCGGGCTTCGCCGGCAATCCTGAAGCGCAGATCGTGCTGGGCGCCGCGGAAACCTCCGCCGCGACCGACACGACCGCCAAGAGCGTGAACGCCATCCTGAACGGGCTGGCGACCAGCGACAAGGCCGGCGCGTACTATGTGATGGCGTACATCGACCAGAACAACAACGGCGTCCGCGACGATTGGGAGTCCTGGGGCTACGCCAACTACTACGGTCAGACCGACAAGGCCTATGACCCGATGGCGGTGGAAGTCTCCTACAGCGGCGATATTCCTGAAGTCGAAATCTTCATCGAAGACGCCGATACCGATCAGGACTGGTTCCCGGATTCTTGGGAGTACACCAAGAACAGCGCCTCGGCGAACTTCCTCACGTTGACCGGACCGAACACCTCCTCGGTGGTGGATACGGAAATCAATCCCGCCTTCGCGCAGGGTGAGATTACCGGCAAGCACCTCGCGGCGATGTCCATCCTCTTCAACGTCGATCTGAGCGGTGCGACACCGGTTGTCGCCGCCGCTTCGGAAGCGGGGCTCTCCCTGACGCTGAAGAGCCTGACGTTCAGCGAGAGCGGCATTCCGACGCTGACGGTCGAGGCCACGAGCAACGGCCCCGGCGTCCTGGCGGCGGAGAACGTCAAGGTGGTGCTGCAGTACACCGAGTCGCTGGAGAATCAGGATTGGCGGGAGATCCCGACCGATACGGACACCATCCGCGCGAACGGCGAGAGCGTCTTGTCCGGTAAGAGCGGCATCCTCGGGAAGAGAAGCGGATTCTTCCGGATTAAGACGGTGAAATAACCGTAGCATACTGATCGACGGATTGCCCCCGGCCATTCGGGGGCAATCCGCACCCCTTTAAAATGCGATCGCTGAAGTCGGTTGAGTGAGGAAGCGCAATGGGACGTTTCAAACAAGTATTGACAGTCGGATTGAGTAGCCTGCTGGTTGCCGTTGACCTGTGGGCCGCTCCTTTTGATAAAGATATCCGGTTCACCCAGCCCGACGGAAGCGTCATCCAGATTCATGGCCGGGGCGATGAGTTCTACGCGGAATTCACCCATGCTGGTTATCCCATTGTGGCGGAAAACGGCGCCTACTACTATGCAGTCCTGACGGCGGACGGCAGCAAGTTGGTTTCGTCGGGGCGGCTGGCGGGTTCGGTCGATCCTGCGACGGTGCCGGGGCTCGATCCGAACGCGCGAATTTCCCGTGACGCGCGGGTCGCGCAGGTCAAAGCCCGTTCTGCGGAATGGGACGAGAAAATGCAGATCAGCAAACGCTGGTCCGCGCGGGTGAAGAATAACCGCTCCGTCCAGCGTCGGTATACAGGGAAACCGGGACTGCTGGCGGCGAACCGCAAGCTCGAGTATTCCGAAACGACCGGTGAGAAGGTCGGCATTACCCTGTTGATCGACTTCCCCGATTGTCCCGGAACCATCGCCCCTGAAGAGGTCGAAGACTTTCTGAACGGCGAGCATTATACCGCCTATGGCAACCACGGTTCCGTAAGGCAGTATTATAAGGAAGTTTCAAACAACAACTTGGACTACTCCAATGTCCTGATCCCGTATGTCCGGGTCTCGAAACCGAAGAAACACTACGATAACGACAACGGCAGCGCGCGGGAATTGCTGATGGAGGCGTTGAAAGTCCTCCAGGAGCAGCCCAACTATGAGACGGAGATTCTTCCGATGCTCCAGCAGGTGACGATGGTTGACGGGTCGGCCTGCGCGTTCAACGTCTTTTATGCCGGCACCTGCGAAAGCAGCTGGTCAAAGGGGTTGTGGCCCCACTCCTCCGCCATCAACAACTATCCCATGAAGGGTGACGCCTCGGTCGTGCTCAGCCGCTACCAGATGACCGACATGGGGGATAAGCTGACCATCGGCACCTTCTGTCACGAGAACGGGCACATGCTCTGCGGTTATCCTGATCTTTACGATTACGATTACGATTCGGAAGGCGGCGGCGGATACTTCTGTCTGATGGGCGGCGGCAGCTACGGTGGCGACGGCAGGGAACCGGTTCAGATCTGCGCCTTTTTGAAATTCGTTTCGGGTTGGGCCGACATTAACTATGTGGATAAGAACACGGTCGTGAAAGGGGCGGAACTGCACTCGACATACGAGATGGAGCGGTTCAACGCCTTCTACATGTACACCAATGCGCTCGCCGAGACGGAATACTACATCATCGAAAACCGGAACAAGAGCTGGCGTGACCGGTATTTGCGCAGTTCGGGTCTGGCGGTTTGGCATATCGACGAGTTGGGCAACCGCGATGACCAGCGCTATGAATACAACACGGACCACCATAACTTCGAAGTCACGCTGATGCAGGCGGATGGAAACTGGGATTTCCAGAACAACGTCAACGATGGCGATGAGACGGATCTCTTCTATGAAGGAAACGTCACGGCCTTCACGGCCAACACCAATCCGAGTTCGCGGTGGTGGGACGGCTCGAAATCGGGATTCAACCTCCGGAACATCAGCGAGGCGGGTACGACGATGACCTGCGATATCGTCCCCGATTATCCGGTCATCCAGATGTCCAAACTCTTCGTCGGCCGGGTCGGGACGCCGTTTTCGTTGACCTTTACCGCTCTCAACGCGATTGACCCCTGGGAGTGGTTCATTGACGACGAGACCCCGCTACCGGAAGGTTTGGAGCTGACAGTGGATGATGAAACCGGAGCCGCGTATCTGAGTGGCGTCCCGATGGAGGCCACGACCAACACCGCCGTCCGGGTTTGGATCTCGACCTGCGAGGGAGAGGTGGAGACGAACCGCCTCGTCAATATCAAGATTCTGGAAAACTACCCGTTGCCCTTTGCGGAGGATTTCAGTGCGGCGCAGCCGGAACTGGGTTGGGGTTGGTTTACCGAGGAACCGTCCTCCAGTTTGACCTGGTTCTATGCCAACGGCAATGCGTTCGAGACCAGTTCGACGGACAGCTCCCATCCCTCTTCCGCCTACTCGCCGTCGTCTAACGCGGTCTTCAAGTGCTGGGAGGCGGCGGACAAGGGCGCCAGCCAGATGCTGGTGACGCCGATGTTCGCCTTCACAGGGGAAGAGCGTCTGCCGCAGCTCACCTTCACCATTTGGAAAGAATACAAAGGGCGGATCACGCTCAATGACGAGTTGAATGTCTACTACAAAACCTCGTACGACAGCGAATGGGTACTGTTGGCGAGTTACACCGACTCGATCCGCAACTGGCAGAAAGAGGTCATTGATTTGCCTGAAACATCCGGGACGTTCTACATCGGGTTCGAGGGCATCGCCAAGTGCGGGCACGGTATCCATATTGATGACGTGTGGGTGGGCGACGGTTATACCGACCCGGCTTTCGTGACCCGTTCGCCGCTGGAAGACGGGGTTCTGAATGTGATCTATGAGCAGACGATTGAGGTGACGGGCGGGGTTGAGCCGTATACTTTCACGCTGGAGGGCGATCTGCCGACCGGCCTCACCCTCACCGATAATGTGATCAGCGGGGTGCCGACGGAACTTCAGCAGACAACCTTTACCGTGACGGTGACCGATGTGTTCGGAACGGAGGCGACGCAGACCTTCTCGCTGCTGGTGGATTATCCCCGGTCGGATCTCTTTTCGGAGGGCTTCGAGAGTCCCCTTATGCCGCCGCCCGGCTGGACGCAGGCCTATGTGGTCAGCAACGTCAATTGGGAGGCCACCCGCTACAATGACCGTGAGGACGAGCGGAAGGCGAACGCCCATTGGATTTGGATCGATCCCGCCGAAGGGGAGTATTATGCGGTCCTGTGGTGGTCCGATACCCAGAACGGCGATGGCGGCCCTTATCCCGAGCATATCACGCGGCTGATTTCGCCGGTGGTCAATCTGGGTGTCTCGCCCCGCGCGCCGCGGTTGACCTTCATGCTCCACATGGTCCCCTGGGAGGAAGACCAGGATGAGTTGCGCGTCTATGTCCGGAGCGCGCCGACGGATGAGTGGACGCTGGTTGCCGAGTATACGGAACCGGTGATGGAGTGGACCCGCTGTTCGATCGATCTGCCGAATCCCTCCATGACTTACCAGTTCTGTTTCGAGGGCAATTCGAAGTACGGGAACGGCGTCCGGATCGATGATGTCAAGATCACCGATGCGTCGGCTTGGCCGCTGTTCCGGATGAATACCGACCTGAAGGAAGGTTGGGTCGGCTTGGCGTATGAGTTGCAGCTGGTGGCGGTCGGCGGGGTCGAACCCTACACCTGGTCCGTGTCGGAAGGGGAACTGCCCGCCGGGCTGACGCTTGATCCGGATACCGGCGTCATCAGCGGTACGCCGGCGATCGCGGCGATCGGGGAACACGCCCTGACAATCGCGATCACGGGCGCGGACGGCGAGACCTCCGAAAACCCGGTTACGATGCTTGTGAAGGGCGGTATGTCCGTTCCGTTCTTTGAGGATTTCAGCGGTGGCGAGTTGCCCGAAGGGTGGTCCACGGAGCTGTTTGGAAACAATACCGAGTTCGATTGGGTCTTCATCAACGGGAGTCTCCCCGACGCATCCAAGAATGTCTATCCCAAATCAGCCTATTCGCCGGATTACAACGCCTGTCTGGCGGATCGTAATGGCGCGTCCGCTCAGAAAGCCAGCCTCAAATTGCCGATGATCGCCTTCCCGACCGGCTGTTCCAACGCGGTGTTGCGCTTCCAGCTCTGCAAGAAGAAGGACGGCTCGTATGTGGATGTTCTGAAGGTCCGCTACCGGACCAACCTCGCGGACAGTTGGGTTACTTTGACAGGCGGCAATATCACGACTAATGTGGCGGATTGGGCGCAGTTCACCATCCCGCTGCCGAACCCCTGCGCGACCTACTTCATCTCGTTCGAGGGTCAGGCCAAAGGCGGCTTCGGCATCTGCGTGGATGACATCGAGATCACCTGCGAGGGCGGTGAACCCTCCTTCTACGAGCAGTGGATCGACGCCTTCTTCCCGGGCGGCACCTATACCGGTGACGCGGCGGATACCGACGGTGACGGTATCTCCAACATCTGGGAGTATATCTTCGGGCTTGATCCGACCGATCCCTCCGACTGTGACGTGGGTGGGTTGAAGCCGGTGCTGAAGGATGGCAATACGGTCTATGTCGGCGTCTACCGCATGAGTGCGGGAGCGGTGGCGGATGGCTTCAAGGTCCAGCTGGTGGCATGTACCAACCTCATGGAACAGGCCTGGAGCGCGGATCTCGTCGAGGAGTACGAGCCGCCGGTCGATCAAGGCGACTGGCAGGAGATCTCCATGCGGGCGAAGGAGAACGCTTCGGTTTGGCCGAGTTTCTTCATGAAGCTGCTGCTGACCTATCCTCCGACGGAGTAAACGGGCGCGAAACATGTTCAAGACACTCTCGCCCGAATGGCTCGATGATTTGGCGGTGCGGCGGAAAAACCTCCAAGCCGCCCTTTCGGTCCAGCGGGCGGACGGGGTATTGGTCGCCCATCCGGTCAATCTGCTCTACCTCACCGGACGGGTTTATTGCGGTTGGCTCTATCTGCCCGTCGAGGGATCTCCCCGTTATTTTGTCCGGCGTCCCAACGATCTGACCGGCGAGGGCGTCTTTCAGGTCCGCAAGCCGGAACAGATTCCCGAGATGCTTCAGGCGGAAGGTCTTCCGCTTCCCAAGACCGTCTTGCTTGAAAACCAGGAGTTGACCTATTGGGACTGGATGCGGCTTTCCGCGCTGTTTCCCGGAGCCGAGGTGGTAGACGGCTCTTCCCTGTTGCGGCAGGCGCGCGCGGTGAAGAGCGCCGGCGAGTTGTCCCTGATGCGCCGGACCGGCAGTCGGCAGGCATCCCTGATCGATCAGTTCGCCAGCGTGTATGAGCCGGGCATGACCGATCAGGCGTGGATGATTGAGATCTTCCGGCTGATGATGCAGGGCGGCAGTCTGGGACACCTGCGCGTTTCGGGCAGCACGATGGAAACGTTCATCGGCTGTATCCTGGCGGGACCCAACGGCGCCGCGCCCTCCCCTTACGATTACGCCCTCGGCGGGTGCGGACTCTCCCCCGCGTTGCCGGTGGGGCAGGCGGGCATCCGGATGGAACCGGGGATGTCGGTGATGGTGGATGTCCCGGGCAATTTCTACGGGTATCTGACCGACTGTTCCCGTACCTTCTCCATCGGTCCTTTGCCCGAACGGGCGTATGCGGCACACCGGGTTTCCATCGCGATCGAGCGGGCGATCGCCGAGGCGGGAAAGCCCGGAACGCCCTGCGTGGCCCTCTATGAGATGGCACTGGAGATGGCCGCCCAAGCGGGTCTGGCCGACTGTTTCATGGGAACGCGCCAGAAAGCCCAGTTTGTCGGACACGGTACCGGTTTGGTGATCAACGAGTGGCCTGTTTTGGGCGCGCGGTCCACGCATCGGCTGGAGGCGGGGATGTGCGTCGCGGTGGAGCCGAAGTTTGTGATTGAGGGCGTGGGGCCGGTCGGGGTGGAGGACACGTTTGTCGTCACGCCGGACGGGATGCGGAACATCACCCCCTGCGATCCCGCGATTAGGAAATTATAAACATCCGGAACGTTCCATTGGGGGCAGTGTTCGGTCCGTATGGGCAATTTCGGTAAGCGCAACAGAGTATCAGACAAATTCAAATCGTAAAAGCCCCCGCCCGCATGAGCGCGGGAATGTGAATGGGGATAAGTTCCGTGAATGGGTAAAGGAAACAACCATGACAACAGATAAAAACAACTTCCTTTTGCGACGGGCAACTGCCCGCCGATTCAGGAACGCCGCACGGTTGTGCGGCGAGAACAAAGATGTTGTTTCCAAACGAACTTATAGGTAAGGATGCTTGAAGATGAGTGACTGGACTTCAAAAAAGGTGCAAAAGATGTTTGCGCGATTAATGATAGGCGTAGCCTTCTCTTTTTTGGTTGTGATGCAGGGACTGGCAACCGATGGCGGTACAAACGGTTGGTCAGATGACGCCATCCCATTTCCGATCAATAGCGCAAATGATGTGACGGAAGTTGTGGATGTTAGTGCGCCTTTGTCGAAACCGACGATTCGTGTTGTGTGTGACACCGCGAATCTGGTTGAAAGTCCAACCAATATGATGGGCAATGTGACGGTCGAACTTTCCGAACCTTACCCAAACGGCGATCTCAAATACAAGCTGGTCGTTGAGCAGGCGGACACCACAACCATCAATCTGTTGATGCCCCATGCTCAAAACGGAATTGAATTGACCATTTTAGCCGGAGAAACCGTTAGCACGGTCAAATCACCATTCCGCATTATGGATGGCACGATGAACTCGGAGTTAATGGGTGTCCAGATCACCGCGATTCCAACCGATCCGATCGCCGCCAGTTTTTACACCAGTGAGCGTACATTCATTATGTTCCAGAATGCTCCTCCGGAAATTGTTTCACCGCTACCGCATCAGTATGCCGATGAGTATCCAGCGATGGTTCCTCGAGAGTACGACTATCGTTTCAAGGATCATTCCGCCGATCTTGAGGGGATTGTTTCAGAATGGAACTTTGGCGACGGTTCGGCGATCGTGACGGTTACCGGTTCGGTTGGCAAGGTTTCCCATACCTATGCCAAGCGGGGTAGGTACAATTTGTCGATTCTCATCCGCGATAAAGACGAGATAGCGATGGATGTTTATAAAGAAACAGAAACCTTTGAAGTGAATATCGGAGATGAACCGTATATTGCGATTTCTCCTTCCAATTCGTATTTTGGGGAAATTACCACAAAAAATCCTCAAATCCAAGTCAAGCTCTCCGCCCCATTCGACTATGCCGTGCCGGTGACGCTGACGGTTTCACCTGAGAACAACGACCTGAACGGGCGGCTGACGCTAGGTGCTACAGAAATTCTCTTCAACGTCGGTGAAACGGAGAAGACCGTTACTGTGATGGATTTAGACGGGACCGCTCGTTCTGGTTCGCAGAGCGGATTCGTCATCACGCCCTCTATCACACCCGGTGAACCGACAACCGAGATAGCGGCGCAATGGTATAAGAAATTCATTCCGGGTGTGGTGTGGGTGTATAATGAAGGCCCGATCATCCATTATCCACCCGCATCCACATCTGTAGGCGATATCAAGTATGTGCTTATGCAAGGTGTTGAAAAATCTTTCGCATACAGCATAAAGGATTGTGAAGCGGATAGCACTATGCGAGGTATGAGGGTCTTATGGGATTGGGGCGATGGTACTTTTACCGACATGTATGGCGCTACGGGCGTGGCAAAGCATATTTACTGGTCATTCGGTACGTATGAGATCGCAATGCGAGCTACCGATAAGGATGGCTGGCAAGCGGAACGACGATTCTATGTATCGGTCCTACGTGCCGGTCCAAGCGAGAAAGAACTGTGGATTGAAGCCCATTTCCCTGGAGGGAACTATCCGGGCGATGACACGGACTCCGACAGTGACGGGCTTTCCAACCTTTGGGAATTCGTTTCGGGAACGGATCCGCTGGATCCGGCCGATGGCACCCTTGGGCGCCTCTATCCGGGGCTGACGGAGGGCGGTTTTTATACGGGACGGTACCGGGTAAGCGCGAGTGCTCTGCTGGACGGCTATACGGTTCAGGTTATCGCCAGCACCAATTTGTTGGACCAGATATGGCGTTCAGATTATTTCGAAAGTATAAACCGTCCCCAAAATCATGGCGATTGGGTGGAGTACTCTGTCCAGTCTAGGGAACGGAGTTCGGTCTGGCCGAATCTCTTCATGCGGTTGAAGGTGGTGCCTCCGAAAGAGTAACCCGACTTTTGCAGAAAGGAAAGAAGTGATGAAAAAGCACATGCTGGTGACAATGTCTACGCATTTGGCGTTGGTTCTCTGTCTGGTCGCTCTGGGGGCATCCGCCCAGGTCCGCCGTTCCTCCCGGAACATCAAACCGCTGACCCAGCAGCAGCGCGAGCGGTCCGAGCGGTCGATGATGGGCAACAGCGGGATGACTGGCAGCAAGGGCGGCGGGTCCATCGGTGTCGCGCCCGCCCGTCCCGCGCCCGACATGCAGCAGGAGAAGGTGAAGTATATCTATAACGGGCCCGAGTCCGGATGGGGATTCCTCACCGAGCGGATGCCGTATTACGCGCAGGACGGGAAAAACCTCGGCAAACTGCCGGCCGGCACGCTCTTCAAATTCAAGGGAAAGAAAGAGACCGCCGTCGGTACCCTTTTGGTTTCGACCTACAAAACCGAGGATGGCAAATGGGCCGGACCCTTCCTCTTTTCCTGCACCAAGATCGCCACGTATGAGGGCGACCCTGATACCGTCGATCCCGAGATGGTCGGGCGGCTGCAATCGTATTTCACTTTAGGGGGACAGATCGCCGACCGCAAGAGCGAGATTGAGGAGGAGCAGAAAAAGCGGAATCCGCATTTGGAACCGGCCCGCCAGGCGCAGCAGAACTACCGCGCGACGCTGGAGAAAGCCACCGCGCTTGAGAAGGAGATGAACGCCACGACAGGGCTTCGCCGCAGCAAACTCCAGGACCAGTTGCGCACGTTGAAATACGAGCAGTCGAAAATCAAAACCAAGGCCGATGAGATCATGAAGCAGTACAACGCCTGGAAAGCGGCCCATCCTATCGACCCCGCCGTATTCACCAACGATCCGACTCTTCGGGAGCTTGAGGAGAAACGCAACGCGACCGGCGTGAAGGTCAAGGATTAACGGCGTGTTTTCGCTGGATTTTCAGCCAGATTCTGATACATTCTTTTCCCGCTAACATTTCAAGGAGATTATGCGATGGGCATGTTGGATCAGGTCAAGCAGGCGATGCAGATGCGGAAAGAGGCGAAGCGGATTCAGGCGGAGATCGAGAAGATCACCTTTGAATACGCCAACGGCGGGATTAGCTGTGTGGCCCGCGGCGATTTCACCATTCTTTCGATCAATATCGCGCGGGAGGCTTTGGACGAAGTGATCGCGGGTAAACCCGAGCGCTTTAACGTGATGCTGAATAACGTGGTCAACGGCGCGCTGAAGGGCGTGAAGAAACAGACCCAAGAGGCGATGGCGAAGATGATGCAGGGTTCCGACATGGGCGGAATTCTGGGCGGCTAATCGCGTCTTCAGGGGGGCGTGGCGGAAATGGTCCCGCAGGTGGAGCAGCTGATCCGGACGCTGTCGAAACTGCCCGGTTTGGGACATCGCTCGGCGGAACGCGCGGCGTTGGCGCTGTTGCGGCGGCCGGAGGGGTTGTCCGATCCGCTTGTGGCGGCGCTGCAGGCGGCGCGGCGGGATGTGTGCTGCTGTCCGCTTTGCGGCGGATACACCGCGCGCGACCAGATGCCGTGTTCGCTCTGCACCGATGTCTCCCGTTCAGATGAGACGCTTTGCGTGGTGGAGGAGCCTTCCGATATTGTCCAGCTGGAAAAGTCCGGCGGATTTCAAGGCCGGTACCACGCGTTGATGGGCAAACTTTCCCCCTCGAAACAGACCGGGCCGTCCGATTTGCGAATTCAAGCGTTGGTGGACCGTGTGTCACGCGGAACCATCCGGGAAGTGTTGATCGCCGTGAGTACCGACATGGAGGGCGACGCGACGGCGGCCTATCTGCACGAAGTGCTGAAACCCGCGGGTGTCCGCGTCACGCGGCTGGCGTTCGGATTGCCGGCCGACAGCGGCGTGGGCTATTCCGATCCCTTGACGCTGAAACGCGCGATCCGCGGTCGGATGGATGTGGGAAACGAGGGGTTGGCGTGAACCGGCAATCCCGGTCTTTCCGGAGATCCGGAATGTCCGGTTCGGGAGGATGAGTGATGCGGGAACTTGCGGATATTCTCGAAGAGGTCAAGGGAACGATTGCCGAGGCGTGCCGGAAGGCGGGCCGCTCCCCGGACGAGGTGACCATCGTAGGGGTGACCAAAACGCACGGTCCCGAAGTTGTCCGGGAGGCGTGGGAGGCCGGCATCCGGATTTTTGGTGAAAACAAGGTACAGGAAGCCGCCTGGAAAATCCCCGAAAGTGTCAGTGGACCGGATTGGCATCTGATCGGCCATCTGCAGCGGAACAAAGTTCGGGCCGCGCTGGAACTCTTTTCCACGATCCATTCGGTTGATTCCCTGCGGCTGCTGGAGCAGATCGAGCGGGTGGCGGAGGAGACCGGGCATCGGCCGGAGATTCTGTTGGAGGTCAATGTCTCGGGCGAGGCCAGCAAGGACGGTCTTCCGCCGGATCAGGTGCCGGAGGTCATTGAGGCGGCGCTCAATGCCCGGAACGTCACCTTGACGGGGCTGATGACGATGGCGCCGTTCGCGCCTGACCCCGAGACGGTCCGGCCCGTCTTCGCCCGTCTGCGCGAATACCGTGACAAATGGGAATCCGAATTCGGAATCGGGTTGCCCCGCCTCTCGATGGGCATGACTCACGATTACCGTGTCGCGGTCGAAGAGGGCGCGACGTGGGTCCGCCTCGGAACCGTTCTCTTCGGCGAGCGACCCAAGTGGAAACCCCAGCCGTTGCCCGAAGAATAGGGGCATCCAGACCGGCTTTTGACTTCGAAAGGTCATTTTCATTCCCGTTTCTGCGGTTTGCGCTTGCCTTTTCCCGGATGGGGGAATAAACTTCAAACGGATTTGTTAAAACCCTAACAGGTTCCATTTAGGAACCGCCAACTATTAGAGAGGAAAACGTTCACATGTTCCAGATGAATCGTCGTGGTTTCATGAAAGGCGCGACCGCTACGACCGCGCTATTGTCTGTCGGCGGATGCGTGTCGGCTCCCAAACTGAAAAGCCCGAATGAGAAGCTGAATATCGGCGTGATCGGTGTCGGCGGGAAGGGCTGGTCCGATTGGACGCCGATGTTTAATCACGGCGAGAACATCGTGGCGCTGTGCGATGTGGACCGCGGTCCGGTCGACAGAGCCTTGGAAGAGATCCGGAAAAAGGGCGGGAACCCCAATCAGGTCAAGTGCTACAGCGATTACCGCAAGATGCTGGACGAGTGCGGCGACAAGCTGGACGTCTGCACCGTCTCCACGCCGGACCACACCCACGCGCCGGCCGCGATCCGCGCGATGAAGCTGGGGTGTCACGTCTACGTCCAGAAGCCGCTGGTGCGGACGATCTGGGAGGCGCGCTATTTTGAGAAGGTTGCCCGCAAGCAAGGCGTGATTACCCAGATGGGTAACCAGGGCAGCGCGGACAACGGGTTGCGCCGGAACGTCGAGGTGCTCCGCCGCGGCGTGCTCGGAAACATCACCGAGGTGCACGTTTGGACGAACCGTCCGATTTGGCCGCAGGGCATTTCCCGTCCGGAAGGCGAGGATCCGGTTCCTGAAACGCTCGATTGGGACAGCTGGATCGGCACCGCGCCCTTCCGCCCCTATAAGAAGGATGTCTACCACACCTTCAAGTGGCGCGGGTTCTTCGATTTCGGCACGGGCGCGTTCGGCGACATGGCCTGCCACACGATGAACGTCCCGTTCCGCGGGCTTGAGCTTGGCGCGGTCGAGTGGGCCGAGTGCAAGACTATCGAGGGTAAGAATAACGACACCTATCCGAGCAAGAGCGTCGTGCAGCTGCACTATGCCGCTCGCAGGGGCAAGCCCGCCGTCGACCTGTTCTGGTATGACGGCAACCTGAAGCCGGATCCGGATAAAATGCCGCGCGCGGAGATCATGTCGCAGATCAACGCCTCTCTCGGCAAGATTCCGAACACCGGCTGCCTGATCATCGGCGACAAGGGCATCATGGTCAGCGAGAACGACTATGGCGCCGTGGCCTATGTGGCGCTGAAGGGCGAGGAGAAGATGAAGGTCGTCGGAAAGCACGAAGCGTGCAGCATCGACGTGATTCCCGAGTTTCTGCCTCGCGCGAAGGCGGGCCACTACATCGAGTTCGTCAACGCCTGCAAGGGCGAAGAGAAGACCTTCTCCGATATCGATGTCTCCGTCCCGATGCTGGAGGGAATGCTGGTCGGTTGCATCGCGCAGCAGGTGCCGGGCAAACTGACGTGGAACACCGCGAAGATGGCGTTCGATAATCCCGAGGCCACCAAGTTGGTCCGTCAGGAAGTCCGCAAGGGCTGGGAATTCTAATTTCCGGCGTCAGGATTGACTTGCAAGCGGCCGCGATCGAGGGTTTCGATTGCGGCCGTTTTTGTTTTCGGCGGCAATCGCTTTCTCATTGCTTCATCCTGTGGGATGTGCTTAAATACGGAATAATTCAGGTTTTTGATTGGAGGTCTTTATGGCGGCGCCTTTTGAAGTAGTTGGAACGATCAAAGTCATGATGGATATGATGTCCTTTTCAAGCGGGTTCTACAAGCGGGAATTCGTGGTCACGATCGAAGATGACTATCCGCAGGACATCAAGTTCGTATGTAAAAAAGAGAAGTGTTCGCTGTTGGAAACCGTCGCGGTCGGGGATCGGGTAAAGGTCTCGTTCCGTCTGCGCGGCAGTTTGTTTAAGGAGAAGTATTACGTGGATCTCGACGCCTTCAAGATCGAAAAGATGGATGTTGACGGCTCGACGATCGAGTATGACAACCTGGAACCGCCGGGAGACAATCCACTGGACGCGGAGATGCCGTTCTAACCCATGCCGGATCCGACGCCATTGCCGTTGCGGGAGTTGTTGACACGGGGGGATGCCTTCCTGCGGCGGAAGGGCATCCCCGACGCGCGGGTTGTCTGTGAGCTGTTGGCGGCGCGCCTCTTCCAGTGCGGCCGGATGGAGTTGTACCGGTATGCGGACACGCCCCCCGCGGAACGGTTGGTTGAGGCGTTGCGGCGCGGCATCAAGCGCGTCGCCGACGGTGAGCCCGTCCAGTATGTCCTGGGGCAGTGGGCGTTTCGCGGGTTGACGCTGAAGGTTGATCGACGGGCGCTGATTCCCCGTCCCGAAACCGAGCAGCTGGTGGAGCGGGTGTTGCGGTCGCCGCAGGCGAAACAGGAGAAACCGCTGGTGGTCGATGTCGGGACCGGAACGGGATGCATCATCCTAAGTCTGGCGAAGGAGATGGCGGACGGGTTTTTCGTCGGGCTGGACATCAGTCCCGAAGCTTTGGCGCTGGCGCGCGAGAACGCGGAAGCGACGGGACTCGCCGAGAAGGTCCATTTCGCCGAAAGCGACGGTTGCGGCGAGTTCGATCCCGCGAGTGTCGATATTCTGGTCTCCAATCCGCCCTACATCCCGTCGGGCGAGATTGAGACGCTGGACCCCTGGATCCGGAACCACGAGCCGCTGGGGGCGCTGGACGGCGGTGCGGACGGGTTGGCATTTTACCGGTCGTTTCTGATGGACGCCATCATGGTCCTCAAGCCGGGCGGGTGTGTGTTTTTCGAAATCGGTGACGGTCAGGGTCCCGCCCTGCGCGAGCTGATGGAATCCTGCGGGCTGCGCGACATTCGGATTGAGAAGGATTTCGCCGGCCATGACCGGTATGCGATGGGAATTCAGGATGAAATCTGAACGGTGAAGAGGGGGAACGCTATGTTTTATGTCGGTCCGCATGTTTCCATATCCGGCGGTGTCCGTAACGCGCCGNNTCAACGCCCGCCAGCTCGGCGCGACGGGCTTTGGGATGTTCGTCAAGAATCAGCGGCAGTGGACGGCCGCGCCCCTGCCGAAGGCCGAGATTGACGCTTTCAAAGCGGCGATGGTCGAGAACGGGTATACCCCGCAACAGGTTATGCCCCACGCGGGCTACCTGATCAACCTCGCCAATCCCGATGACGCCGCCCATGCGAAATCGATGGCGTCGCTGCATGACGAGCTGACCCGTTGCGAGGCGCTGGGTCTGATCCAGCTGAACCTTCATCCCGGAAGCCACCTGCGGCTGCTCACACCCGAGGCGGCGTGCGACCGCGTGGCGCAATCCGTCAATGCGGCACTGGCCGATTCGCGCGGCGTGACGATCGTGATCGAAAACACGGCCGGTAGCGGCGGGAATCTCGGTTCGACCTTTGAGGAGCTGGCGCGGATTCTGGCCGGGGTCGAAGACAAGAAGCGGATCGGCTTCTGCATCGATACCGCCCACACCTTCGCGGCGGGATTCGACATCCGGACGCGCGACGGCTTCCGAAAGACCATCGAGGCCTTTGACCGGCTGGTCGGCCTGCGCTACCTGCGCGGAATGCACCTGAACGATTCGAAACCCAAACTCGCTTCGCATGTTGACCGCCATGAGTCCCTCGGTGCCGGGCTGATCGGGTGGGAGCCCTTCG
>DBXN01000057.1:38790-64170 GCA_002309585.1 Verrucomicrobia bacterium UBA1211
GATGCCCGCTTTTCCGATCTTCCGCTGGTTCTTGAAACGCCCGATGAGTCGCTTTGGGCGGATGAGATCCGGCGGCTTCTGGAGGCCTCCCGATGAAAAACCGGCTGACCAACGCGATCTTTCTCCAATCCCTGCTGGAGACCGGCGGCTACCACACCCCACCGGAACGCCGCCCGAAACATCCCGGACGCGCCAGCTGGTGGAACGCTTTCCGGTACGCGGGAACGATCATCGGCATCGTCGGACGGAGTGTGGCGCGTTTCCTGATCAACCGGTTCGGTTATCCGGAGTGGCAGCGGTACGCCTTCCAATCGATCGCTTTCGCGGAACGGGTGGGGTCCGAGGTGACCATCGAGGGCTTCGAAAAGATCAAGGCCTACGGCAAGCCGGTGGTCTATGTGATGAACCACATGAGCACGCTTGAGACGATGGTCGCCCCGGCGCTGCTGATTCCCTTCGGTACGATCGCGATCGTGCTGAAAAAGAGCCTCGACGACCTGCCTTTTGTCGGGCGGGCCTCGCGGTCGGTCGGCTCCATCCCCGTCACGCGGAAAAACGCCCGCGAGGATCTCAAAACCGTTCTGACGGAAGGCTGCAAGCGGATCGCAGACGGCCGTTCCGTACTGCTCTATCCCCAAGGGACCCGGCAGGCGGTGTTCGATCCGAAACGGTTCAACTCCCTCGGCGCCAAATTGGCGGAACGCGCGGGCGTGGCGTTGGTACCGATTGCCGTCCGGACCGACATCCTCCAGACCGGCACGCTGATCCGCGACTTCGGGAAGGTCGATCCTTCCAAACCGCTGAAGGTCAGCTGCGGCCCGATTTTCGAACCCGCGTTGGGGGCGCGGGAGATGCATGAGCGGAGTCTCGCCTTCATCACGGAAACCTTGAAGAATTGGGGATTGCCGATCCAGCATGAGTAGCCTGCTCCACGATTTCATTACCTTCCCGTTTCTCCGGAACGCCTGCGTGGCGGCGGTGCTGGCGGCGCTTGCCGCGGGCGTGACGGGCAGTCTGGTGGTGGTCCGCCGTTCAACCTATCTGGCCGGGGCGGTTTCGCACAGCGTGCTGGCGGGAATCGGCCTTTCCCTGTTGCTCTCACGCCGGTTCGGCTTTGGCGGCCTCTCCCCGATCGGCGGGGCGGTCTGTGTGGCGGTCGCGGTGGCGCTGCTGTTGGCGTTTCTGGCTCGGAAGACACAATTCCGGCCCGACACGATCCTCAGCGCGATCTGGACCACCGGCATGGCGCTGGGGATCTCGTTTGTTGCGGCGACGCCGGGTTATCAGGAGGATCTGATGAGCTATCTTTTTGGGTCCATCCTGCTTGTCCCCACCGCCGATCTGTGGTGGATGGGCATTTTGGATCTGATCATCCTCTCCGTGACGCTCTTCTGCTATAACCGCTTTCTCGCGATCGCGTTCAATGAGGAGCTGACCCGCCTGCGGGGTGTCCGGACCGGACTCTACGAGACCCTCTACCATATCCTGACCGCGCTCACCGTGGTATTGCTGGTGCGCGTGGCAGGCATCGTGCTGGCGGTCGCCCTGCTGACCCTCCCCGCTGCGACGGCGGGATTGATCGTCCGCCGCCTGAACCGGATGATGGCGCTGGCCGTCGCGCTGGCTATCGTCTTTTCGTTCGCCGGAATCGGGTTGAGCTACTGTTTCGATTGGCCCCCCGGCGCTACGATCGTCGAACTGGCCGCTGTCGGCTATTTCCTGACGGCGTTTTGCCGGCGGCGCATCTGCGGTGGGGGACGCTGACCGGACGAAGGTGGTCTCCTGCAAGCCGGGATTTTAGTGTACGGGAAAGCCGGCTTTTGGTAAACTGAACCGCCTTAAAGGAGGAATGGATCGTGATGAGCGTTAGAGGGTTGCAACTGGGTTTTTGCGCGCTTGCGGTCGGTTTTGCGACGGCGGCGGAAACACGCCGTCCGATGGTCTTAATGGTGATGTTTGACGGCATGCGGGCTGATGCGATCGAGGCGGCGGAGATGCCGAACCTCACGAAACTCCGCACGGGCACATGGCAGGAAGGTTACACATGCGCATGGTCCTTGACGGGACAGACCGAACCGGTGGCGGCGCCGAACAGCGCGCCGAACCATGTATCCATCGCGACGGGCGTATTCTCCACGAAACACGGCGTCTCCGCGAACGGCCAAATCGCTAACGGCAATTACGCGCAATATCCCTCCTGGCTGAAGCGCGTGGTGGACGCGAATTCCGGAAGAAAGGCGCTCTTCGTCTATTCGTGGAGTGAGGATGCGGATCTCGCGCCGGCGGCGGGCGTGGAATTTTTTGGCCGGACCGACGCGGAGAATGCGGCGGAACTCGCGTCCCGTCTCGCCTCGGCGGATGCGCCCGACGCGACGCTCTACTTCATCGATAAACCGGACGCCAGCGGACACAGCAGCGGATTCTATCCCCATTCCTCCGCCTATCTCTCCGGGCTGGCCGAGGCGGACGGCTATCTCGGCGGCTGCCTGAACGCCATCGCGAGCCGACCGACCTTCGCCGAAGAGGATTGGCTCATTTTGGTGACGGGCGACCATGGCGGTTACGCGAAGGCGCACGGGCAGACCTCCGGCCGCCAGGCGCATACCGTACCGGTGCTTCTCGCGGGGCGGAACATTACGGCCGGCCGTCTGCCGGGTATGCCGTACAACTTTGACATCACCGCATCGGCGGTCGCTCACTTTGGCATCAATCCCGTTTATGCCGGCTTGGATGCAACCCTGCTCGACAACATGGCGGTCACCGACGCGCGCCGGCCGCTCAGTGACGGCATGGTTGTCTATCTCCCGTTCAACACCTCCGACACCGAAAACGCAGTGGCGGATTCCGGTATCGAACCGGAAAGTACCGTTCTTCCCGCCCTCACCAACAACGGTTTGGTGGGCCGGTATCTCAACATCACAAACGGCTATATGCGGTTGAACGGCACGGAAAACCTGACGTTTGAAGGCGGGGACAAGAGTTTCACCGCCGTGATCTGGGTGAAAATGGGGGAGCAGTCCGGCGACTCTGTGATTTTCGGCAACGAGAATTGGGCGCGGGGCATCAATCCGGGCGTTCTGCTCTGCGCCGCGCGGAAGGAATCCGCTTCGACCGCCGGGGTCGTGATGAACATGGGCTCCGGTTCAGAGCGGTTGCTGATCGGCACGTTCGACTACGAAGCCACTTCCCGCTGGACCTTCTATGCCGTCACCCGTACCGACGAGGGCGTGATCACGACCTATCAGGGCCGCAGCGACGGCACGCTCAACTGGGCCTCCGGTACCTTCAACGCCTTTGTGCTCAAAACGGGCCTGCCGTTCTGCATCGGTCAGGACGGTACGGGCGCGTACAGCAAGAAATTTGTGGGCGGCGTGGATGATTTCGCGCTTTGGACGCGCGGGCTCTCGCATGACGAGATCCGCCGCATCTACGAGTACGGCCGCGCTGGCATGGAACTGGGCGATCTGCTGACGGTGGACGCAACGGACACGCCGACGCTGGAGGTGACGGCGCTCGACAACGAAAAGGTCTCGCTGGCGTTCGGCGGGAACCGCATGAAGAACCACACCCTCTATGTCGCCTCCGGCGCGGCGGACGGCGGAAGCGACAAGTACGCCTGGGAGCGTTTCGAATCGGTCGCCACGATCACCCCCGAGACGGACACCTATGTCTATACCATCCCGCAGGCGCTGAAGGACGCGCAGGCCAAATTCCGTTTCTTCCTGCTCCAAACCACCGACCTGCCCTATGTTCGGGAAGTCCAGTTTGTGCAGTCCGACGGCGGCGCGTATATCGATACCGGCATCGCGACCCGGCGCGACATGACGGCCACGTTCGATATCCGGCTTCTGGAGCAGAACGGCACTTGGGATTGGGTGTTCGGCGCGATGGGCGACAGCAACAAGCGCGGAAACTTCGGTCTCGCGCGCGATGTGAACGGGCTGTGGCATCTTGAGGTTTCGGGCAACAATGACAAACCGTTTGAATGTCCGCTCAACGTGACGCACCATGTCGTCTTCTCGTCCGTCCTGCTGATCGTGAATGATGAGCAGCACAGCACCGGCCTCTCCATCGGCAACTTCATCGAGAGCGGCTGGACGATCAATCTCTTCCGCAACCTGAAGCTGGGCGCCCCCTATGACCAGACGGTCAAAGGTTGGTACTCCTCCTTCGCGCTCGCCACACCCCGGCGGACCGTGCGCGCCTTCACGCCTGCCGTGGATGCGGACGGTACCGCCGGCATGTTCGACGCCGTGAGCGGCCGCTTCTACACGAGCGGCGGCGACGCGCTCACGGCGGGGGAGGATTGCGACGCGGCCCGCCGCGGATGGGTGAAGGATCAGAGCGCCACCCTCACCGCCAGCGGCGACACACCCGTGACCGCGAGTTGGACCGGTCTGGGCGATCCGGGCGATCTGGCCGATCCGGCGAACTGGGCCTGCACCAATGCGTTCGGTATGGCGCTCGCCGGGGTTATCCCGACGGCGGAAACCGACGTCACCGTGAGCGGCGTCACCGCCTTTGCGGTGCCGGAGGGTTCGTCGCTGACCTGCCAATCGATTACCTTCGCCTACGCCACGCCCGCGGCGGATGCCGATTGGCGCGGACTGGATCTGGCCAAGATCGCCGACGGATCGGTCATCGACCTTCAAGGCCGCCGCCTGACGCTCGCCGGATTCAACGGGGTCGTGACCGCCGCCCTCACGGTTACCGACTCCACAACGGACGCCGAACATCCCGGCGAACTCCATCTCGTGGTCGGTGAGGGCGCCGATTTCGTCAATCAGGGCTACACCTTCGACGGTAATTTCCGGCTGATCAAAGAGGGAGCGGGAACGTTCACGGCCATGAAGAGCGACCAGACCTATACCGGCGGTACGCTGGCTGCGGAAGGGTGCATCAAGTTCGGCGTGTCGGGCGGCGGCGCGTCTCCCTTCGGCCAGACGGGTATGACCGTCGAGGTCGCCGCCGGCGCGACGGCGGACTCCTGGAGCCGTGTGATCAACCAGTATCATTTCATTCTAAACGGCGGAACGCTGTTGAATACCCGCAACGGCGCGTGCGCGGATATGAACCAGTCCATCGGCGCCATCACGCTGACGGCCGATTCGGAGATGCCGTTTGATCCGCAAGGTTCCATTTCCCAGGATAAGGTCCTCGACAACAACACCGTGTGGGATCTGGGCGGCCATACGCTCACCATCCGGTACCAGGGGAAAGACCCCGATGTCTGGTTCGGCAAGAATGGTTCGAAATCGACTTCCTACAAACTTATCCTCAAGAATGGAACGGTGAAGACGGAAGGTTCCGGCTGGTGGCACGACACCGTCACCGACGGTACCGAGGGCGGCAGCTATGACATCGGCACAATCCTGCGCCATTACGGTACCTCAACGGTCAGCAACCTCACGGTGCGCACGACATCCTCCAATGTCGGCGATACGGGCCTCTATCGGGTCTACGGAACCTTGTCGCCGATTTCGGTTTACGGATTCAACACGCTGATGCTCGACGGGTCCACCCTTGATCTCTCCATGAAGACGGGCGCGTGGTCCACCACGTTCGAGAACACAACCAGTTCGGTCACCTTCGACGAGAACGCGACGATCACGGTGAACCTTAAGGGACGCACGGATCTCCCGGCGCTGCTGGGCGGGTACGTGATCACATGGGAAACCGAGCCGGAAGCGAGTGCCGTGTTTACGTTGGACGAACAGACGAAGAAACGCGGTTACACGGTCGTACGGGATACGGCTGGCGTGAAACTGATCAACAACGGGACATTGGTCCTGATCCAGTAGGGTCTGGAGGTATTGAAAGTGGGTTTGTTTAACCAAGAGAGGGGGAACATGATGAAAAAGTGGATGGTGGCGGTGGTCGCAGGGTTGGCGATGGGAGCGTTCGGCGCGCCCACGAAGATTATTTTCGATACGGACATGTATACCGATTTCGACGACGTCGGCGCGTTGGCGACGCTGCATGCGTTGGCGGACGCGGGCGAGTGCGAAATCCTCGGAACGGTGGTCTGCACGCGCGGCGCGCCATCGCTGGGAATGGTTGAGATCATCAACGCCTTCTACGGCCGTCCCGGCATTCCCGTGGGCGTGAACCGGGAATTGGGTATCGGGCCGCTCAAAGAGCCGCAGCGTTCCTACGCCATCTACCTCGACATGGTGAAGGCGAACGCGGGCGTGGTGAAGCACCCGACCAGCGATACCGCGCCCGACGCGAACGAGACCTACCGCAAAATCCTCGCCGCCCAGCCGGACGGTAGCGTGACGATCTGCTCGGTCGGCTTCACGACCAACCTGCGCCGGCTTCTGGAAACGCCGGCGGACGCGATTTCCCCGCTCGATGGCAAGGCGCTCGTGGCGAAGAAGGTGAAGGCGTGGTACGCGATGGCCTGCCGTTTTCCGGACGGGATCGAGTACAATTCCGGAACCGACGGTGAGTCGTCGAAGATCGCCTTTGAGGCGTGGCCCACACCGGTCTATTTTCTCGACTTCACCTATGGGGTGGAGGTGAAGTGCGGCGTGCCGGTCTCCAACCGGACGGAGGCCGTCAATCCCGTGCGCGATGTCTTCAAACGCGCCCTGCGCGAGTACAAGGAAGAGGGCAAGGGCCATGCGGCGTGGGATGAGGTGACGGTGCTGGCGGCGGTGCGCGGCTGGCAGCGTTATTTCAACACGGAGCGGGGCCGCTTCGCGATCGTGGACGCAAAGGGGAAGAACACCTGGACAAAGGATGAGAAAGGGAGCCACTACGTTCTGACCGTGAAAACCCCAAAGGCGGAAGTCGGAAAGATCGTGGATGAACTGATGGCACGCGGCCCGATGGATTGGATCGATGGGCGGGATCTGCCGATGGAGGGCAGAGCCTACACCGACGTCAAGCGCTTCTATGACCGGCTTCCCGCCTCGGTTGAGACGAACAAGACCATCAACGGCGGCGTGTGGGGGCAGTGCCACCATACCACCGGCGAGAGTTTCCGGTTCTCGACCGACGCGCCCTGGATGCGGCTGCAATGGAGTCTGATCGGGAGCGGACTCTCGATGAACCACATGCCGGCGACCGGGATGAGCGGTATCGATGTCTACACCTGGACGAAGGAGATGGGATGGCGGTACTGCGCGACTGGACGCCCTGTGCGCCAGAACGACAATGAGCTAACCGTGGGTGTGAGTAAGGACCAGCCTGTCCAGATCAATTTGCCGCTCTACAACGGGATCAGCTCCTTCAAGATGGGCGTACCCAAAGGTTCGAAGATCGCGCCGCTTCCCCCGCGCGCCAACGGGGTCACGAAGCCGGTGGTCTTCTACGGCACCTCCATCACCCACGGCGGTTGCGCGTCGCGTCCCGGTATGTCCTTTGTGAACATCGCCGCGCGTAAGGCGGACGTGCCGATCGTCAATCTCGGTTTCTCCGGAAGCGGCAGGATGGAGTTTGATCTGGCGGCGGTCATCGCCCGGATCGACGCCAGCTGCTATGTGCTGGACTGCCTGTGGAATATGTCGGACGAGCTGGTGAAGGAGCGCTTCGAACCCTTCACGCGCGAGTTGCGCCGTCTCCGTCCCGACGTCCCGATCATCTGCGCCGAGGATTGCGGCACCTTCCGCCAGACCCTCTCGAACAAAGGCGCATTCGTGAAATCCGTCGTCGAGAAGCTTCAGGCCGAGGGATGGAAACAGATCTCTTTCCTGCCGAACACCGAGCAGCTGCTGGGTGACAGCGAGGAGACCGTTGACGGTTGCCACCCGAATGACTGGGGCATGATGCGCATGGGCGAGGGCTTCGCCCGCGCGATCAAGAAAACGCTGGGGCTGAAAGAGTAAACGGTCAGTGGTTTCCGCACCACCCCACCACCCCACCACCCCACCACCAAACTACCAAACCACCTAACCAAAAAAGGAACGCATCATGGTACCGCAATGGGTGATTGAGAAGAAACGCGATGGCGGCATTCTGGACGAGGCGGAAATCCGCGCCTTCATCGAGGGTTTCACCGCCGGGACCATCCCGGAGTACCAGATGGCCGCCTTGGCGATGGCGATCTACTTCAAGGGGATGACGGATGAGGAAACCGCCATCCTGACCGACGCCATGATGCGTTCCGGCGATCTGATCTCCTTCGACGGATGGCCGCGTCCGACCGCCGACAAGCACTCGACCGGCGGCATCGGCGACAAGATCTCGCTGATGCTCGCCCCTTTGGCCGCGGCGGCGGGTTTGGCGGTGCCGATGATCTCGGGGAGGGGCTTGGGCATCACCGGTGGGACGCTCGACAAACTCGAATCGATCCCCGGTTACGACACCCGTCTCTCGGTCGGGCGGTTCAAGGCGGTGATCGAATCGGTCGGCTGTTCCATCATCGGACAGACCGATCGGCTCGCGCCCGCCGACAAGAAACTCTATGCGTTGCGCGATGTGACCGGCACGGTTCCCAGCATCCCGCTGATCACCGCCAGCATCATGTCCAAAAAACTGGCGGAGGGTGCCGAATCGCTCGTCTTCGATGTCAAGTGCGGCCGCGCCGCCTTCATGCGGACGCCCGAAAAGGCCCGCGCACTCGCCGAGAGTCTTACGCGGGTCGGCCGCGCGCTCGGCCGTAAAACCGACGCCCTGATCACCGACATGGACCAGCCCCTTGGCCGGACCGCCGGAAACGCGGTCGAGGTCAACGAGGCGGTCGAGACGCTGAAGGGCGGCGGACCCGCCGACACGCGGGCATTGACCCTGGAGCTGACCGCGATGATGACGGTTTTGGGCGGGATCTATCCCGATCGCGAAACCGCCAAAACCGCCCTCGCCCGGTTGCTGGACAACGGGGCCGCTTGCGAGGTCTTCCGCCGGATGGTCGAGGCGCAGGGCGGCGACCCCGCCTTCATCGACGATCCTTCCGCCCTTCCCCAACCGGGTTGTACCGTCGAGCTTCCCTCGCCTCGCGCGGGAACGGTGGAGGCGGTCGATGCCCAGATCATCGGACGGATCGTTCTCCAACTCGGCGGCGGCCGCCAGGCCGTCACCGACACGATCGATCCCGCCGCGGGAATCGACCGTCTGGTCCAGCGTGGTGAGCGGGTCGAAAAAGGCCAGCCGCTCATGCGGCTCCTGGCCAAAGACCGCGCGACCATCGAACCCCACCTCGCCGCCGCCACCCAAGCGATTACCTTTTAACAAATGAAAAGTGAAGAATGAAAAATGAGGGAACAGAAGTCTGATGTCTGATGTCCGATGTCATCCGCACGTCTCATGTCCTCAACCGTTAAACCTTCCGCCTTTTCATTCTTCTCTCTTCATTCTTCATTCCCGTCACCGCGGTCCTTGGACCTTTGACGGCCTTCGTCTGATATGGTACACTTGGGATATCTTTTCTTTTGGAGCAGAGAGACGCTATGACGACGACAGAGTACAATTTCACCGCGATTGAGAAGAAGTGGCAGGCGTATTGGGAGACACACAAGACCTTCAAGGTTGATGACTGTGTCGCCGGAAAGCCCAAGTTCTACTGCCTGGACATGTTCCCGTATCCGAGCGGCGCGGGGCTGCATGTCGGCCATCCCGAGGGCTACACGGCGACGGACATCACCTGCCGTTACAAGCGGATGCGCGGGTATAACGTGCTGCACCCGATGGGCTGGGATGCCTTCGGCCTGCCGGCGGAGCAGTATGCGGTCGAGACCGGAACCCACCCCTCCATCACAACCAAGAAAAACGTCGATCATTTCCGCGAGCAGATCAAGGCGCTCGGTTTCAGTTACGATTGGGACCGCGAGATCAACACGACCGATCCGAAGTACTACAAATGGACGCAGTGGATCTTCGAGCAGCTGTATAAAAAAGGTCTCGCATACGTGGCGGAGGTGCCGGTGAATTGGTGTCCCGCGCTTGGGACCGTGCTGGCCAACGAAGAGGTGATCGACGGGCGCAGCGAGCGGGGGAACCATCCCGTCTTCCGCCGCCCGATGCGCCAGTGGATGCTCCGGATCACCCAATACGCCGAGCGGCTGCTGGCGGATCTCGATGAGTTGGACTGGCCGGAGGGCATCAAGGAGATGCAGCGCAACTGGATCGGGAAGTCCGAGGGCGCGGAGGTGACCTTCCAGACGACGGCCGGGGACGAGATCGTGGTCTACACGACCCGGTGCGACACCCTTTTCGGTGCGACCTACATGGTGATGAGCCCGGAGCATCAGCTGGTCAAGAAGTGGCTGGAGTCCGGGGTGATCACCAACGGCGACGCAGTTCGGGCCTATCAGGAGGAGGCCTCCCGCAAATCCGATTTCGAGCGGACCGAAATGAACAAGGAGAAGACCGGTGTGAAGTTGGAAGGCCTGCTCGGCATCAACCCGGTCAACGACGGACAGATTCCGATCTTCATCTCCGACTACGTGCTGGCGACCTACGGGACTGGCGCGATCATGGCCGTTCCGGCGCACGACACCCGCGACTACGATTTCGCGAAGGCGTTCGGCATCCCGATGATTGAGGTGGTCGCGGGCGGCGACATCACGAAGGAGGCCTTCACCGACTGTGCGACAGGAACGATGGTCAACTCCGGATTCCTCACGGATCTCTCCGTCGAGGAGGCCAAGAAGAAGATGATCGCCTGGCTGGAGGAGCAGGGCAAGGGTCACGCGAAGGTCCAGTACAAATTGCGGGATTGGCTCTTCAGCCGCCAGCGGTACTGGGGCGAGCCCTTCCCCGTGGTCCACATGGAGGACGGGACCACGCAACTGGTGGATGAGAATGATTTGCCGCTTACCCTTCCCGATATGGAAGATTTCAAACCGACCGGTACCGGCGAGCCGCCGCTCTCGAAGGCGAAGGCGTGGCTGGAGTATACCGATCCGGCCACCGGTAAGAAGGGCATCCGCGAGACCAACACCATGCCGCAGTGGGCGGGGTCGTGCTGGTACTATCTGCGCTATCTGGACCCCTGCAACGAACGGATGATGGTCGATCCCGCCAAGGAGAAATACTGGATGCCAGTGGACCTCTATGTGGGCGGCGCGGAGCATGCGGTGCTGCACCTGCTCTACGCGCGGTTCTGGCATAAGGTTCTATTCGATCTGGGGTATGTCTCCACGAAGGAACCGTTCCAGAAGCTGGTAAATCAGGGGATGATCCTGGGAATGTCCTACAAAACCTCACGCGGGGTTTTGGTGCCGATGGACAAGGTGGTGTGGCGCGACGACAAGCCCTACGGCGCGGAGGAGGGCGGCGAGGAGGAGTTGCTGACCGAGGCCCCCGCCAAGATGTCGAAGTCGCTGAAGAACGTGGTCAACCCCGATGACGTCATCCGCGAGTACGGCGCCGACAGCATGCGCCTCTACGAGATGTTCATGGGGCCGCTCATCGCGGTCAAACCGTGGAACACGCGCGGGGTGGACGGGGTCTTCCGTTTCCTGAAGCGCGTTTACCGGATGGTGACCCAGCAGCCGATTGTCGAAACCGCCCCGGACGCCGACCAGCTTCGGATGCTGCACGCGACCATCAAGAAGGTCACGGAGGATCTGGACACGATGAGTTTCAACACCGCCATCAGCCAGATGATGATCTTCGTGAATGCCTTCGCGGGTGCCGACAAGCCGTTGCCGCGCGAGGCGGCCGAGAAGTTCGTGCTTTGCCTGGCCCCCTTCGCCCCGCATCTTTGCGAGGAGCTGTGGGAATTTTTGGGCCATACCGGGTCGCTCGCCTACGAACCGTGGCCGACCTTCAACGAGGCCTATCTGAAGATCGAGGAGGTCGAGGTTCTGGTTCAGGTTCTGGGACGTCCGAAGGCGCGGCTGATGATGCCCCCCGACGCCGATGCCGCAAAGATGCAGGAACTGGCCTTGGCGAATGAACAGGTTCAGCAGGCGATCGCCGGCAAAACGGTCCGGAAAGTGATTTGCGTGCCGGGCCGGTTGGTGAACATTGTGGCGAATTGAGGAGGAACGGTTATGAAGATTCTGGTTACGGGCGGAACGGGGTTTATCGGTAGCCATACCGTCTTGGAGTTGCTGAATGCCGGTTACGCGGTGACGGTGGTCGATAACCTCTGCAACAGTTGCGAGGAGAGTCTTCGCCGGGTCGCGCAGATCACGGGAAAGACCGCGACCTTCCATCCGGTGGATATCCGCGACCGTGAGGCGTTGGACGGCGTCTTTAAGGCCGAGGGACCGATCGACGCCGTGATCCATTTCGCGGCGCTCAAGGCGGTTGGCGAGTCCACCAAGATCCCGCTGAAATACTACGGCAACAACATCACCGGCACCATCACGCTCTGCGAGGTGATGGCCGCGAACGGCTGCAAGAACATCGTCTTCAGCTCCTCCGCGACGGTCTACGGCGATCCCGCGACGGTGCCGATCCGCGAGGATTTCCCCACCCCCGGCGCGACCAACCCCTACGGCTGGACGAAACTGATGATGGAGCAGATCTTCAAGGATGTCCATAAGGCCGATGCGGATTGGAACATCATCCTGTTGCGTTACTTCAACCCGATCGGCGCGCATGAGAGCGGCCTGATCGGCGAGGATCCCGCCGGCATCCCGAACAACCTCCTGCCCTATGTCGCGCAGGTGGCGGTCGGCCGGCTGAAGGAGCTATCGGTGTTCGGTAACGACTACCCGACCCGCGACGGAACCGGTATCCGCGACTACATCCATGTGGTCGATCTGGCGCTCGGCCACCTCAAGGCGATCGAGAAGCTGAACCAGAAGCCGGGTTTGGAGATCTACAACCTCGGCACCGGAAACGGATCGACGGTTTTGGAGGTGGTGAAGGCGTTTGAAAAGGCGTCGGGCCGGACCATCCCGTATCAGATCAAACCCCGCCGTCCCGGCGACATCGCCGAGTGCTGGGCCGATCCCTCGAAGGCCGAACGGGAGTTGGGTTGGAAGGCAACCCGCAACATGGAGAAGATGTGCGAGGACGCCTGGCGCTGGCAATCCCAAAACCCGAACGGCTACGGGAATCAAGGTTAAACGATTAAAAGGTTAAAGGGTTAAAAGGTTATCGGACACGCGACACGCGGACGACATTCTTCATTTCTTAACTACCTAACCACCTAACCCCCGAACTATCTATGTCAGAGTTCGCGGACATCTTGACCGACCTGAAGGACCATATCCAGCTCATGAAGGAGATGGGCCAGCGGACTGTTGAGATCTCCCCGGAGGTTTGGTCGGCGTGGACCGCGCCGCCCAGACCCGCCCGGCAGGTTCAGGCGGCGGTGCCCGCCCAAGTCGCCGCGCCGCCGGTCCAAGCGGCTCCGCGCCAGCCGTTCCGCGCGCCCACCCAAACGGTTTCTTCCGGTAAGAAGGTTTACACGCCGGAGGAGCGCGTGGCGGGATTGGCGGAGATCGCGAAGGAGATCAAGGCGTGTTCGGAGTGTCGGCTCCGGGAGAATCGGACGCACGAGGTGCCGGGGCAGGGGAATCCGCACAATCCGGATGTCATGTTCATCGGCGAGGCGCCCGGCGCGGAAGAAGACGCGCAGGGCTTGGCCTTCGTCGGCGCCGCGGGGCAGTTCCTCACCAAGATGATCACCGCGATGGGCTACACGCGCGATCAGGTCTTCATCGCCAACATCTGCAAGTGCCGTCCGCCAGGCAACCGGACGCCGGCTCCCGATGAGATGGCGACCTGTTTTCCCTTCCTGAAGCGGCAGATTGCCCTCATCCGTCCCAAGACGATTGTCCTGTTGGGCGGTACCGCGATCAAGGCGATTCTGAACACACAGGTCGGGGTCACCCGTCTTCAGGGGCAGTGGTCCCGCTATGAGGATATTCCGGTCATGCCGACCTATCATCCCTCCTATGTCATCCGCTTCGAGCGTGGCGGTATCTCCACCGCCGCCGAGCTGAAGAAGGTCAAACGCCAGATTTGGGACGCCCTTAAATCGGTCCTCGCCTATCTCGGCAAACCCGTCCCAACCCCTAAGAAGAAATGAAGATGGGTGTTTCGCTTGTCGTACGTCGCGTGTCGCTTGTCTTATAACTTACTGTTCGGCTACAGGACTTCAGCCATCAGACTTCCAGACGCCGCTTCTCAACTTCTCAACCCTCTCTTAAACAAGTCCCGGTCATAGAGCAGGGCGGCATTCAGCACCACTAGGACTGACCCGGCGTTGTGAACCAGCGCGCCGCTCACAGGGGTAAGAACCCCTAGGATCGAGAGGGTGATCGCCACCGCGTTGACGCACATCGAGATCGTGATGTTGAGTTTGATACGTTTCACGCAGGCGACCGCCAACCGCTTAAGCCCCGCGAGTTTGGTGAGGTCATCCCCAACGAGCGCGATATCCGCCGCCTCAACGGCGATGTCGCTTCCCGCGCCCCCCATGGCGATCCCGACCGCCGCCGTCTTCAGCGCCACCGCGTCGTTTACGCCGTCTCCCACCATGCATACGGACGCGCCACTTGACTGAAGCGCTTCGATCGCCTCCGCTTTCTGCGCCGGCAAGAGCCCCGCCCTCACCTCGTCGATGCCGAGTTCGCCCGCGACCGCCTTCGCAGTCGCCTCATGGTCACCCGTCAGCAGACATGGCGCCACGGCCGCTTCGAGCAGTTCCGCCACGACCGCTTTCGCCTCGCTTCGCGGGGTATCCGCCAGCGCGATCACGCCGACCGTTTTCGCCGGTTCTTTTCCCCCCGCCACCGCAACCAGCACAACCGCCTTTCCCTGTTCGCGCAGCGCTTGCGCTGTCGTTGCTGCGGTGTCGGTTTCCGTCACGCCATGGGTCTGCAGCCACGTTTCCGTTCCGCATATCACGGTTTTGCCGTCAACCGATGCCCGCACGCCCCGTCCCGGTGTCATGACGAAATCCGTGACGGTCGGCTTGGGCCCGGACGGCGCCGTTTGCCCGTGAGCCGCGACGATCGCCTTGGCGAGCGGGTGTTCGGAGGACTCCTCCACCGCTGCCGCCGCCGCCAGGACCGCCTGCCGATCCCACGCTGGGGAAACGGATTCAACCGCCACGACGGCGAGTTGGCCGGTCGTGAGGGTCCCGGTCTTGTCGAAACAGGCCACCGACACGTTTCCCATCCGCTCCAGCGCCTCGCCGCTCTTGATGATCACGCCGTGCCGTGTCGCCTGTCCGATCGCCGCCATGATGGCGGTGGGGGTCGCCAACGCCAGCGCGCACGGACAGAAAACCACCATGATCGTCACACCCCGGATCAAACCGGTCATCACGTCGCCGGACCACAGCCACACCCCAATGGCGGTCACGACCGCCACCGTCAGCGAGAGCGGAACGAGGATGCCCGCCCAGCGGTCGGCGATCCGCTGGATCGGGGCCTTTTTCCCCTCCGCCTCTTTGACCAGCCGGATCAACTTTTGGAGCGATGAATCGGAATCCCGCTTGGTCACCCGGATAGAGACCGCCCCGTAGCGGTTGATCGTTCCGGAATAGACCTCATCCCCGATGCCCTTGTCCACCGGCAGCGATTCGCCCGTCATCACGCTCTGGTCTACCGTCGTGACGCCCTCCGTCACAACTCCGTCCACCGGGATCGTCTCGCCGGGCAGCACCCGGACACCGTCTCCGATTTCCAGCGTCGCGATATCCACCATGCGGAACGTCTCGCCCTTCGCCAGGCATTTCGGACAGGTGACGATATACCGCGCCTGGGGCGGTACGAGCGAGACGAGTTTCGTGATGCCTTTCCGGGCGCGTTTCAAGGTGTACGCCTCCAGCGTCTCGCCCAGCGCCATGATGAACGCCACCTCGCCCGCCGCGAAGATTTGCCCGATCGCCAGACAGGCGAGCATCGCGCAGGCGATCAATACCGGCGCTTTGATTCTTCGCCGGATGAAGAGCGCGACCGCTGCCTCCCGCATGATCGGAATCCCGCAGATCGCCACCGTGATGAACGCCGGATTCCACCAATCGACATGCGCCACCCCATCCGCATGGCAGCCGTGCCGGGTCAACAGGAAACTGGCCAGAAGGCAGAGTCCCCCCGCTACCAGAAACGGCCAGGTCTCCAACCGGCCGCATATCCGCTCCAGCCACGCGCCGAACCCTTTCCGTTCAACGGGATCCGTCCCCACCTGTTTTTCCGCCAAACTGCAGCAACTGCCCATCTTAAAACCGTCCTCTTCCCGTTTCCTTGTCAGGAAAGCATCCAATCCCATACCCGTATGGGTATAGGACTATGACATATTGGCGAAATGCTCCAACGCTTCCGCGAAATTCTCGATGGTTGTGTCGGCGTCACCCTTCTCAATCCCCTCCCTGACGCAATGGCGCAGGTGGCCCTCCAGAATCATCAGCCCGATACGGTGCAGGGCACCGTTTGCCGCGCTGATCTGGGTCAGGATATCCTCGCAGGGCACATCCTCACCGATCATCTTCTGGACCCCGTTCAACTGTCCGATAATCCGGTTGATCCGGACCTTCAACGCATTGGCGTCACCCATGCAATACCGCATCGCATCCATCCTTTCCTCAAGGTTTAGGTGCAATATACCATAGGGGGGTATCTGCGTCAAGCCGCATAATACGGGTCAAAGGTGCGGGAGTGTTCAGTGAGCAGTGTTGTCAGTGGGACACACGACACGCGACGTGTGACACGCGGACGACATCAGACTTCGGACATCAGACTTCTGTTTCCCTATCTTTTCATTCTCTCTCGTCACTCCCTCCACCCAACTACCAAACCACCTAACTACCTAACCAACCCAACCATATCCCTCGCTTCTTGAAATCGGGGGCGATTTCGCCTATACTTCCCCTATCACTTTTAATGCCCGTCCGGTGAAATGGTAACGGGCGGGAACGGGGACACGGGGCAGATGAAAAATCGGGAATTTACGTGGACGGCCTTTACGCTGGGGATCATCCTTTCGGTGGTTTTCGGGGCGGCCAACGCCTATTTGGGGTTGCGGGTGGGGTTGACGGTTTCGGCGTCGGTTCCGGCGGCGGTGATTTCGATGGGGGTGCTGCGGCTGATCCTGCGGCGCGATTCGATTCTGGAAAACAACATGGTCCAGACGATCGGGTCGGCGGGGGAGTCGCTTGCGGCGGGGGCGATTTTCACGATGCCGGCGCTCTTTCTCTGGGCGGAGGAGGGAATTTGCGCGCCGCCCGGATTTTGGACGCTGACGGTCATCGCGCTGATGGGCGGGATCCTGGGGGTTCTCCTGATGGTTCCGTTGCGGCGGCCGCTGATCGTTGATGAGGATGCGTCGCTGATCTACCCCGAGGGGCGCGCGTGCGCGGATGTGCTGAAGGCCGGCGAGGAGGGCATGGGCCGGGCTCAGATGGTCCTTGTCGGGTTGGTGGGCGCGGTGGCGCTGAAGCTGGTGACGGATCTGCTGAAGTGGATTCCGGCGGCGATCCGGTTTCCGTTCCGCAGGCTGCGCGGGGAGCTCGGCGTCGAAATCTCATCCGCTCTTTTCGGTGTCGGTTACATTGTGGGCCCGAAAACGGCAACGTTGGTCTTTTCGGGGTCGTTTTTGGGCTGGATGGTTCTGATTCCGCTCTTCTGCGCGTTTTCCGAAACATCCGCCGCCACCTACGCGGCGAGCGGCGCGACGGGCGTCTGGAAGGAGTCGATCCGGTATGTGGGCGCGGGCGCGATCATGATGGGCGGCCTCCTCTCGCTTCTCCAATCGATCCCGGTTTTCATCCAGACGTTCCGGAGATCACGGACGGACGGGGACACGAGATCGGAACGCGAGCGGGATCTTCCGATGAATCGGGTGCTCATCGGCATTGTGTGCGTGATTCTCTTCCTGTGGATTGTGCCGATGGTCCCGGTCGGATTTGTCGGGGCGTGCCTCATGGCGCTGTTCGGTTTCTTCTTCGCGACGGTCTCCGCGCGGATGGTCGGATTTGTCGGCAGTTCGAACAACCCCATCTCCGGCATGACGATCGCGACGCTGGTGGTGGCGGCGTTGACGCTCAAGGTGACGGGAACGGCCGGCGCGGCGGGGATGGTCTCCGCAATCGCCATCGGGAGCGTGGTCTGCATCGTGGCGGCGATGGCGGGGGACATGGCGCAGGATCTGAAGACGGGGTATCTGCTGGGGGCGACCCCCTGGAAACAGCAGGTGGGCGAACTGGTTGGATCGGTTGTTGCGGCGCTGACGATCGGCGGGGTACTCTATCTGCTTCACAAGGCGTGGGGATTCGGCAGCGAGCAGATTTCCGCTCCGCAGGCGACACTGATGAAGGTGATCGTCGAGGGGATCATGGGTGGAAATCTGCCGTGGAAACTTTTGGCGCTCGGCGCGGGATTGGCCTTGCCGCTCCATTTCGCGCGGGTTCCCGTGATGCCGTTCGCGATCGGACTCTATCTTTCGATCACCCTCAACATGACCATCTTTCTCGGCGGCATCTTCCGGTTGCTGATGGACCGTTTTCGTCCGGCCTATACCGAAAACGGCACGCTTGTCAGCGCGGGACTGATCGCGGGTGAGGGAATTTGCGGAATCCTGCTGGCGCTTCTGGCTTTCTTAAAGGGTTGGGGGTAAAGTGTGTTCAATGCCCAGGGTTCACTTTTTGATTTTCAACAGATGGCATCTTGGGTACACTGGTAGGAAAAGATGAAAGAAGAAGTCCAGCGCGAAGAGGAACCGCAGGGGGAACCGGAACGGACCGAGACGAAGGTCCGTCCTCCGGCGCTTTTCCCCGACGTGCCCCAGACCCGGTGGAAGAAGTGGGGCTGGGATATCGTCAAGGTGGTTCTGGCCTGTTCCCTTCTGATTGTGGGGGCGGCCATCTGGTATCAACCGCCGATGATCACCGTGAAGTCGCCCTATGTGACCTACGTCTTTCAGGGGAAAACCTTTACCGACGCGACGCTCTACCGTCCGCTGGCGGTCCCCTCCCGGTATTACATCCAATTGCCGCATGAGTTGGCGCGCCGGTACGCCTGGTTCGCCGTGGACCGCCGACGTGAGATCGCCGCCTGGACCCAGCCGCCGACCCGCCGTTTCTTTAAGGCCTATGCGATCCGCCGGGGCGATCCGCTGGGTATGGATCTTGAGTTCACCAAGATTGACGGTCTCGAATGGAACGTGGCCTTTCATCCCGCCTCCATCGTCTTTTCCAATGCGGTCCTGACGGTCCGGATTGATGTCGAACAACCGAAAGCCACGCCGTGAAGCGGTTCGGTGGCATCTGTATCTCGGTCGGCCTGCTGCTCGTTCCCCTTTTCGCGCGGGAGAAACCGATCGAGGTGCGCATCTCGCCCGACCCCTCGCCCCCGACCGTCTTCCCGCTTCGGTTGAGTTTGCCGATCGGCTTTCTGGAGGGCGCCACGAATCCGTTTCAATCGGAACGGGTAACGGCCGAGCCGCCGAATCCCTCCCCGGAAATCCAGGTGGAGTCCCATACCGACCGAACCGCTTCCCGCTTCGCCAACCGCCACCCCGAACGCTTCGGTTCCGTCATTTGGCTGACCCATCCCCTTCGCGCGGGTACCGACTATACGGTCCGGTTTCGGGGTGAGGCACTGGAGGGGCCCCGGACGGTCATCCTCTCCGCCGCCCCGTTGGAGGAACGGGACGAGCGGGCGCGCCATTCCGGCAAGGCCGCCTTCAAACCCGGATCCCTCCAGGATAAAACCTTCCCGTTCCGGGCGGAGCGGGACGGACCCTACCAGCTGACGGTTCAGATCCCGCCCGGTGGCCGTTTCCGGATCGCGCGGCCCAGCTGTAAACCGCAGGCGGATGGCGATCAGCCATGGGACCGTGCGATGGTTGACGCGTTCCGCCGCCTGGCACCGGAGGAGGTGCGGTGGCCGGTGGCCGAGGGTCTGGGTTTCTACAACTGGTATGACGGCGTCGGTCCGGAGGAATTCCGACATGTCGCCAACCCGATGGGGGCGCCGCGTGACGGCCATCCTTTCGGGACCGCGGCGTTTGTCGCCTTTTGCCGGCAGTTGGGCGTTCCGCCCCGGATCCGGGTGATCGCGTTTACCGACAAGACCCGCCGGAAAGATGTCCCGACCCTCGACGCCGCGCTCGCGTTGGCGGCGGATTGGGTGGCCTATTGCAACGCGACGAATGACCATCCGATGGCGCGGTTGCGGATGGAACATGGCCATCCCGAACCGTTAGGTGTTTCGCGTTGGGAGGTCGCGCGGGCGGATGGCCGTCCGCCGGAGCCGGCGCTTTTCGACCGTTACCGCGCCGTGATGATGCGTGAAGACCCCACGTTGGATCTCCGGCCCGCGATTCCAACCCTTCTTCCCGAATCCGACCGGTATACCGCCGAACTGTTCAGGCGTTTCCAAGACGCGCCACTGGAAGAGGCTGCCTATTTCCGGCCGTGGTATCAGGCGCTGGGGGTGGTTCACGCCCTGCTGAATGCCCCGGCCCGTTCCTCCGAAGACGCGCGGCTTTACCTGCCCTTCCAGCCGACCGGACTGCTCTTTCGAACCGCGCCCCAGAAACACTTTCTGACGGAACTGGGGCAGCTGGTTACCCTCATGAACCAGTACCCGATGGGAGAACCGTTGCGGTGCAAACTGGCCGGGCGGGTGATGGATGCCGATGCGCCGCTCTTGGTTCGTGCCGCCTGGATCAGGAAACCGGTTGAAATGCAGGTTCTGATTTGCAACACGTTACCCGAACGCCAATCCCTCACCCTCAACCTGGAGAAGGTGGACGGACACTTCCTCGTTTGGGTCGCCGAGCAAATGGCGGGACTGATCGCCCAGCCGCGTACCACCGAAACCCTCCCCGTCAATCAACTGACCCGCGCCGGTGCGGCGATGATGCAGGTCTTCACGGTTACGGTCGAACCCGCCTCCTGCACCCGCCTCCTTATCAAGAGATAGTTTTGAAGAATGGGGGAACAGGGAATAGGGAACAGGGAACAGAAGTCTGATGTCGTCCGCTTGTTACGTGTCCCATAACCTTTTAAACGTTTACCCCTATACGTTCAAATGGAAACAACCAAAACAACGGGTAGAAAGTTGTTTAAAAGAGTTGTTTTCAATCTTCGAAGATGAATGGCGCGGATGCGCCCCTCCATTTTCATCTTGTCAACGGGCGGTCGAAATACGAAAATGATTCCATTACGGTGTGGAACAAGGAACGGGGACGACAAATGAAACGGATGATGGTTTTTGTGGCGATGGGGCTGTTTTTAACCGCGACCGCCGGGGCGCGGGATTTCACGGTTGACGGGGACGGTGCGGCGATCCAGAAGGCGATTGATGCCGCCGCGGCGGAAGGCGGCGGACGGGTGGTCGTCACTCCCGGCACGCACCCGAGCGGATCCCTGCGGCTCCGCAGCCATGTCGAGCTGCATCTTCAGAAAGGGGCGGTGATCCTTGGCGGTACGCGCGTCGAGGACTATACGGATTTTCCGCATGAAGTCTGTTCCGTCTCGCCCGAACACTCCTATAAGGTCTTCCTCCAGGCCTGGGACGTGGAGGGGATCGCCATCACCGGCGAGGGCGTGATCGACGGGCAGGGTCCGGCGTTTTATGACCGCAAACCGCCGCGCGGCCATTGGCCGAAACCGAACATCCAGCGTCCGCTGATGGTCCAGTTCGTCCGGTGCCGGAACATCCGCCTGGAGGGTGTCACCTTCAAGGACAGCCCGATGTGGACCATGTTCATCCGTCTCTGCGAGAACATCACGGTGGACGGGATCACGGTGACCGGCGATCAGCGGATGATCAACAATGACGGGATCGACTTTGACGGGTGCCGGCATGTGCGCGTGGGCAATTCCCGGTTTAAGACCGGTGACGATTGCCTCATTCTGCGGGCGATGCGCGAGACGCAGGAAGAGAAGATCGTCTGCGAGGATGTGGTGGTCTCGAATTGCGTTCTCAACAGCACCTGCCAGACGATCCGCATGGGGTGTCCCTCGGATGATGTGATCCGGAATGCCCTCTTCAAAGACATCAAGGGATCGGGGTGGAACGGCATCTTTTTCGACTATCCGGTACGTTATCTCCGGCCCTACGACGAGGGGCACATGGATATCTCCAACATCGTGTTTGACGGCTATGAGGGGACACATTCCGGCAGCGCGGTCCAGATCGTGGCGGGACCCGGCGTGAAAATCCGGGGCGTGCGGAATGTCACCTTCCGCAACTTCAACGTGCAGAGCGCCCAACCGCTCCGCTTCCTGGGCAACGCCGATTCCGTGCTGACCGACATCACGCTTGAGAACGTCACGGCCGAGGTCGCGAACGGGAAAACCTATGAGGCGGCGGCGACCGAACCGCTCACCTTCCGCGCCTGTACTTTCAACGGCGAGAAAATTCCCGACGGAAAGGTCGTCACGCCGCGCGGCGAGCGCAAGCCGCTTGTCCGCCAGTCTGGCGTCTCCTGGGAGACGATGCGTCAGAAGAAATGAAGAGATGGGGAACGGGTGATTATGCCATTGTGGAAATAGGACAATGTGGCATTATGGCATTATGAAAATGTGGCAGAGAGAAATTCCATAATGGTTTAATGTCATCATTCCATAATTCCAGAATTTCAGAATGAAGCCCTTAACGCTCAACCGGAAACAGGTTTGGGGAGGAGAAAAGATGAAGGCGATGATAGTTTGGACGGTCGGTATCTGGAGTGTGGTGTGCGCCGCGCTCCGCGCCGATGTGGTCATTGAAAATCCGACCTGCCGGCTGGTGCTGGGGGATGACGCCCACGCGAAATCGCTGGTGATCAAGGCGACCGGCGAGGAGTGTCTTACCGGGCGTGCGGCGAAACCGTTCTGCACGATCCGCCAGGACCGTCCGTACGACAACGAATACTTCATTACCTATCCCTCCAAGCCCACCCTCTTTCCCGCCAACCGGGTCATCCGGAAAGGGGACGTGCTCGAGTTCGGTTTCGCCGGAACGTTCGACATCGCGACGGTCCGGGTGACGGAGGCGGATGCGTTCATCCGGCTCTTCTTCGAGGGTACCCGTTTCCGGCTTGAGGATTACGGGCTGAAGCGGAAGACGGAGATCGACGCATTCGCCTTTGCCCAACTCCCCATCCGCCGGCGCGCGCACTTTGGCGCCTGGCTGAACGTGACGTGGGACGACACCGGGGCGGTTGCGCTGATCGGCGATTCGCCCGCGACCCGGATCGACGCCTTTGCGCGTGAGGACGGCGGATTGGATTTCTATGCCGGAAGCGAGGCGCGGGTCCAGCCGGAGGGGGTCGGGGCGATCCTCATCGCGACGCCCCGCGCGGACTTCCTTCCCTCCCTCGAGAAGGCGGAGCTCGCCGCGGGGCTTCCGAACGGTGTCGCGGGACGCCGGAACACCAACAAATCCGTCCCCTGTCTCGAATTCACCGGCATTACCCCCGATAATGTGGATGACGTGATCGGGATCGCCAAGCGCGGCGGATTCGGGATGGTCAAAATCCCCTGGCAAAGTTTCGCCCGCTCCTGCGGCCACTTCCCGTGGCATCGCAGTTACCCCAACGGCGCGGCGGATCTGAAAACGGTGACCGACAAGATCCGGGCGGCCGGACTCATTCCCGCGTTCCACGCGCACTATTCCAAAGCCTCAACCAACGACAGTTATGTCTGCGGCGGAGTTCCGGACCGCCGGCTGCACGCGATCCGCCACCTGACGCTCGCCCGTCCTGTCTCCGCCACCGACACCGAGATTGTTCTGGAGGAGAATCCCCATAACCTTCTCGTGAAACCCGACCCGAACAGTTTCCGGGGAAATGAGGTGGAACGCCATTTGGTACAGATCGGTGACGAGTTGATCCGCTATGCCGCCTGCGCGGGTGACGCCTCACCCTACCGGCTGACCGGCTGTATCCGGGGATACCTGAACACGACCCCCGCCGCGCACGCTCTTTCGGAACGGTTTCGGCATCTGAATGTGGATGACTGGCCTTTCTTCATCCGCGCCGATCCGGACACCTCGCTGAACGCCGAGATCGCCGCACGGCTGGCGGAGATCCAGCGCATCGGACGCTTTGACTTTGTCTACTTCGACGGTGCGGAAGACGCGCCGCCGCCCTTCTGGGCCAATATCCCGAAAGCGCAGAAGATCCTCTGGGATGCCTTCGGCGCCGATGCTCCGCAGATGGCGGCCGGCGCGGCTCACGGCAACTGGTCATGGCACATTTTCACCCGCGGCGGAACACTCGACATCTTCCCGCCCGAACGGCTGCGCGACGCTTACCCGGCCTATATCCTCCGCAAGGCGAAAGAGAACGCCGAGAGCTTCACCGATACCGATTTCGGTTGGACGGGCTGGCAGCCGCCCTCCGACCGTTCGACCGGCATGCAGCCGGACCACTTCCAGTTTCTCGCCTCGAAAGCCTTCGCCTGGGACGCGCCCCTGACGGTGGTCGTGAACGCCAAATCCCTCTCCCGACACCCTCGGACGGAGGATAACCTCAAGGTCTTGAAACGCTGGTCCGAGATGCGTCAGCTCAAAAGCATCCCGCCAGAAACCCTCGCGGCGATCCGGGATCCCAAGCGCGAATTCTGGCTGATCGACGATCCCGCCGGAGAATCGGCAAACCCTGTCCTTGTCGAGGTGAAACCGCTCGTTTCCGAACCCACCCGCCGTGCCTTCACCTTCACGCATCATGGTCGGCCGTACACCGCGACTTGGAATCCCGCCGATGCCTCGCCCATCGTGATCAAACCCTGAAAGGACCGTCCGTGGTCTGACGGTAGGGCACACCATCCTCCGCCAACCGATGCAAATGGCATTTCCTTAGAAGCCCCCCCGCCGAAGCGAAGGTCTGGGCCGTTTCCAGATTCCTAGAATTCTAGGTGTCTAGTGTTTCTAGAATCTCTAGAATCCCGAATCCTTCTTATTCGAGCCGGAGGAGCGTTTTCGCACGGGAGAAGGCGGGGGAGAGATCGACCTTCTTCGCGGCTTGGCCAAGAGTGCCGTCGAAGACATGGACCGCGCCGAGTTCCTCCAGATGGTGGATCAAGCGGGCGAATTTAGAGGTGTCGTCCGTGAGGTTCATCAGAATCTCAACGGCGGAGGGGCCGAAGGTGACGGCCTCGCTGATCATCCCGGTTGAATCGGCGGTCACGAAGAGCCGCTCGCAGAGCGAGACGAAGGCGGGGATCGGGTTGAAATGGTCGCGGCTGTAGAGAAGGGTGTAGTCGAAGGGAAAGGATTCGATGACCGCCTCGATCTCCGGCGGGGTCCGCCGGGAGGTGGTGACCCACCGCTCCTTGCCCTCGGTGAGGGCGAAGAGCCGTTCGAGATCGCGCCGCATCCCGTCGGCGGACATCCGGGCGAAGCCGTTGGGGCCGCCGACGATCACCGCTACGGCGGGGCGTTCGGGGGTGTGGCGTTCGCGGAAGGCCGTCACGCCGGCCGCGTAAAAGGCCGGATCGGGTACGGTGAGGTTGATCGGGATGGGGATGATGTTCGGGCGGGTTTCCGGATGATCGAAGACCGGCGCCAGGATACAGTCGAAATCGAGGCGGTA
>DBXN01000057.1:64290-68257 GCA_002309585.1 Verrucomicrobia bacterium UBA1211
GGATGCCCAGCCGGTCGGCGAGATAGGCCAGCGCCTTCCGGCTGGCGGAGGGGTAGGCGACAGGCCAGAGGTCATAGTCGAACCCCAGCGCGCGGCAGAAGGCCTTCGACTGGTTTTCATGTCCCGCTTTGCCGTCCGTCACGATCAGACATTTCTTCATCTTCCGCTCCGTGTTGTAAGTCCGTGAATCGGGTTCTCAAACGCTTCCGCCGGGAGGTCGCCTGGCGGCGGCTCATGCCGGGTGAGGGTCAGCCACTGCGCGATCGCCGTCCGCCGCCGCGCGGCCCACGCCTCCGGATCCGTTTCCGGCGGGAGCGGATTGGCGATCCGCGGCGCGCCGCATCGGGTACAGCAGGCACCCGCGCTGACCGGTGCACCGCAGGCGGGACAGCGGGTCTCCAGGATCTCGCCGCAACAGGCGCACCGCGTCCCGTCCGCTTCCGGTTGACGGCGCGGCCAGAAGTAGAGTTCGCCGTTGACGGCATACGGGACGTTCGAGGGACAGAAGGCGTTGGGGCAGAATCCGCGCGGGAGGGGCCCCGGCGCCGTGTCCTGGGGATCCGCGGATTGGGGCCACGGGACCTCCAGCAGGGAGGCGATCTTCTTGACCGTCTCGCGGGAGAGTTTTTCGACCCGGCCCGCCTCGAACATGCTGACCGCCGATTGCTTGCAGCCGACGGCTTCCGCCAGGGCACTCTGCGTCATGCCCTTCTCGCGCCGCGCGCGCGCCAGCTGCCGACAAAATGTGATCGATAACGCCACCATCTCCTCAAACCTTCCGCTCAACATCCCCCCGTTTCGCGCAAAAGAGGCCTGTTGATAAAAACCATGCGAGAAGTATGCGCCAAAGAGGGGGGAATCGGCAAGCCGAATATATCAACAAGTTATGATAAACTGTAAATTCAGCGATTTCAAAGGGTTATGTGTTATTAACAAAGTTATTATCACCTGTTTATAACTTCATTTGTGATAAAGTTGATAAGTTGTTGATAATACGATTCCGGCGTTCCCCATTCACCGTTCCCCATATTTTCCCATTCTCTTGTTTCGTCTTTCGACCCGATACGGTATACTTCTGTTTCGGTTGCCCGTTTTGGGTTCCGCGCGTGTGACGGTTGACCAGACACGGATAGGTGGGATGGACATGGAAAAAAAATGGTTTTACGTGGTTCGGGGGGATCGGAAGGGGCCGGTGTCGTTTGAGGAGCTTCGGCAGCTGTTCCGGAACGGCGCGCTGTCCCAGGCGGATCTGGTGTGGCAACCCGATTTCGGGGCGGAGTGGAAGAAGATCCGGGATGTACCGGCGCTGATGGATCCCGCCGTTCCGCCGTTGGTCAACCGGAGTACCGCCACCCTGTCCACCGCTCCGGTCATCACGCCGGAGATGCGGCGTTCGCTGGGCGAAACCCGGGGGGATGACATTCCACCCGATCCCCGCGCCGATGACACGGTTCCGCTGACGGGCGAACCGGGCGAGACCCCCCGCGCCATGCAGGCGCTCACGTTGGCGTGGGAACGGATGTTGGCGATTCTCTTCCGGGAGATCTCCTTTGTCCGCTGGTTCGGCATCGGGTTCTGCGCATGGCTGGCGACCGTTGGGTCCGGCGGCCACATCCGGGTTTTTGACAGCGCGATGCGGGACGCCTCTAGAGGGGCGGGAAGAGGGATGGATAAATGGCTGGAAACCCTTGACACGAAGTTGTTTTCGCACGAGAGTATCGCGATGGGCATCTGTTTCGCGCTTACCTTCTTTGCGGTTTACGCCTTTTTGACGTGGTTGCGGTCCCGGGGTGATTTCATGATCGTCCACCGCTGGTACCACCCGGACGCGCCGCTCAATGAGACGTGGGCGATCTCCCCCAGACTGGGCAGGAGCGTTTGGCTGTGGCGGTTGTCGGTGTCGATCTGTACGTGGCTGCTGGCGATCCCCTTCTTTTTGACTTTCTGGGTTCAGGTTATTCGGCCGTTGCTGAAGGCCGGGTGGAGCGGACCGTCCGCGCTCGCGATGTTGCCTTCGATCGTTGGCTGGGGTTCCGTGCTGGTTTTGATCACCCTGGTTTATGAGATGTTGGACGAGCTGCTGGTTGATTTCGTCATTCCAGTGATGTACTGCCAGCAGGTTTCCGTCTGTTCGGCCTGGCGATCCGCCTTCTCGCTCTGTAACCAGCACCCGATCGGCATCATCGGGTTTTATCTGTTGAAGCTCGGTTTGCGTATCCTTAGCGGGATAGCGGTGATCCTTTTTATCATGGGAACCCTTCTCATCGGCGCGTTTCTGCTGGCGATCCCTTATCTGAACGCCGTCATTCTCCTTCCGGTCACCTTGCTTTTCCGGGGATACTCCCTTTACTATCTCTCGCTGTGGCGGCCGGAACTGGTGAAGGAGGCTTAGGCAGATGCGTTTTCTCTCCGTCCGGCAGATGCGCGCGGCGGATGCCGCGACGATGGCCCGCCCCGAAACGGCGGGGATGTTCCTGATGTTCCGCGCGGGACGCGCCGTGGCGGCGGCGGCGATGCGGCTGGCGCGGCTCCGCGAGACCCGCCGGATCGTCTGTGTGGCGGGGCGCGGCAACAATGGCGGCGACGCGCTGGTCGCCGCGCGGATTGCGGCGGAGGCGGGTTTTTCGGTTCACCTGCTGCTCGCCGCCGCCCCCGAAGATCTTCATGGCGACGCCGCGACCGCGTGGCGCTGGTTTTCCGAAGCGCCGATTCCCGTCACCCGTTGTCCCACAGTCGAGGCGTGGGCCGATCCGGCCCTCGCGACCCTGCTGGCGGAGGGGGTTGTGGTGGACGGTGTGCTGGGAACCGGCTGTTCCCGCGCCCCGGAGGGAACGGTGCTGGAGGCGATCCGCTGGATCAACGCGCGGCGGCCCGCCGCGGCCATCCTCTCGATCGATCTGCCGTCGGGGATGAACGGTGACACGGGGACGTGTCCCGGTGAGGCGGTCTCCGCCGACTGGACCGTGACCCTCGCGCGTCCCAAACCCTGTTTCGCGAACGATCGCTCCGTGCCCTTGACCGGTCATCTGTCGGTCGGCGACATCGGGATGCCCAATGCGATTGCGGATGCCGAATCGACGCCGACGGGGTGTCGGCTGATCGCCGGACCGGAGATTCTGAACGCGCTTCCCGCACGGCGGGCCGAATCCCATAAGGGTGACTATGGCCGCCTGTTGGTCATCGGCGGTTCCGCCGCCTATCCCCACGCGCCGGTTCTGGCGGCGGCGGGGGCACTCCGCGCCGGGGTTGGCCTGCTGACGCTGGCCGCGCCCGAAACGTGTCGGGCCGCCGCCGCGGCCCACGCCCCGGAGGCGATCTTTCCCGCCATTCCCCTGACCGACGACGGAACCCTCTCCTGGGAAGCCCTTGAGGCGGCGGGAATCGCGCCGGAACGGTATGACGGCATTGTTCTCGGTCCCGGTCTGAACCGCACACCCGATACGGCGTATCTCACGGAAACCCTGCTGAGCCGTTATCCGGGACGGCTTCTGCTCGATGCCGACGCCCTGACCCTGTTGGCGGAGCTGGGCGAACCGCCCGATCCGCCGGAGGGGCAGCGGCGGATCCTGACGCCCCATCCCGGCGAGGCCGCCCGGTTGGCGGGTGTCTCCATCGGGACCATCCAGCGTGACCGGCTCCGCGCGGTCCGCGATCTGGCCGACCGCTATCGCGCCACCGTTGTTTTGAAGGGTTCCGGCACGCTTGTCTGCGAACCGGACGGTGAGCCGTGGCTCAACCGGACCGGTAATCCCGGCATGGCGGCCGGCGGGAGCGGGGATGTGCTGGCGGGGGTCATCGGCGCGCTCTGGGTACAGGGGCTCGCCGCGCGCGAGGCGGCCTGCCTCGGGGTTTGGGCGCACGGCAACGCCGGTGACGCCGCCTTGTGGTGCCTCCGCACGCCCTCCGTCACCGCCCGCGACCTGATCACGCATCTGCGGTTCGATGGGGTCTAGTCTCTCTAGAATTT
>DBXN01000057.1:68263-68391 GCA_002309585.1 Verrucomicrobia bacterium UBA1211
TTCTAGTTTTTCTAGAGCTTCTAGAAACGCTGGAATCGCCAGAAAAACAACGCCGCCCATCCCTGCGGGACGGGCGGCGTGCGTTTCAATCGGTCAAGCCGCGTTTAGCGGGAATAGACCTTCGTCTG
>DBXN01000044.1:0-497 GCA_002309585.1 Verrucomicrobia bacterium UBA1211
CCGCCGCGCCGCGTGGAGGAGAAGACGATGTCACCCCCCGGAAGATAGATGGGGAAAAGATCGTCATACGCGTCCGAGGTGAGCCGCCGCGCCTCACCCCCCGCCAAGGGGGCCTCGTAGATGTTGTAGACATCCCTCATCCGCTCGGGCGTGCAGAAACGCGGGAGGCCGTTCCCGCCCGAATAGGTACCTTCCGGAGCGTTCTTCACCGGCGAGTAGGAGAAGAGCATCTTGTCCGCATCCGGCGAGAGCTCGGGGTTGAGGAAACTTCCGGGCGCCAGATTGGGCGGCGTCACCTCGCGCGGACGCATTGTCGCCGGATCGTCCAGCACGAACAACCCGCCGCCGGGACGCGCGCAATACCCCAGGCACTGGGTCAGCTGGTGGCTCATCGCCCCGGGGACGAACTTACCGAAAAAGAGCCCCTGTCCCGCGAGACGTTTCAACGCCTGGGCGCGAAGTGCCGTGTGAAGCGCGCGCCACTCCGCCTCATCGGC
>DBXN01000044.1:601-1091 GCA_002309585.1 Verrucomicrobia bacterium UBA1211
CCCGCCAATCCCACGCCACGAGCGCCTGCGCGATCACGGGGGCAAGCGGCGGGGAGCCTTTCACAGGGCCGGCGTCATACGCCATCCGGCTGGGAACGAGCGGACGCGTGATCCGGTGAGTGCCGTCGACGATCGGCCACCCGTTCACCTCCCATCCCCGACCGTGGACAACGGCCCGCCAATCCGGCCGCCCCTCAAAACCCAACAGGAGGAGCTGCGCGTCACCGCATGACCAGAACCAAATCCCCGCAACGGAACCGAAGGAGACGGGTACAGACTCACCCTTGAAGGTCACCGTGAGGCGGTCAACCGTTTCTCCCGGCGCCTCCAGATCCTTCTGCCCCTTACCGTCAACAGCCGCACNNCAGCCACCAAACCGATGGCGAACCAAAGGGCCAATCCCCATGCCAATGTCCCGCGATCCATTTTCCCTCCCCACGCCTACGCCTCCACGTACCGATTTAACCGGTGCCTTTCGGCGGGCGACGGC
>DBXN01000044.1:1137-1750 GCA_002309585.1 Verrucomicrobia bacterium UBA1211
AACGGACCATAATGACCGTTCCTCCGACATAGATCAGACGCAAGCCGTTCTCGTCGCGCTTCAGCGAGAAGTGACGACCCGCGGTTTGCTCGTCGAGGACGATGTCGGAGAGCGATTCCGGCTCCTCGCTCCAGCGCAGCACATAGGGCTCTTCGGATTGCGCCAGATCGATCAATCCCTCGCGACCGGCGAGATTGAGCGTCACGACCGCGTTTTCGGCGGCCGCCAACGTGAAGTCCGTCTCCGGGAGGATGAAGGGCGCGTCGAGCGCACTCAGATCCAACACCGGCGCGGTGTGATCCATATCACCCAACGTGATGTTCTTGAGAAGGTTGGTCGTGACCGGCATGTAACGGTCCAACACGGTAACCGTCCTACTCCATTCATTACCGGCGCGGCGGACCGCGGAGCGGCGGTCGATGAGGGTTCCGACGGGGAAGGAGGTCTCCACGTTGAATCCGCTCCCATCATGGAAATCGAGTGTGACGGTGCTGAGATCGCACGCACCACCGTAGAAGGAGAGCTGCCGGCACCCCTCGCTGTCCATCTTGGGCTGGCAGACGATCGTCCCCTCCCCCTCCGTCTTCACGCAACGGAAGCAGAAACGGTCACC
>DBXN01000044.1:1798-16399 GCA_002309585.1 Verrucomicrobia bacterium UBA1211
TTGTAGTCGAAACCGATAATCGCCATATCCCCGTTGGGGCAGGAGACCAAGGTGTTGCCAGTCAGCTCCATATCGGCGATGCAGTTCCGGTTCCAGGAGTTGCCGCCGGGGACATTGACCGAGCTGAACATCGCGCCGTTCCCGTCCGGGCCGGAACCCGCGATGAGGAAGTTGTACGGGGTCGTGGTATAATCCTCCACCTTGCCGGCCCAGTCGAAACCGGCCCCATCGGCGATCGTGATCTGGGCGTACGCCGGACCCCACGCGCCGTCAGCGACACCATTTTTGATCCAGCCCTCCCGCACCAGTGTGCCGCCGGTGTAGGTCTGGCCCGCCGCCGCGCCGATGTAGGTTCCCGCGCCCTCCTTGATCAACGGGATCTCGCCCGTGAAACGGACTCCCATATTGACCTCCGTCTCGCCCTCGCCGGCATACGCATGGATTTCCGCGCCGCCGACCGAGTCGGTGATCGTCCCCGATCCAGAGAGGCTACCGATCGTCAACGTGTGGCCCGCGAGATCGACCGGCCCGTTGACCGGCGCAACCACCGCCTGGACCCCGATCGCATCGCCCGTCTGCGGACCGCCCTCGAAGGAGCCGCTCCCGGCGTTTAACACATAGGTGCCGGTACAGCGCTCGTAGAGGCAACTGGTGCCGGCGCTTTCCACCGGCACATACTCGCGCACCAGCACATCGTCATCGTAGATCCGGCAGGCGTGGAACCGGATCGTCTTTTGACCGGCATGCTGATACATCGCCCCCTTCCGGTCCTGCGCGAAGAGGTAGAGGGAGCTGACGAGCTGGAAGACCTGGGTGAGATCGCGGGCGTGATGCTCCGTACCGTCCACCTTCAGGACGCCCCGGTCATAATCAATCGTGTGGCGGCCATTCGGAACTGCCGAACCTTTACCGCCGCCGTCGTTTCCGAACCCGGAATAGACATTCCCGACATCGTTACAGGCGGCGAAGGCGGTCTTGTTATACGCCTCGTCCCAGCAGCCGAACCAATACTCGGCCGAACCTTGCACCGTCACGTCCATCACGACACGGGTCCTCTCGTTGGGCAGGAAACCGGTGTCGATGTAGGCTCCCCTTGGCACGTCCAAATAGGCCAACCCCAAGACCGGCGACCGCGCGGACCCGAGGCCACGCCAATCCGCATCCTGCACGAGCGAACAGTTCCCGATATGCAGTTCACGGAAGGTCAAGACCTGCCCCGGAGGGACATTGAAGTTCACCGGGCCGTCGACCATCACGATGGTATCGACATCCGGAGCCATGTCGCTGACCGCCACGCCGGCGCCGTTCGTGCAGGCCCAGTTCGCCGGATCGTTCACGTTCGCGAGATCACCCTTGCCGGTCCACCACGCCGTCAAACCCGTCGCCAACGCCACCGAACAGGCCGAAACAATCGGAACCGATTCGATGACTTGCGTGCCACTGTGCACCAGCACCTTGTCCGTCCCGGCCGACCGGAAGATGCGTTTCGAGACGGTATCGAAGAAAATCGTCTCTGGGGAGGAGGTGTCGCCGCAAAGTCCCGGCATAAACTCGGCGATCATCGCGCCGTCATTGCCGAAGAACCGCAGGAAATGCCATTCGGCGTGGCAATAGCGGTCCTGGTGCGGCGCACCTCCCCCGTTATTGGAACAGCCGAAGAAGATGCTGGTCGGATCCGTACCAAGCGATCCGGGCGTCAAATCGGAAATCTGGGCTACCCCATCCACCGCCGCGACCTGGTTGATGATGGAAAGGGTATGGGGATTGGCGATGTCGGGCAGGGCAAACGACCCCACGTCGTTCCCCCGGTACCGGAGATAATAGAGCGAGAAGTTGGTGTCCCGGACACCGACCGTGAAATTGTCGCACCGGTTGGCGACCACCGACGACCAGTTGCGCGACTGGGAACCGATCGGCCGGAAGCGGAGCTCCATTCCGTAGACTTCGGTACCGAGGAGGCCGGTGTCAATGTACTGGTTCGCGCCCATCTTCACCCACCCGTCGATCAGGCGGATATCCGAGGTGGCGAAGACCCGCATGACACTCCCGACCGGAATGCCGGATTTGTTGATCAGATAGGTCGCCTCTGCGGAGGAGGTTGTCCCCGCATAGGGAATACGGTTCTCCTCCGGCCAACGCGCAAAATCGGAACCGTGATCCATGGTATCCCACACGAGGTAAAGCTTCGAGGTATCATCCAACACCCCTCCCGAAGCCTTCACGGCGACGTTACCGCCATCCAGCGAGATCGTCAGCGACCCCAAATCGGCGGCCATCGCGCATGCGCACCCGCACGCCACACTCACCACGTGAACCCAAAAGGATTTGAAACGTCTCATTTTCCACCCTCTTCGAATAATGATTAAACCCACGATGATGTAAGTGTACCACTCCCTCTTCCTGCACCTCAAGCCAAATATCGCGTTTTAACTTAACCGCTTGCATTTCCCCTCCCCTATCCCGTAAACTTGCCGACGCAATTGGGCCAGATGGCCCGATGCCCGGCATTCCGGCTAGCGGTGTTGGTAGGACGCGCTCTCCGAACGCGCCGTGCGGGCAGGCGGCGGCCTCAGAGAGGCCGCCCTACCATCCCAGGGACAGGAATTCGGGGAATGGGTGTCCCGGTAGGGCGAGCGCGTCGCGTATGCCGTGCAGGGCAGGTAGACGGTCTCGGAGAGGCCACCTGCCTATGGGAAACAACAGGCAAGGAGAACGGTGTGATGAAGGATGACGGGACGTTTCCGATCGCCGCGTTGGCGACCCCGCCCGGATTGGGGGGGATCGCCATTGTCAGGATTTCAGGCGACGGGGCTTTGGCGATCGGGGACAAGCTGGTTTCCGACCGTCTTCCTCGCGTCTCGGAACGCCCGGCAAACACCTTTTTTCACGCCACCGTCCTCCACCCCGAGACACGGGAACCGATCGATGACGCGATCTTCCTCATTTTCCGCGCCCCGCAGAGCTATACCGGCGAGGAGACGCTGGAGATCCAGGGGCATGGCGGCGGATGTGTCTCCAAACGCCTGCTGGAAGCGGTCCTCGCCGCCGGCGCCCGTCTGGCGGGGCCTGGCGAGTTCACCCAGCGCGCCTTCCTGAACGGACGCATGGACCTGACCCAGGCCGAGGCGGTCTGCGACCTGATCCATGCCCGCAGCGAGCGGGCGGCGCGCCAGGCGCGGCTCCAGCTGGACGGTCTGCTGGGCCGCCAAATCGATGCCGTCTACGACCAGATCCTAACCGTCAGCGCGGATGTCGAACACCTCCTGGACTTCGATGAGGGCGAACTGCCCGAAACCTTCCTTGCCGACGCCGCCCGGCGGCTCGACGCCCCGTTGGAGACGGTCCGCCACCTGATCTTGACCCGACACGAGGGCCAGCTCCTCCGTGACGGCGCGTTGGTGGTGATCAGCGGGAAACCGAACGCCGGCAAGTCCTCGCTGATGAACACCCTGCTCCGCCAAAACCGGGCGATCGTCCATGCCCGCCCCGGCACAACCCGTGACGTGATCGAGGAGAGTTGCGTACTGGAGGGTATCCCGCTCCGGCTGGTGGACACCGCGGGGCTCCGCGAGACCGATGACGAGATCGAACGGGAGGGGATCGCGCGCGCCAAAGCGTGGATGGGGCAGGCCGATCTCAACCTCCACCTGGTCGACCGCTCGGATCCCCACGGTCTGGCGGCACTGCCCCCTTTCCCCGATCCCGCCAAAACGATCCTCGTTCTGACCAAGTGCGATCTGCCGTCCCGTCTCCCGGAAACGTTCTCCCTGCCGGAACAGCCCGCCGCCGTCGTAACGATCTCCACCCTGACCGGCGAAAACCTGCCGGCTCTTCAGACGGCGATCCGTGATGTATTGGGGCTCGCCCCGGGAGCGGCCGAGGCCACCCACCCGACCGTCTCCCTCCGCCATGCCGAAGCGTTACAGACAGTGCTTGAGGAGGGCGTGGCGGGCCAGGCTGATCTTACCCGTGGAGCGGAGGGAATGGTTCTTGCGGCGCTCCACCTGAAGAACGCCTGCGAGGCGCTCGGCCGCATCACCGGCCGCGTCTACTCCGATGATCTGCTCGACCGGATCTTCAGCCGCTTCTGTGTCGGAAAGTGAAGAATGTGACGGAGGGAAGGTTAAGAGATTAAACCTTAATTCCTCTGTTACGTTTCCCAGACAACGTTTTTAATCTCGCGAAGAGGCGCAGAGACGCTGAGCGGAAAGGATTTGCGAGGGTTTGCTGAATGATTGCCGATTCACCCATTTGGTGAAGAATCGACAACTTCTTGTCTGTTCGCCAATATCGCCTGATCATTCGAATAGTCTCTGTTTCCCGATACTTTCTCTGCCTCTCGGCGGCTCTGCGTGAGACCCCCAAGCGGGGAATCTAGGTTAAACGATTAAAAGGTTGAGGGGGGAACGGGGGAAGGGGAGTGACGGGTGACGAGAGAGAATGAAAAGATAAGGGAAAAGAGAAGAGGGAAGGGAAACGAGGCGAATGGCAGTGTGAAATATCATAATGGCTTAATGTCACATTGCCATAATTTTGGATAGGTAGTTGTTTTTGTGTGTTATGCCGCTGCGTGAAACTGGCAGTCATTGGCCAGTTCGTCTGCGAATTGTTTCATTTCGCCCGACCGGGTGGTCGGATTCTGGGAATGTGAAAAAGTCAATCAACAGATTCTTCTACGATGAAAACACCATTCCCCCAAAAACGTTCCACACGCCTTGACCGGATCGTCACAATCGGCGCCTTACTCTATGTATTAGGGGTTGGCGTATTCATTCACTTGGATGCTCAAAAGAAGGAAGAACGGCAGGCCTTGAGATATAAGGCGATCGAGATGACCTACCTGATCGGGAAAATCGTGGCACAAATTGAATCAATCGTTTCTCCCCTCGGTTACAGGTTGACGAGCAAAGGGGTTAATGGGCTGTTTGCATTTAAAGGGAGGAAGAATTGGCATTATGAGCTGTCGCTGATAGCCACTCACCAATGGGAAATTGATATCCGGGAAACACCCTCAATGGAAATGGCATTGGAGTACCTTCCGTTTCTGGACAACAATTTTTCCGCAGTAGCGAACAAGAAGCGTTTGTTGAAAGAAAACCGGCTCTATCAATCGGGTACGAATGTTAGGCACTTCAATGCGACCGATTTGTTCACTCCTATGGCAAAGTAACGCAATCTCAAGACACCCACCGGACGCAGGGAGGTCCATATTGCTCCCGAACTGCTTCATGAGATTGATCGTTGATGTAAAACAAGAGGAAATCAGTCAAAAAGTCAAGCCGCCTTTTGACGGCTAAAAATGGACTTTTATAACCCATTTCTTTTCAATAGGTTAGTTTTTCAAAATCAGGTGGTAAAGATGTGGTAAATACGTGCGTTTTATTAGGGTATTTTGGGTATTGTAGGGGATGTGCCAAGTTTCGGAAGTGGGAGAGTGAGGAAGGTGTAAACCGTTGATTTTTAGGGGTTTAAGAAGTGCCAGAGGAGGGGATCGAACCCTCACGCGGTTTAACCCGCTTCGGATTTTAAGTCCGATGTGTCTGCCATTTCACCACTCTGGCAAAAAGAATGACGCTATATTACGGATAAACCCGTCCAAGCGCAAGCCCAATTGAAGAGGGGGCGCGGAGTTGTTTCGGTTGTTTTCCGATCCCCGTCGGCATGGGTGAAAAACACGGATGTACCCTAAAGCGCGGGCGGCGGGCTTTTAACCTTTCAATCCTCCTTCCGCTTCTGCTACACTATCGCAAAAAAGAAAGGGTTTTAATATGACGGTGCGAGCGGGATTGATCGGATGGCTGGCGGTGGCGGGCGTGGCGATGGCCGGCGAGGTGCGGGTGGACATCGGTGGGAAGTTCGCGTTGACGGAACCGGTGTGTTCTTTCTCACCGCATCTCTTCCTGCCGGGATGGCAGGGACGGAACCCGGTCGGGGGGTATGCCGCGAACGCGGACGGTTCGCGGAATTTTACGATTGATCCGGGAAACGGGGCGAAGCTGAATGGCCGGGTGGTGTACAAGCCGCTGGAGGATGGCCGGATGGCGGTCACTTATACGGTCACGCCGGAGGCGGATCTCGCCATCCAGTGCCTTTCGGTTGGGGCTTCCCTGCCGACGGATGTTTTTGGCGGCGGCACGGCGGCGTGTGACGGGAAAACGGCGGTCACCTTCCCGAAGTTCTATTCGAAGGGACAGGTCCATCTCTATAACGGAACGGTCTCGGAGGTGACGCTGAAGGATGCGGACGGGAATCGGCTGTTGACGGTCTCGTTCGACAAGCCGACGGGGGTGATGTTCCAGGATGACCGGGAGTGGAACAGCGCCCATTTCCAGTTCCGGATCTATCTGGCGCAGGCGTCTTCCCTCCAGGCCAAACAGGCGTATGGGCTGGGGATGACCCTCGGCGCGGCGGCGCCGTTGACCCTCACCGGGCTGGCGCCGCAACGGATTGTGGCCGGACGGGATTGGATCCCGCTGACGGTTGATTCGGAGATCGAGGAGGGGTCCGCGCTGGACTTTTCGACCATCAGCGGGATCGACGCGCCCGCCGGTAAATACGGGTATGTCGTGGCGAAGGGCGGACATTTCGAGTTTGAGAAGAAGCCGGGCGTGCCGCAGCGGTTTTATGGCGTGAACATCTGCGGCTCGGCCAATTATCTGATGCCCAAATACGCGAAGGCGTTCGCGCGGCGGCTGGCGAAAACCGGTTACAACGCGTTGCGGCTGCACCATCATGACGCGGGGCTGACCGAGGGGTCTCCCGATGGGACGACGCTGAATCCCGACCGGTTGGCGCTGTTGGATTACCTTGTCGCGGCCTGCGTGGAGAACGGGATTTATCTCACGACCGACCTCTTCGTCTCACGCCGGATTCCCTATCGGGCGATCGGGATCGAACGGGACGGAAACGTCGAAATGGATGAGTTCAAGGCGCTGGTTCCGATTCATGAGGGGGCGTACCAGAACTTCATCCGTTTCAGCCGGCAGTTTCTTGAGCATGTCAATCCGCTGACGAACCGACGGTATGCCGATGAGCCGGCCCTCTCGTGGCTCGCGTTCGTGAATGAGGGGAATCCGGGTAACCAGAGCGGGACGTACTATAAGCGGCACGAAGTCTGGCAGGATGCCTGGCGGAAATGGCTGGCGGAGCGGAAAGCGGCTGAACCCGCCGCCTACGGCGCGATCCCGGACACGATCCCCGACAACCTCTGGAACCGGGACGCCCACGCCGCCGCCTTTTCGCTCTTTCTCCAGGAGAAGGAGACGGCCTTCGCAAAACGGGTCCGGGCCTTCATCCGGGACGAGATGCGGTGCAAGGCGTTGCTGACGAACATGAGTTGCTGGATGAATCCCGTCTGCTACCAGCTGCCGCGCGCCGCGTGCTATGACTATGTGGACGATCACTTCTATGTTGATCATCCGAGTTTTCTGGAGAATCCGTGGCGGCTTCCGAGCCGCTGCGCGAATACGAATCCGATGCTGGGGAACAACATGGGCGCGCAGGGTGTGGTCTTCCGGCGGTTGCTGGACCGGCCCTTCACCATCACGGAGTACAACTACTCCGGGCCCGGCCGCTTCCGCGGGGTGGGCGGGATCGCGACCGGTACCGCCGCCGCCCTCCAGGACTGGGGCGGCGTTTGGCGGTTCGCCTGGAGCCACAGCGATTGGGCGATCATCCATTCCGGCGAGGCGAAGATGGGTTATTTCGACATGTCGGGCGATCCGCTCTCGCTTGCCGCCGAGCGCGCCTCGATCTGTCTGTTCCTGCGTCGTGACCTTCCGCCGCTCACCAAGACGTATGCGATGGTGCTTCCCGAACAGAAACTGAAGACGATGGATGGGAATTCGCCCCTCAACAGCACCGACTGGCCGTGGGTCAGCTGGTATGCGCGGCTGGGAACCGTCGTCGCGGACCGTGCGCCGGCGGATGCCACATGGTCAGCGGCTTATCCCGATGTCTACCGGAAGAAGGGGGATGAGGTCCGCCGCGAGATCCTGCCCGCCTCGCCCGACGGTCCGATGCCGGTGGCGGGCGACGGGGCGGTGACCATCGATCCGAAGAGCGGGTCGTTCATCCTGACGACGCCGCGGACCTGCGGTGGGTTCGCCGAGAAGGGGATCATCTCCGCCGGTCCCCTTCGGGTCGATCTCCGCGGTACGGCGGCGACGGTCTGGGTCAGTTCGCTGGATCAATACGCGATCGGGGTCTCCGACCGTTTGCTGCTGACCTACCTGACGGATGTCCAGAACAGCGGCATCACCTACGCCGATCCGGGGTTGACGGTTCTGACCGATTGGGGGAACACGCCCCATCTCTTCCGGAACGGCGAGGCGTTGGTGTCGCTCCGGCTTGACGCCGAAAGCAGCTACAAAGTCTTCTGCCTCTCGACAGGCGGGAAGCGTCGCCGGGAGGTGCCGTCGGTCTTCGAGAACGGCACGCTCATGTTCACGGCGGATGTCGATGCCGACCCGTCGAACGCCTCGTTCCTCTACGAGATCGTGCGGCGGTAACGTCAGGGCTGGCGGGGTTGGGTGAACCCTTTGCGGACCCGCTCCGCCGCCTGTTTGGGGCGGCGGTAGCCGTCGTAGAGCCCCGCGAGGTTCATCGCGAACGGTTTGGTCCGGATCGTGGAGCCGTCCCGGTGGTAGCTGGGCGAGTCGGTGAACTGCCAGAAGGTGAGGCCGCAGATCTCCGGGGTGGCGAGAACGGCGTCAAGCACGTCGCCGTCATATTCCGCCTGGAACTCCTCGGTCCACTGCGCGCCGGCGGGGTCGTGGTGACCGTAGATCGCGCAGGTGCCCATCTCGCTGACGATGATCGGCTTCTCCGCGTATTTCTTGCGGTGCAGGCGGATGACGGTCTCGACGGCATTGGAGACCATCGTCCGGAGATTGTCGGGTGTGCCCGCGTCGGAACCGATCCATCCGGGGTAGGTGTTGAAGGCGATCAGATCGGTCTTCTCGTTGCAGATGTCATCCCAGTTGTGGTTACAGGCGAAGGTCACAAGCCGGCCGGAATCCTCCGCCTTGATGGCGTCGATCAGCTGGTCGGCGAGCGCTTTGCCCTCCTTTTTCTGCGACTCGAATTCATTGAGGAAGGCGAAAATGATGACCGAGGGGTGGTTGAAGCTGTTGCGGACCATCAGGCGGGTCTGCTCGATCTGGAGCCGGATGAATTCCGGGTCGGCCATCTGCTTGGCGGTGTTGCCCCATCCGAGGCTCTCTTCCCAGACAAGCACGCCCATCTCGTCGCAGAGGTCGAGGAACCGCTGCGCCTGCGGGTAGTGCGCCCCGCGGAAGAAGTTGCCGCCCATCGCCTTCAGCAGCTGGATGTCGCGGATCATCAGGCTCTCCGGCGTCGCCGCGCCGAAGGTCGGATGCGCCTCGTGGCGGTTGGCGCCTTTGAGGTAGAGCGGCTTACCGTTCAGGAACAGCTGTTTCGCCCCCGCCTTGATCTCGCGGATACCGAAACGGGTTTGGACCGTCTCGCCGAAGGCGGTCAGGGTGACCGTATGGAGGTTCGGTGTGTCGGGTGACCACAGCTTGAATTCCGGGACCGGCAGGACCGCCCGCGCGTTTTTGAAGGTGACGTTACGGGGTGCGGGATCGGTGTCGAAGCGGACCGCGGCGTCGAATGTGGCGGGGGTTTCGCCCCGGAACGCCACTTCGAGCTCCACGGTACCGGTGGCGTAATCGCGTGTCCGGACCCGGATCACGTCCGGCTGGACCGGCGCGGTTTGGAGAACCAGCGAGACGCCGTGATAAAACCCGCCGAAGGCATAGAAATCATAGTAGGGCAGGAACAGACGCATCGTTCCGGGATCGAACCGGTTGTCCAGCGCCGCGACGAGCGTGTGGGTACCGGCGGTGAGGGGGCCGGTCGCCACCTCAAAGCGGGAGTAGGGGAGGGCGACCAGGCCGATCTCCCGGCCGTCGATCAGAAACTTGCCCCGCAGTCCCATGCCGTCAACCGTGAGGAAGGCGTTGGGGACGTCTCCGGGAAGGGTAAAGGTCCGGCGGTAGAGGCCGGTTCCCCGCTTCTTTTCCCATTTGGGCAGCATATCGAAACAGCAGGGAACGGGGATTGGGTCGGTCGCCTCGAAGTCGGGGTTTGCCACCGCCTCCAGCGGCTTGTTCTCCTCAAACCGGAATTGCCAGACACCGTTCAGATCCAGCGTTTGCCGGGCGGATGCAATCCAGCCGCATCCGAGCGCGATCAGAATCAAGGGAATCCGTTTCATCACTCTCCATCCTCCGCATCAGGTTGTACGATCCGCGACACTTCCGCCCTTCTCCGAAAAACGGGTCCGGCCGGCTTTCGTGCTGACGGAGAGAGTGTACAAAAACGCGAATCATCGAACAAGCCCCTTTTCGCGCGCTCCGGGACTGTGGTATACTTCCTAACGGTTGAGTGTTGAGGGCAAATCAAAGGTTAAAAGATGAAAAGGTTAAAGGGTCAAAAGGTTAAGCGGGGAACGGGGAATGGAAGTGACGAGAGGGCTAAACCTAACCACTTAACCACCGAACCACCTAACCCCGTTGAGGGTTGAGGGTTACGCTGAAGCGGAGGACGAAATGGAACTGGCTTATTCTTGCGAGAAAACCGAGAACGAGATACTGGAACTGTCGATGCGGCCCTGCCGGACATGGCTTTATTGCCGTCTGGGGGTCATCGCCCTGTTAGTGGTGTATTCCGGGGCTGAAATCATTTCGAAAATCCTGTCGCCCAAGTCCGTTTCGCCGTGGCTGCCCTTCCTGCTGGGTGTGCTACTGGCCTCGATCGCGGTAACCCTCTTCTACTGGTACCGGTTCCGGAAACGGGTTCTCAAGGCCTATCGCAGCCATAAGACCCATCGTGATGAATACCGCCTGACGGATGAGACGTTTTCTGCGGTTAACGGCGAAACGAAGGTCACGGTTCCGCTTAAGGAACTTGCCGAGGCGTACCGGATCGATGATGACGCGATATTCCTGAAGAATCGTTTGGGATCTTGGCTGATCATTCCCGCGTGGAGCGGTCACGGTGTGGGAAGGGAGGAACTTGCCGCCGTGTTTGAAAAGGCGGGAATGAAGAGCGCCCGGATCAGCGCGCCCCGGAAATGGATAACGGTCATCCTCGTGGTTCTCTTCGCCGGGCTGTTGATGGTTTGTCCGGTCTTGAAAGTCATGCAGTGTTTTTCGTGCAGCGGCGGTTGAAAAGTGCGATTCGCGCATTGCATAATAGAAATAAAAACGGTATAGTATTCTCCAGTAAAAGCAAAAAGGAGAGTGTTATGCCTACACGGAAAGAGTACGAGGAGTTTCTTGCAAGGGTCGCGAAATCGACGGGATTGGATGCGTTTGCGCCGGATAAGGACGGTCTTGTCAGCCTTCGCGTGGAGGAGACATACACGCTAAACCTTCAGTACGTCGAGCGTTCCGCCAAGATCCTTTGCTTCGTGGAGGTCGCGAATCTGCCCAAGGATGCCGGTCGCGCGGTCTACCGGGATCTTCTGGTGGGCGGGCTTTTCGGCAAAGACACGGGCGGGGGCTTTTTCTCCCTTGAGCCGGAGAACGAGACGGTGGTGTTCAACTACCTCTTCGATTTCGATCCCGCCGCCGATCCGGAGACCTTCTCCGAAATGCTGGAGCAGATCCTTTCCGTCGTCGATATCTGGGCGGGGCGGATCCGCGACGATCTTATCGAATCCGGGGACGAACGTTCGGGCGAGGCGTTTCAGGATGCCGATCGTCTGTCAGACAACTCATTTTTCATCAACCCGTAGGGGGGGATGCCTATGTCGGTCAATCTCAATACCTTTCAGACGGTCGCCCGATCCGCAACTTTCGGTTCCCGCGATATAGTCGTGACGGGAGAGGATGAAGCGGCCGAGGCGCATCTCGGCCGGTTCGGCAGGGTCACCGTCACAAAGTCCGACAAGGACGTCAACGATGCGACGATGGCGGCGTTCCGGAAGGCGCTCAGCGCCCAGTACGGGGTCTTCGGCGAGCATGCGTTCGACACGGTGCTCGGGATCCGCCAGCAGCTGCACAAATCACTTCGGGCCGGCGATATCCAAAGGGTGTTATCGCAACTTGAGCCGCTCAAAGAACACCGGTTCATCAACGAGATACAGCGGCAGGTCGATACCGACCCCACCCTGATGCAGCTCGGAAGCGCCGCCAAGGCGCGTGTGGTGAATGAAATTAGTGCGGCGATTCCCAGTCTGAAGGCCACCTTGCACTCCTGCCAGACGGCGGAGGCGATGACCAAGGTTGTGACCGATCTCATCCGCGCCCATACCGATCCGCTGGTCAATGAGCTGGTTCCCGGTGGGCGGATTTCGTCGCTGGGCGCCAACATTGGCGCGGGACAGGTCGAGAAAGAGCCCGAACCGAACGCGCCGACCGGATTGAAGCGGCTTAAAGTTTCGCTCAAGAGCATGTTCGGGGTGAAGGACGCCTCGGTGGAGGATCGCGTCAGGTCCGGCGAGATCGGTGTCGGGATGCGTATCAACTACGGGAAGAACCCCATTCTTTTCGAGAAGCTCAAGACCAACGGGGTCGAGCCGGGGTTCATCTTCAAGAACGACTGGTCGCCGGATGACACGCGCGGGTTGATGGCCGATGTCTTCTCGGCCGACAGCCGGGCCAGCCTGCAGAAGCTCATCGACAACGCGCCGCCTGGTTCCAAGTTGAAGGAAGCCGCCGACCGCCAGGCGTCTTTCCGGGAATTGGGGCTTCTGGTCGGCCGCTCCCATCCGCTGGGGGTCGCGTTCGCGGCGGAGTATGTACTCGCCAAAGAGCTTGAGAACCCGGATAGCGCCCTGTGGAAGGCGTTCCATGACGCTTTCCCGGGTCTTACCGTAGATGATCTCTTCCCCGCCGATTTCAACGCGGAACCGTCTGCGGAACAGAAACGGAATCTGGTCGATGTGAAATCGAAGCTCTTTGTCCAGATCCGCGAAGCGGTGATGCATTTCGACAAGGCCGATCCCGCCTATGACAAATGTTCGGTCTTCCATCATTTCTCCGACCGCAACATCGCCAAGTTGGATTACAACGAGAATGACCGCGTGTTCACGAGGGGAGCGGGAAGTTCGGGGCTTTTGCGTCTGCCGGAGCGCACCTCCATCAAGGGCGGCGCCGTCAAAGGCACCTTCTTCCGGGCATTCCGGCTCACGACTCCGACTTCGGCGTCCGCAGGCGCTGTCGCGGAGGCGCTTGCAAACGACCTGACCCGCCTCATGGGTGTCCCCGCGCAGGAGCTTTCGATCATGCGCGGGCAATACTCCGACGGCCGCCCGAAAATGATGCTGGAGGCGAAGTTCGCGGACGGGTATCACGATTTCGAGGATGTTTACCTGAAGGACGGGCGGATTGTTCCTCCCACAGGTGAGCAGGTTGAGCCCCTCGGCAAATACAAGGCGATGTTCCTGGTGCTGGCCGACCGCGATGCCGTCGGTTCGCACGGACAGAACAAAGGTATCCGGGGCGGCCGTTTCTTCGCGATCGATCCCGGCCACTCGCTGGAGAAGAACGGGAAGGATCTGGAGATTCACGACAACCTCTCCTTCCGCGACACCAAAACGGTGACGTTGGAGAAACGGTTTCTCAACTTCTCGGTCTTCGACGACGACACCCGGTTCGCGAAGTTTCAGGGTGTCATCCAACTGCGGGATTTGGTCGCATCCGGCAAGGCCCATGATCTCTTCATCGACTACGCGAAACAGTTCGATTCCCATCAGGAGGGGCTTACGGACAGTGAAGTGAAGATCTACAAGAAGGTCGAAGAGCGGATTGAAGCGATGGAGAAGGAGTTCGACGCGAATATGGCGAAGCTCCTGGATGTCTTCGGGCCGCAGATCTCGCTCTATGACGCGCTCGCAAATGATGGCGCGGCGATGCAGGAGGGGGCGATCGAGACGATCGAGAATCTGGAGAAGCTGACCTCGCCCACCACCTGGACCAGCGAACACGGCGAAGTGGAACTGAACCATCTGGAGGTGATCGAGAAGACGCGCATCCCCTGGTCCGCCCACGTTGAAGGCGACCAGCTGGTCTATACCAGCGGAAAGCCGATCGATGACACGGCGCACGGCCGCATTCTGGATGCGCTCTCCACAATCGGCAGCGCGAGTTATCACATTGACGAGAAGGGCGGAACCGTCATCACGATCCCCAAAAACGAGGCCGCCGCGTTCTTCGCCGCGTTCTCGGAGAACCGTGTCGCGGCCGTCACCCATCCGGATGAATATGCGGAACGTTCAGCTCGTTTGATTCAAGACACCTAAAAAAGCGGAGCAAGTATGAGAAACGGGAAGTTCCCTATTCTGGCGGCTGTGTGCCTGATGGCGGCGGCCGCTGTCGCGGGACCCGCCGTGAAGCATATCGTCGTATTGGCGGATGAGTCGCGCGGGTATTGCAGGTATATCGACCAGTTCGACCCCAGAAACTCCTTCTCGATTCCGGTGCCCCGCCCGGTGTGGGATTTGCAGCGGTGCGGGGAGAGCCGTTTCCGGTCGGTGGGCGGGAATGGATTCACGGTGGTGGATATCGAGACGCGTCGGATTGTCGATCAGTTCAAGCATCCCGCGCTGGGCGGGGTGTGTTCGGTCAGCGA
>DBXN01000044.1:16409-16840 GCA_002309585.1 Verrucomicrobia bacterium UBA1211
TTCATCGCCTCCGTCAACGCCAAGAACTGCATCAAGGTGTTGCGGTTCGCCAAGGACCGAAACCTGATCGCGACGACAACCTTCACCGGCATCTACAACGCGCGGACCATGACCCGTCTGGCGAACGGCGAGATTCTGCTTTCGCACGACAGCGGGTTTGTCCGGGGGAAGTTGACCGATCAGGATGGCGAGGGTGAGATCCTGCAGCGTTTCGAGATTCCGAAAGGCCGCAATCCCTACCACCTCATTCCCGATCTGGCCGGAAAGGGCTATTGGGGTAGCACCGGCTATGGGGTTGAGCTTGTTCATTACGGCCTTGACGGCTCGATCGGGCCGCGGTGGAGCGCCCAGCAGCCGGAGAAGCTGCACAACCATTTCTACGGGCAGGTTGTCGAGCTTCCCGAGGGCCATCTGATGGTCGCCAACTGGAC
>DBXN01000044.1:16893-33319 GCA_002309585.1 Verrucomicrobia bacterium UBA1211
GTCTGGTTCCTCTATGATCCCGTCGCGCTCGGTTCGATTTCAGGTGTCTGTGTGTTACGCTAAACGTTCAAAAGAAAGGTATCGAAGATGAAAACGTCCCCCATGCTTCTCGGGTTTACCGCCGCTCTTCTTTGCGGTGCGCAGCTGGTTTCCGCGCAGGAGAAACCCAATGAGCGGTACCGTCCGAAACTCTTTGCGATGTTCGGCGACAACCTGCACGTGCTGGACGGACTGACCCAGCACAAGAACGGCGACATCTACATGTCTGTCCCGAACTACATCGACAAGCGCTATGCGCCGGTGATCATGAAGCGGACCGCGAAGGGCGAGTGGTCGATTTTCGTTCAGGCGCTTCTGAATGAGAAGACCGGCCGGGCGGGGCCGATGGGCATTGAGCTGGGACCGGACGGCAATCTCTACTATTGCGACAATCAGTATTTCTTCGATAAGGATTACCAGTCCCGGATTATGCGTGTCGTGATCGGGGTCGGCGGCCAGCCCGTGCGGATTGAGCCGGTCATCGAGCGGATCAAACTGGCGAACGCGATCCGGTTCTACAAGAACGAGCTGATCTTCTCCGATACCCAGTCCGATCTGCCGAACGCGAACCACGGCGCGGTCTATCGCGTGCCGATGAGCGCGTTCAAGGAGAAGCCGGTCCAGCTGCTCAACAAGGATCAGATGGAGAAGGATCCCTACTTCCTCGGCAAGACCGATACCGTCCTGCTCCCGGTCCGGAATGACAACTCCGGCGCGGACGGCGTCTGCCTCGACAAGGACGGCAACATCTATACCGGCACGTTCGGTGACGCGCACTTCTACACGATGAAGCGCAACGCGGACGGCACCTACGGTAAGCCGGAACTGCTTTTCTACGATCCGAAGGTGTGGCCCTGCTGCGATGGCATCTGCTACTATGCGAAGAAAAACTGGATCATCATGACCGACTCCGCTATGAACGCGGTCCGCTATTGGGATATCGATGCCAAGAAGCTGGGCCTCATCTGGCAGAACGGCGATACCGATGGTGCGGACGGGCTGCTGGACCAGCCCTGCGAGCCGATGGTTTGGAAAGGCAAGCTCCTGATCGTCAACTTCGACTGGACCTTCCCCGGACTGATGAACACCAGCAACGACAAGGCCAACACCATCAGCGTGATTGACCTGTAAACCGGTGTCGTTCGGCACGTTCATCCCAAGGGTTGTGAACCGGCGAAGCCCGTTCACAACCCTTGTGGTTTTTGTGAACGTTGTGCCCCTTTGCGGCTTGATGTTGGATAGGCTTTGAGCGAGGAGTTCCATGATGAATCGGATGGGATATGGCTGGATGGCGGGTATCCTCCTGGCGGGGATGACGGCGCGCGGCGTTGAGTTTCGGAAACTTTCGGTCGAGGAGTACCGCGACAGGATGAAAGGTGGATGGATCGGCCAGATCGCCGGCGTCTGCTGGGGTGCGCCGACGGAGTTCAAGTGGAACGACGCCATCATTCCTGAGGATAAGGTTCCCGTCTGGCGGCCGGAGATGGTCAACGACGCCTTTGGCCAGGATGACCTCTACGTCGAGATGACCTTCCTGCGCACGCTGGAGCAGTACGGGCTGGATGTCGGTATCCGCCAGGCGGGGATCGATTTCGCCAACAGCGAATACGCCCTGTGGTGCGCGAATGCGGCGGGGCGCAAAAACCTGCGCCGCGGGATCGCGCCGCCCGACTCCTCGCATCCCGCCTTCAACGCCTGCCCGAACGATATCGATTATCAGATCGAGGCCGATTTCGCCGGTCTCATCTCGCCCGGCATGCCCAATTCGGTCATCCGGTTGGGCAATCTCTTCGGCCGTCTGATGAACTATGGCGACGGGGTTTACGGCGGCCAGTTCATGGGCGGCATGTACGCCGAGGCCTTCTTCACCCGGGATCGGGAGGCGATGGTCCGGGCGGGCCTCGCCTGTATCCCCGCCGAGAGCCAATACGCCGAGATGGTTCGCGATCTCCTCCAGTGGCACCGCGAACTGCCGCAGGATTGGCAGGGGTGCTGGCGGAAGTGCATTGAAAAATACCGGAAGAACCCCGCCTACCAGAAGTGTTCCAACGGCGGGATTGATGTGAAGATCAACGGCGCGATGGTCCTGCTCGGATTTCTCTATGGCGAGGGGGATTTGGACAAAACCATCACGATCGCCATGCGCGGCGGGTTCGATTCCGACTGTAATCCCTCCAGCGCGGCGGGGCCGCTCTTCACCTCAATCGGCTTCTCGCAGCTGCCCGCGCGGTTTACCGAGAAACTGGATTTGAAGCGGAAATTCTCTTTCACCGCCTACTCGGTACCGGAACTGATGGCGGTCTGCGAGAATCTCACCCGCCAGATTCTTCTGCGGCAGGGCGGCAGGATCGAGCGGGATGCCGACGGCCGGGAGTTCTTCCTGATCCCGGCGCATACTCCGCGGCCGGATGCCCTTGCTCTCAGCTGGAATCCCGGCCCGATCGCCCACTCCGTTTTCACACCGGAGGAGAAGGCGAAATTGAAATTCCCGATCAACGGGCCGCATCCCCGGGTCTTTGACGATCCCGATCCCACGCGGCGGGTGCAGAAGGTTTTGGACCACTTCTATCCCGGATGGGTGACGGGGCCCAACGCGCCGGATATGAAACCGGGCTATCGGGAGGATAGTGAGCGTGAGACGGGCGTTTTCCTGACCCATCCCCCCAAGCGGGACGAGCCGGCGGTGCTGACGCGGAAGGTCAGGCTCACCGGTGACCATCCCCGGCTCTCCTTCCGCGTTTCCAACACGACGGGGGATTTCCGGTTGATCGTGAAGGTGGATGGCGAGGCGATCCTCTCTACCGACATCGCCGGACAGGGGAACACGAATTTCCGGACGTTTGAGATCAGTCTGCTCCCGTGGAAGGGGCGGGAGGTGACCCTTGAACTGCTGAACCAGCCGACGGGATGGTACTGCGAGGCGGCCCAGTGGTCGGCCCTGAAGGTCGAATGAAAAAACGGGTGAAACTGATCGGATGGGGAATCCTTATCCTCTATGCCGCGCTGTTGCTGAAGCTTGCCGTTTTCAGGCCGGGATTCGGGACGCGTCCCCTGTTCAGGGGATATCTGGAGTACATTCCCTTTTCAGGGTTTAAGGTACTCTGGCGTTCCGGGTTCAAACGGTTCGCCTTCCTGTTCTTCGGAAACATCGCCTGCTTCATGCCGTTCGGGTTCGGCATCCCGTTCCTGACCCGCCTTCGCCGTTCGGTTGTCCCGCTCTGCTTTCTGGGTTCGTTTCTCATCGAGAGCGCGCAGTATGTTTTCAGCATCGGCTACAGCCAAACCGAAGACCTGCTGCTCAACACCCTTGGTGGTGCGCTGGGGTATGTGGGATTCCTGATTCTGAGCGGCGAAAACAAAAAATCCCCGCCTGGGTAAGGCGGGGTTAGTCTCTTTTCGGGCCCTAAGGGCAGTCGCGTGCCGGGGCCTATTCCCAGTGCCCCTCGACCCACACGCGGCGGATAAGGCGGCCGTTGGCGTCGGTCTGGGCCTGCCAATATCCCTCAACCCACCGTTGGGGACGGGTCGTCGTGGTGGTCGTGGTCGTCGTGGTGGTGGAGACCTGCGGCTGCGCGACCACCGGCTCCTGGATCACCTGCTGCTGAACGACGGGTTGCTGCTGAACCACGACGGGCTGTTGCTGGACAACCACGGGTTGCGGCTGCTGGACAACCACCGATCCGGCATAAACCGACGGATAGGCGTAAGGGTAGTAGCGGTAGGGATAGGCCGAGTGGTAATAAATGGAATCGAGCGTCCCGATCGCCAAACCCGCACCAAAGGCACCCAGGCCCCATCCCCAGCCGTGATGGTGGTGGTGAAACCCAGGGCCGCCATGAAAACCGGGCCCCGGACCCCGGCCGCGCGCCTCAGCCGGCAAACAGCACATCAAACCCGCCAACAGACAGGCCATCAACATTCCAAAAGAGGTCACATTCGCTTTCTTCATGATTTTCTCCTTCTCTCACAGGATTCTCTAATGACATATTCGCATCGGGAATCCTCATTTTCCAAAACGGAATGAAATTTCCTGAATAATCAGCTCACCCGCCGCCCGGCTTTGGAAACCCACCAAAAAACGGTCTTTCTCAAGTTCCGAAACGGGATCATCATACTCCGCGATCAGTTGCCCGTCCAGATGAATCGTAACCTGGCTTCCGTCCCGCCGGATCTCCAGCCATGACGAGGGGGCGTTCGGGCCGACGGTTCCGATCGGAATGGTCGGTCGGCAAAGGGCAAGGTCACGGACATAATTCCGTTCGCGGGTTTCCGAAAGGATGAGGTGGCCCTTTTGCACGGCGAGGCTGTTCCACAGGAACCCGATCTCCTTCCATGTGCCGGAAAGATTGACGCACAGGTTGAGGGATTCGGGGTAGAAACTGCTCCAGATGGCGAAGTCGGGAAGGGTCGATTGGAGACGGATGGTGATCCGGGAGGATTCGGCGATGGGGAGATCCGGCCAATAGAGCAGGAGCCGCGCCTGACGGCTCGGTTGGGGGACCTGCCAACGGATTTCCCGACAGCCGTCTGACCGCGCCACGGCGGAATCTGCATAGAGCATCGTTGCCGACGGGATGCCGGAAAAGCGCTTCCGCGTGATGGGTTTCGCGCTCATGAGGGTCAGCCCCGCCGCCAGGCCGCCGAGCAGCAGAACCGTGACAATCCCACCGATGATGGCGCGCCGCGTCAGGATCGGGTTCCTCCAGGCGGCAAGAAACTGTTCGCGCCATTCAGCGACGGAACGGCAACGCAATTCCTGCACATCGGTACAGGCCGTTTCCATCAGGAATCGGTTTAACCGCGCGCGGATCGGCTGATCGAGGAAATGCGGGGGCAACTCGGGGAACCGTTCCGGCGCGTAACCCGTCAGGCAGCAGTAGAGCATGATTCCCAACGCGTAGAGATCGTGGTCGATGGGATCGTATGCCGTCGTCGAACGGTACCGCGGCGTGTAGGCGGGTGTCGCGATGAAACCGGAGGTTTCGGAACGCGCCGGATCCGCCACGCCGCCCATGTCGGTCAGTTTGGGTATCCCGTTGATGAAGATCACGTTTTCGAGTTTGATGTCCCGATGGCAGATACCCTTGGCGTGCAGCGCCTCAATGCCGTCCAGGAGGGCGAGGAAGAGGGAACGGATGGTTTCGAGGGGAAACGTCTCTCCCGCTTGCCGGCTCTTCCGGAGCCGATGCAGGAGGGTGTCCGGCTGATAGGACCGCTCATCCGCGGCGACATTGTCCGCCGCCTCCATAAAGTACAGGAATGTCCCATCCACATGCAACGCGTCATGGACGGTGACGAGATTCGGATGGGTCGGGATCGTTCCGGTGTAGGTCTGAACCCCCGCCAGCTCCATCGACAGTTTGTCCTGCTCTTTCCCGGGATCGGGGTGCGGGGCCCTTTCGACGGCCTTTAGCGCCTCCAGCCGGTTGAGGACGGGATCGCGCAGCAACCAGACGCTGCCGAAACCGCCCGTCGCGATATGCCGGATCAGGATATCGTTCCGATGGGTCTTGTTCAAAAGCCGCTGGATGGTTTCAGCATTCATGGTTCGTCGGGTTTGCGTCGGGAGGCGTCGTCTCGGCCGCGCTGATGTCCGCCCAAAGCTGATTATCGCTCTTCACCCGTTCCAAGACCGCCCGGCAACGCGGGCATCGTTTGAGATGGCGCGCGCACGCCAGCCGTTTCAGAAAGGGCAGATCGCCATTCAGATAGGCGTCCAACGCGGCATAATCGAACGGATGGGCGGGATGGGTACTCATCTCAACTCCTTCAACTCGGTCAAGATCTGGCGGTAGGCGTCCAGCGCCGCTTTCTTGTGGTTGTAGAACGAACTCAGGGCAATTCCCAGCCGTTTGGCGATCTGTTTGGGTTCCGCATCCTTCTCCAACAGCAGGAGAAAGACCTGATAGGTCATCGGCGGGACAAGCCCCCGCATCTCCTCCTTCGCGGTCCGGTACATGTACTGGATCCACTCCTCATCCTCGCTCTCGGCGTGATTGGGCCAGACGGCATGGGCGATGTTGTCGAGTTCCTCGGGATCCAACGGGACCTCGCGCCGTTTCTTCTTCTCCTGTTTCCGCCAATAGTCATAGATGCGGTATTTGATGATCCCGTAAAAGTAGTTTTTGAAACTCTGGGCCGGGTCATAGCAGAATTTCTTCGCTTGGTTGAAGAACGCGTTCATCACGTCCTGCACCAACTCTTCCGTCGCGTCGGGCGAAAGGCCGCATTTCCGGCAGCGGATCTCGATCAGCGGTTTGTAGATCCGGTAAAACCGGTCATACGACGGCGGGTTGCCTTTGATGACCGAGAAGATCAGGCTGGGGTGGGTGATGTTAAAACCGTCCATGGAGGCGGACGCTTCCAGTTCATTCGGATTCATGCGGATGGCCCTCCTCTGTCAGATGCGGGACGCACGCTTCCCGCGCGGCCGCGTCGCCGATCAGTCGGCAAAGTTCCTCCAGCCGTGTCCATGTGTCCCGGTGATAGGGTTTGATCACCGCTGCCTGTGCCAGCAGGAAGATCGCCTCGTAGGGCCGATCCAGCCGTTTCGCGCAGAGTCCCGCCTGATGGCACGCCGCAAAGGTGAGGTGGGCGCCGGCGCTTCGGAGAAAAGCCGCGTAGGCGGTTTCGAAATCGGGTGGATCCGCCTGGATACGCGCCATCCCCTCGGCAAAGGCGCGGTCCCGTGTGTCCGGTTGCCGGCCGTTGCCTCCGGGGAACGGCTGCCGCCAGCGGTTGAAGATCTCAAGGGGCGTTTCCGAGAAGTCGGCCGTCTCGAACGCTTTCCTAAACGGCGCCAGTTCGAAGGGGTAGGGATAGGAGGCCATCGGGATCGCGGTTCCGTCCGGTTTCGTCACGAGTTGTTCGCACGTCTGCGACGCGGCGTAGTCAATGAACGAGAGCGTGCCGAACGAGGCGATCCAATCCGATGCCCGGACCAGTCCGAGCCGCCGGTAACGGGAGGCGATCTCCGCCAGAATCCTGGGGTCTCCCGGGAGCCGCGCCAGAAGAAGATGCAGTTGATTCGGTGTCGCCCGGGAGAGGAGGTCCTGCGTCAGCGACAACGCGAGTGCGGGCGCGTAATCCGCCAGTACCCCGTCCGCGAGCAAGCGCGAGTAGGCATACCCGTATCGGCTTTGGGCCCGGTTGATCGCCACCTCCTTCAACCGCTTTTTCCATTCGGGCGGGGCGATCTCCCACACGCTTAACGGCGGATAATCCGGATGGGACAAACGCGCGGGATTCAGCAGGGCAGCCGTCAGCGCGTTCCAATCGGGCGTCTGGCGGTGGAACGCCTCCGCCGGAATGCCCCATATACAGGCGAAGCCGTCGGGGATCCGGCGCGAATCCAGACAGACCCATCCATCGAGCGATTCGATGAATCCGGTGACGCGCAGGAATTGGGTCGTCAAGATCCGCGCCACGTTGGTGTGGACCGTCTCCGGCGCGTGGCGGTCCTTCAGCATCCAGCTGGCGACCTGCTCTTCGCACCGGGCCTTCAGCACGTCGCGCGCGAAGTCCTCGTCATTTGAACGGACCGCCGTCGCGATCAGGAGATGACCCTCCTGTTCGACGACGGTATTGCTGCCCAGCAACAGGGGCCGGCAGCGTTGGTAACAGGCGGAAAGGGGATCAACCGAAGGCGCGGATTCGGCGAAAACCGCCGAAACCGCGCCTATCCAGCCAAGGAACAACGTGATGATCCGAAATCCGCTCTTCACCGACGGTATCCCGTCACGCTTCCGTTACCACGCGATGTTGAGGATCGGGAGGGAACACTGTTTCGCCGTGAAGTTCAGCAGGCCGATCTGCACGCCCGCCAGATCGTCGGCGTAATTCACCAGCCCGATCTGCAAACCGCGCTGACGCTGTCCCACCACGTTCACCAAACCGATGTGGAGACCGTCGGAATTGCATTCCGTCAAGTTCCCGAAAACATTGATCTGCAATCCGGAGCAGTATCCCGAGTGGGAGAAGAGCCCGGTGTCCAGACCTGTGCTGTTCGCGAAATAGCCCCATCCCAAGTTGGTCCGCACTCCGTAGACGGTCGATTCGCGGTTGGGGATCGACCACGGCAAAACCGTGAAGCCCAATCCCGTCACATAGGAACGGTAGCCGTAACCCGTCTCGGTTGAGCGCGGGACGAACTGGATGTCCCGTGAGGTTCCGTATCCGCCGTGATCATTCGCAACGCCCGTTCCGGGGGTCAGCAGCGGGTCCGCGACGGCGGTCAACGAAGCCGCCATCATCCATGCGCATAACGTCATCCATCTCTTCATCGTCTCTCTCCTTTCCTACTTGAACGGCGGTACGATTCCGCCTTGGGGCGTCACGCCGAATGCGGTCGGCGCGGTTGCCGGTTGCTGCGGTTGCTGTTCGGCCGCCCCGTCCGGCGGCTCATTCCGCCGGACGACCGAGCCCTTGACCATCTTGGCGATGTCGCCGCTCACGACTTCGGCGTAACTGAGTTTCGCCATCACGCGGGTGATCTTGATTGTCCCGACCGGGATCTCGACGCGACCGAGCGATTCGCCGGTCCGGGTGTCGGTCAACATCTCCCCTTGGGCGTAAACCGTCATGATCTCGCCGACGCCCAGCGACCGGCCGCCCTCTCCGATGACCACCGTGTTGCCGCCCGCCGTTCCGACGATCTCGAAGGGGAGGATGTTCTTCATCATCCCGTCGGAGATCTGCGTGGCGGTATAGCGCATCAGGACGGCGATGACCTCGTCCATCGAGCGCCCGGACGCGATATCGGACTCGACTGTCACCGTGTCCGCCCACTTCAGTTGGCCGGTCGGTGCCAACAGCACCCGGTAGTTGACCTCCATCAGCGGCACGGTCGGGGGCTGCTGCGCCAGCCCGGTGAAGGGATTCACCACCGGTTCGGGCGGGGTGAAGAAGGAGACTTCGCCCGTCACCAGATAGTCGGTGCCGAGTTTCTGGTTCAGCCGCCCGTAATCGGCCGGGGAGGCGTTGTCGGCGGCGAGCCGCGCCAGCTCCTTGTCGATCTCGAAATCGTGCTTCCGGTCCAGCATGGTGAACTTCCGCGTCTGGGTCAGATTCTCCGTCAGCTGATCGGCCAGTTTGTCCATCAGATTCTGCGTCTGATAGGTGTTGCCGTAGAGCGTGGCGGTGGTTTGCTTCGAGATGAAGGACGTGACCGCCATCCGCCGCAGGGCGGCGGGGTTGCGCCCGACGATGTAGTCGCCGTACACCCGGACGACCAGCTGGGCGTTCCACCGCTTCGTCAACGGATCCTCCGTGACCGAAACGACGTCAAATCCCGCGATCCGGCCTTTCGCTTTCGCGTCCAGCTGGCGCATGAACTGATCCTTCAACGTGGAGTCCGCGTTGGTGGTCTCCTCCTGGGTGAGGCTGTTGCGGGAGATGCTCACGCTCATCCCGCAGATCGAGAAGAGCGCGTTCTCCAGTCCGCGCGAAACCGCCTCCGCGCGGCTCACCCCCTCACCGTTGATGGAAACGGTTTTGATGGTTCCGCCTGCGGATTGGGCGCTGACGGTCCAGACGGCGAAAACCGCCAGACAGGCCATTGTGAAACGACGCATGGGTTACCCCCTTTCAGATTAGAAATCGTATTCGTCCCCTTCGCGGACACCCGCATCGCCCGTCGGCGGGGGTACGGGTACGGCCCGCGTGGGCGGCGGAGGCGTCATGCGGATCGCATCCAGTTGACCGAAGCTCCAGCTGACCGCGACAACCGCCACCTCGTGACCCGCCGGGTGTTTCAGGATCTTCTTGTAGACGATCTTCCGTCCGGCCAGGGTGTCTGACGCGACATTCTTGAATTTCGTCTGCAACTTGGAGATCAGTTTGTCCATGTTCGCCTCGCGGAAGTTCCCGTTCTCGTCAAAGACGTTCGCCTCCTCCAGCACTTCACCCGTCATGTTGGACTGCTCGAATGAGACCGATCCCGCGATGTATTCGTTCAGCGAATGGTTGGCCAGCTCTTCCGCCTGCAGCAACGCGACATTCTGTTTCCGGGCCTTGATGCGGGGATCGTTGCCCGTGAAGGTCGAAGCCCACTGCCCGAAGCTCAACAGCGCCGGTTCACCCTTCTCATCGTAGAAGAGGCGGGTGCCGAAGTTCTGCAGCAGGATCGCGGGATCTTTCCCCAGCAGGGTGTCGATCGGGACGCCGGCTTTGGGCGCGACCACCGGGCGGGCCTTTTTCGCCATGCACTTGGCGATCTCGACAAAGGCGGGATCGAATTTCATGATCACGCCGATCGCGTAGGTGTTGTCAGCGGTGTGCGCCTCAAAGGTCTTCACAACCGCCAACCCGGCCGATGATCCCACCGCCCGGCTCGCGCCGTCCTTGATCAGTTCGGAGAGGTAGGTCGTCCGCTTGATCTCGATCGGCTTGCCTTTGAACTGGTTCGGGTCCACGCCCAATTGAAGCAGTTGCTCATCGATCTTGGCCTCGCTCAAAACCGTGATTTTCTTCGCAAGCCCGGCGGCCACTTTCGCCAGCTCGCGGGGCTCCTCCAGCGTGTCGGAGGAGTCGTCGGACATCAGTTTGTCGGCGGTGCTGCTCGTCATCACGCCGGTCATGTACTTGATGTGCTGCATGATCGCCTTGTTGTAGGCACGCGCAAAGGCGGTCGCCCGTTTGGCGACGAACTCGGGGTTCTCCGGCCCGCAGCTCACGATGTCGGAATCCGCATAATAGCAGATGCCCTGGGCGTCCCGCACGCCATAGGCGGGAATGCCCCGTTTTTTCATGAACTCGTCAAACGTGGCCTGAACCTGATCGTGAACGGTCAGAACGACCTGCGCGTCGGCGTTGGCGGTCTCGACCGAAACCTGCGCCTCCGCCGGTTTCTCCACCACGAGATCCACCGCCTGCGCCTGTTCCTGCGCGTAGCCGAAAAACGGAACCGCACTTAAGCACCATAACCATCCAAAAGTTTTCAGCCTCTTCATCACTTTCTCCTTGTGTCGCTTTTCTTCAATTCCTCAACACTCCTGTATTCGGCTCCATGTATGGCCGATTCCAACCAAGCCCCGCTTTTTTCAGAATCCGCGCCGGGCGTCGGTCCGTTTGCCGATGAAGACGCGCTTCTGCCAGAATTCCAGCCCCGTCGCGATCTCGACCAGCTGCAGGTTGAGGAAGTACTCGATCTGCCGGTTGCCGTTGTCCATCGTGAGGAAACGGGAGCTCAGGGTTCCGTAAAGCACCAGTTGCGGGACGACCGGCGTCGCCGCGTAACGGGCCACCTCCTCGTTGTAGACGATGATCTTCTTGGCGTTGGTCAGCTCCTCGCGCAGGCTGACGGAGATCGCCTCGGAGAGGGCGCCGGTGTCGCGTCCCCGGCTGAAGGTGTCATCCTTGACGGGTTTGACGTTGACGACATACCGCCCGTTGTCGGAACGCTCCAGCCGTCCGCGGGCGAGCATGTCTCCCACCGCCTCGCGTACGCTGCGGTCGATGTCGCGGTAGTCGAAGCCCATGATCGCGCCCGCCGTGTCATTGTAGTTGTCGATGTTGGTCGTGGGGGTCATGCATCCGGTCAGAACCGTCAACGCCGCCGCGCAAACCATCCCGATTCCACTGTTTATCCATTTCGTCATCACTGTTTCTCCTTTTTGAAGTCACGAATCAGTCCCGCGCCCAGCGCACGTAAAACCGCATGTCGGCGGCCTCCGGGACAGGGGCAACCGCCCGCAGGCCCGCGATGTCCTTCGGGGCGATCGAGAAGGGTTGCCAGGTGGAGAGGACCGTGGGGATCTCCAACCCGTTGGCGTCCAGCCAGACCACCTTGTATCTCAGTCGCAGCACCGACCGGGTGTTGTTCACCGCGTTCGCCTGGAAGACGTAGTGGTTCGATTCGCCCTTGGCGCATTTGACATCGGTGATGTACAGGGCGGACCCCAGGTTCTCCGCGATCGTGATCCGGCGGTCCGGCGGATAGGCGTGGGTCGCGACGCACCCTCCCGTCATGCATGCGGCCAGCAGACCGCCGGAGAGCAGGGTTAAAAAGTGGCGATGGGTCATTGTTTTCATGTGGTTTCTCCTCGTTTGGTTAAAAGGGAATGATGGTGACGACCGGCGCGGCGATCGCCGCCGGTTTCTTGACGATCACCATCGCGTTGACGCACTCCGCCGGCATCGGGATCTCAATGTCGCCGTATCGGGTTCCGACCTTGATCGGCTCGCCGGGGGTGAAGGTCAGACGTTGGCCGTAGACCCGTTTGGGCAGACCGCTCCAGAGCCGGAGGTCGGCCTTGATCGTGGCCAGGTTGAAACCCACGCTCAGGACCTTCCCGAGCCGGTAGTAATCGGCGTTTTGCCGGTCGTGGCGCGCCGCCTCCTCCAGGGCGATTTGCGGCAGGGAGCGGATCACCAGCCGGGCGACCTCGCGGGCGACCACGCCGTGGAAGCGGATGTCGAATTCGGTCTTCACCAACCGGTCGACATCAAGCAGCAGCTCCATCTCCCGCTGCTCCCGGGCGCTGCCGACCGTGTAGTGGTCGGAGGCTTCGGGCCGGTAGATCAGGTAGGGGAGAGCCATGCCGGTATAGAGGATGTGGTTCTGATAGGGGATGAGGCCCAGCGGCAGGTCGATCCGCGTCTCCTCCCGGACCGGGCAGAGCCCGTCCTCCACGTAGACCCACACCTGGTGTTGCGGGGCGGCGCCGCTTCGGAAATCGGCGGTGTCGCGTCCAACCATCCGGATGTCGGGACAGATGGCGGCGACCTGTTTGAAGTCCCCCCATGCGGAATCGCCATCGAGCATCCGGAAGACCGCGCGCGCGTGTCCGGCGTAGGCGTTGTAAAAGTCACGGGCGGCGAGCATTCCCAATATCGCCTCGGGACTCTGCGAGAGGTCATAGTCATATCCGCACTTCTGTTGGATCTGCTGGCCCAGCGCCCCGCTGGCGAGGATGTTCTGCGACAGCCCGCCCGCGCCCCGGTTCTCGTTCCGGGTGAGGTTGTCCTGAAGGGTCCGCTCCTCCTTTTGGATCTCATGGGTCCGCTCCTCGAAGTAGCGGGTTTGCCGCTCGCCCGCGCGGTTGAACTCCACCCGCGCCGCATCGCGGTCGCCGAGCGCGGCGTAGTTCAGCGCTTTGTACAGACTGCAGAAAACCCGCTCGTGCCCGCTTCCGGCATAGGGATAGATGGTGTCGTTCAGCAGGATCGCCGCGCCGTGTTCCGCGCCCCGCGTGACGACCGAGGTCTCATCCAGATTCCAATAGGTGTCTTCCGCGCTGTCAAACACCTGGGTTGATTCGTCCAGCCGCCCCTGCCAAGCCAACGCGCTGGCCTTGTGGAGCTGCCAGCAGAGTCCGTCTTTCGTGCCGGGTTGGGCGGCGCCGCTCACGATCCGTTCAGCCTCTTGATATTGCCCGCAGGTGACAGCCTGCCCGTACCGCGCGATCCGATCGCGCGTCGTCATGCATCCGCTGGTCAGCAGCAAGGCGCTTACCGCCACTAAACTGTCTGTTCTCATCTTCATCGTTCTACCCTGTATATTGCGCGGATCCGGCCGACTTTCCAAATCCGCGGGCAAAAAGGCGCGTCATTTTACAGCGGGGCCCTCAATCCTGCCCCTCCTCGTTCAACGTTCCCTGGTAGCTGCAACGGCGGACTTTCTGGACCGAGGTCCGCTCCAACGGCTCGTGGCTGACCACGATTTTCCGGGGATGCTTGTAATCCGCCAGATCCGCGCACCGGGCCTTCACATGGTTCTGGACCAGCTCCTCCACCGCCTCCCAGGCGGGATTCTCGCCGAGCGCGGAACGGATTTGATCCTTGTTCGGCGCGATGACCACACCCACCCGTTCACCCGGCTGTTTGCCGACGGTGTAGCCCAGCACGATCAGGTCCGCCAGCAGCGGATCGCGCCCCAACGCGAATTCGACCTCTTCCGGATAGATGTTTTTCCCCTCGCGGTTCACGATCAGCGATTTTTTCCGTCCGCAGATCGTGAGATATCCCTCCGCGTCCAGGGTTGCCAGGTCGCCTGTCTTGAACCATTCGCCGTCAAATGCCTCACGCGTCGCGTCGGGATCTTGGAAGTAACCCTTCATGACAATCGGGCCGCGGATCTGGAGTTCACCCACGCCCTGCTCGTTCGGATCGGCGATGCGCACCTCAATGTTCGGCAGTTTCCGCCCGATCGTCCCGATCCGCGATTCCCGCACGTTCGCGATGGACACCACCGGCGAACATTCGGTCAGCCCATATCCCTCCAGCAGCGGAAGACCCAGTTTCCGGTAGGCCCGCAGGACCTTCGTCGGACAGGGCGCCCCGCCGACGATCAGGAAGCGGAGTTTCCCGCCCAGCGCCCGCTTCACCGTCCGCCCGACAATCCGCCCCAGCCCGACCGCTATCAGGAATCGCGCCATGCGGTTCTGCTGCAGCCGGTTCTCCAGCTTGGCGTAAGTCTTCTCGGCCAGCAGCGGTACCGACATGATGACGGTGGGTTTCACCGCCTGGGCGTCCTCGCTGATGGTCCGCAGACTGCGGACAAAGGTGAGGGCCGAGCCGCGGACAAACGGGACGATCAGGTCGGCCGTGAAGGCGAAGGCGTGGAAGAGCGGCAGCGTCACCAAAAAGTGGTCGAGATGGGTGATCGGTTCGCCGAACGCATCAAAGCACCCCAGCGCGTCGCTGCAAAAGTTCAGGTGGGTCAGCAACGCCCCCTTGGGCTTGCCGGTCGTACCGGAGGTGAAGATGATCGAGGCGACATCCTGCGCGGTCGGGCCGTGCGAGGCGTACCACGGGTGGAGGGCGGGTTTGTCGGGGGCGCAGAGCGTCGCGTAATCCAGTATCCGGCAGCGGGGCTCCGTCTCCGGCAGAGTTTGGGGAAGTCCGTCGAACAGGACGACCAACCGGAGGGTGGGTAGCTCCGGCAACGCCTCCAGAATCAACGGCAGGTGGTGTTGATCTGTGAAGATGGCGAAGACCTTCGCGGCGTTCCAGATGTAGCTGGCTTCGGCGAGTTTGAACTTGGGATCCATCGGCACGACGGCGTAGCCCGAGCCGGTCATCGCCAGATAGCACTCGACCCACTCCGGACGGTTCTCGGACATCAGGGCGACGTGCGGGAATTCGGGCGATTCAGGGATCTCTTCGTGGAAGGCGTCCGCCAGGCTCTGAACCCGCGCCTGCAATTCGCCGTAGCTCAACGTCCGCCACTCGCCGTCCCGGTGGAACCGTATCGCCGTGGATGTTGCGTGGTTCGCCACCGTTTCCTCAAAAAGCCGTCGGATTGTCGTCATAGTTAAAACCTTTCACACTCTAAAAATGTTATCGGGGAAGCGTCACCTCCGCCGCATGCGGCAACATGAGGAAAACGCCAAGGATGGTCAGCAGATAACACAATACCGTCACAATCATCATCGGATCGGTCAAAAGCACCTTTTCGGGCCGTCCGCCCTCCTCGTGCCGGTAGACCAGTTCCAGATAGCGGAAGATGCCGAAGAGGACAAACGGGATCGTCAGGCCCAGATTGTGCGTCCCGAACCGCGCCGCCGTCTCTTCCGAGAGGGTGTAGATCGCGTAGCAGACCAGCGTGGCGCCGGCGATCACCGCGATCTGGATGTCCAGCACCTTGTCGTCATAGCCCGAGAGCGCCTCGCGGTGGCCCGTCCCGCCCGCATCCAGCAGGATCTTCTCGTGACGGCGTTTGCAGAGGGCCAGGAAGAGCGAGAGCAGGAAGGTGCAGAGCAAGAGCCAGGGCGAGATCCGAACGGTGATCGCTGTTGCACCGGCCACCGCCCGCAGGACGAACCCGAAGGAGATCACGAAGACATCCACGTAGGAGAAACGTTTGAGGAAATAGGTGTAGGCCACCTGCATCAGCGCGTATCCGCCGAGAACCGCCAGGAAGGGGCGGGGCAACCAGAGCGCCGCCACACCCAGACTGATGGCGGCCAGCAGGGCGGACATCACGCCCCCGGCGGCGGGGCCGACCTCGCCCGAGGCCAGCGGACGCAACCGCTTCATCGGATGGAGCCGGTCGGAATCGCGGTCCCGGAGGTCGTTCATGATGTAGACCGCGCTGGAGAGGAGACAGAAGCAGAGGGTCGCCAACCCCACGCGGGCGACCGCCCCCCAGCCGCGCGTGTTGGCGGCCTGGCTGGGATCCCACCGCGCGAAGAGGTAAGCCGCCGGAACCACGACGTTCTTCATCCACTGCGCGGGGCGCAGCAGACGGATCCAGGCGGGAAGGCGGGGATGGGATGGCGGGTTGGGGTCACTCATGGCGTCTTCTTCGGGGGTTCCTTTTTCTTGGGCGAACGGCGGAAACCGGAACGGATCCAGAGTTTCAAGACCATGATGAAGGCTTCGGTCGCGATATTGGCCTTCATCTTCGAGTAGCCCGCCCGGCGGTCCTCGAAGATGATCGGGACCT
>DBXN01000044.1:33374-33540 GCA_002309585.1 Verrucomicrobia bacterium UBA1211
AGTAGCCGTTGGAGGTGATCTTATCCAGATCGATCGCCTCCAGCACCTCCCGGTGAAAACATTTGAATCCGCCCGTCGGGTCACACACCGGCATGCCCGTCACCAGCTTCACATATTGCGCGGCGCCGGTTGAGAGCAGAAGCCGGTTCATCGGCCAGTTCATCAC
>DBXN01000044.1:33671-34078 GCA_002309585.1 Verrucomicrobia bacterium UBA1211
TTGAAGCCGGCGATGTAGGCGCGCCCCAATCCCTCTTTCGCCTCGCGGTGCAGGACGAAAATCCGGGTATCCGCCTTGGCCATTTCGTCCAGAATCTCACCGGTTCCGTCTGGCGAACGGTCATCGACGAAGAGGATGTTCAGCTCCGGGTCCTGCGNNCGCCGCCATCGGTCTGACATTCTCTTTCTCGTCATAGGTCGGAATAACGATTAAAGTCCGTTGATTCATGTTCGATAGTTTACACCGAATGGCCGCTCAATGCCAGTCGAAACGTCGATCATTCCCGCGCCCCCGCCGTCGCAGGGGTGTCCCTCCCGGCGGGTTCAAACGGAAGGCGTTACGGCAATTGGCTCAGGAAGGTCCGGAGCGGGACAACGGCGGCGGGACCGGGGACAAAGGTGTCGATG
>DBXN01000044.1:34096-34503 GCA_002309585.1 Verrucomicrobia bacterium UBA1211
GCGCGACCACTTGGAATGCTAAATCGGCATCCAGTTGCCGTCGCATCGCCTCCAGGGTCGGCGAGAGCCGTGTGTCGGAACACTTCACTTCAACGAGAAACCAGGGCGCGTTCTCCTTCGTGACCAGGAAATCCACCTCTCGTTTGTTTTTGTCCCTGAGATAGAATAGGCCATACTCTCCCAATCCGAGATCGGTCCAGGTCTCGACCGCCTTCAGCAGATGACAGGCGACAAGGGTCTCGTACCGCGCGCCCGGATCCTTGATGCCGGACCAATCGCGCAAATACCATTTTGGCGTTTTCCGGATAGCATTCGCGATGTTTTTGAACCAGGGGCGGACGGAAAAACCGAAGAAAAAGGCGTTCAGTGTCGCGATCCACTGGCGGACGGTCACCTCATTGGTTTGA
>DBXN01000053.1:0-6958 GCA_002309585.1 Verrucomicrobia bacterium UBA1211
GCGGCGAGGGCGGCGCCGGTATCGGCAGCGGGGCCTTTGCGTCCGGCGATGACGCCGACCTCACCCTCTCCGGCGATGTACGGATCACGGGCGGCACGGTGACGGCGGCGGGCGGGCTGTATGGCGCGGGCATCGGCGGCGGCGCCAATGGCCGGGGTGGCGGCATCACGATCGCCGGCGGTCGGGTTGTGGCGCAAGGCGGCGAGGGCGGCGCCGGTATCGGCGCCGGGTTCCAGAGACTCGGCCAGGCGATCATTATTTCCGGCGGTACGGTCATCGCGACCGGTGGTGCGCCGACGGAAACGCTTGAGGCGTACACCCCCGCCTGTGATTTCGGCGCGGGCGAATGTTCCGATCCCGCGAGCGGGGCGGATGTGCCCGGCCCGTTGACGATCATCGGCGCGTTCGTCCACGCGGCGCGCGCGGCACTCTCACCCGCTCCCTCGAACGGTACGGAACGGGTCTATTGCGTCACCCTTCAGACCGACACGCCCGATACGCCGGTCAAGATCGACGGCCTTCCGGATTACGAGGGCGTTGAGGGCCTCCTTGCCGATGGCGGCGGCATGGCCTACCTTTGGTTGCCCGACGGGACGCACATCTTCTTTGCGGGCGGCAATCCGTTGACGGTAACCGTCGATGGTGCGGACGCGACCGCGCAGGAGTGGCGGACCGGTGTCGAGGTTGACGGGGTCGATATCGCCTATCTCGAAAGCGCCGGTCGGAAATGGGCGTATGACTACGTGGCGAAGACGCTGTCGATTGAGGATAGTTGCACCATCGCGGGAACCAATACCGAAGGCATCGTCAACATCGTGGTGACGGAAGCGGCGGAGTTGACGGTTTCCAACCTTTGCCTCGCCGCTACCGCGCCGGTTACGGCGGATGCCGATTTCACGCTCTTCGGGCGGGGCTTCAACACGCTTCACGCGCTGGATACCGCCGTCATGGCCGGTACCGGCACGGTGACGGTCGCCGGCGGAACGTACGCGTTCGCGGGCGATATCGCGTGCGCCGCCCAGATCGTCGGCGGGTCCCTCTATCTTGACGGCGGGTTCACCTGCGCGCCATCTAACGGTATGGCGCAGGTGTATTGTGTGACACTGACGAACTTGACGGCCGGCGCGCGGGTTGCGGTCAGCGGCCTTCCGGACTACTACGACGCCAGCCACATCTACGCCGATGCCGTCGGCCAGGCGTACCTCTGGCTGCCGGAGGAGTGGGACGCGGAGCAGATCAGTGTGCTGTCGGCCCGCCGCCGCGGCCTTCTGGCGGCCGTCGCGCCGCATGTGATCGCGGCGAACGGCTACAGGTACACGGTGACGGTGAACGGGAACGGCGGGACAACGGCCGTGAAGGGCGCCGCGCTGGATCTGGAGCGGTTCGGCATCAGGCGTTTCACATTGGTCGGCGATCTCCTGACGATCAATGTCTCCGCGAAACCCGAAACCTGGCTCTACGGGTTCTGCGAGCAGGTCATCATCCGGACCTCCGCGACGCTTCCGATCGCGAAGACGGAGGATACGGTTGTCGATTTGGAATCCGCCTCGGTGACGTTGGAAGATGACGGATCCGTCACGTATTCGGTCACCCTGCCGCCACTGGATTCGCCCTCTCGATTCTTTACGCTGGACAGGCGAAAACAGTAGGAATGTTTTCGCGTGGGAAGGGTGATTTTGTTCTATTCCAAACAGCGGATGATTTGATACAATACCACAAAAGACATGGGCGAATCAGCGATAGTTCGGTTGATGGAGGCCATCGGATATCCGGATCGGATAGCCGATGGTTCGGCCTCATCATGTACGCTCCGGGTGGACGACGGCGAAGTCCTCGTGGAGGCGTCGCCGGACGGACGGCTGATTCTGAAGCGGCGGATCACATCGGACGGGGAGGCGATTGTCCGGCTCGCCGAATATGCGCCGGGGCGGATGCTGCGCGAGAACGCGGTGCTCTCGGTCGAGCGCGGGGGTGATGACGCCGCCGCCTTCCTCTGGCAGGAGACGCAGGCGCAGGCCGGCACCTTGGCGTTGCAGCGGTTTTTCGAGACGTTCATGGATTCATGGGATTGGTGGCATGCCCGCGTGGAGGAGGAGGGGACGGAGGCTCCGGTATTTCCGTCCGTCATGATCCGGCCCTGACGGGAGAAAGGCGACGATACGTGAGACGGTTTTTTCAAGTGATCGTAATGTGTGCGCTGTGGGCGGCGGTTCATCCCGCGGTCGCCGTGCCGGGGGTGTCGATTCCGTGGAAAACTTCGACCTACACGCTGGTTGCGCGCGAGATGAGCCTCCGGACCGCGCTGGATTCATTCGCGATCTCGCAGGGGCTTTCGATCGTCATGTCCGAGTCGGTGACGGGCGTGTTCTCAGGTGATTTTAAGGAGATCCCGCCGCAGGAGTTTCTTGAGAAGGTCACCACGCTGCACAACCTGACCTGGTATTACGATGGCGCGACCATCTACCTCTACGTCTCCGGCGAGATCCAGACGTTGCTGCTGGACCTGCAGTACATGAAGGCGGGCGAGGTCCGGTCGATGCTGGCGGAGTTGGGCGTGGAGGATCCCCGGTTCCCTCTCAAGACGACCTCCAACGACGAGCTGATCATGGTTTCCGGGCCGCCGCGCTATGTGATGCTCATCTCCGAGCTGATCGCCAAAGCCGACAAACTCCGCGAACTGCGTACCTTCAATGAGGTCGAGGTTCGCTTTTTCCCGCTCGTCAACACATGGGCGGACGATGTGAATTTCAAGGTCTCCAGTCCCGAATCGTCCGTGACGCTCAAGGGCGTCGCCCGGCTTCTGGAGGAGATCATGACGGCGGGTACGATCGGGAAGGTGCGCGAGGCGGGCACCAATGACACCGACTCCGTGCTCTCGCCGATCGAGGAGTCGATGTCCGCTTCGTTCCGCCCCGTGATCCGGCCGGAGAACCGGTTGAATCTCGTGATCGTGCGGGACGTCAAATCCCGGATGGAGATGTACGAGCGGCTGATCCGCCAGCTGGATGTGCCGCAGAAACTGGTTGAGATCGGGGTGACGGTCGTGGAGCTCTCCAAGAAAGACGCGCTTGACTGGCAGTTGTCGCTCAAGGTCACGGGCGAGCGGGGCGAGTTCGCGGGCGGTGCCGGGCAGAACGCCAACACCCTGTTCGACGTGGCGGGGATCGGAAGCAAGGGGCTTGCGGGTGCGCTGACCTATCTGGGGAAGGACGTGACGGTGTCGGCGTCGTTGACCGCCCTTCGTGAGAAGGGGAAGGCGCGGTCGATCTCCCGGACCTCGCTGCTGACCGTGAACAACCTCGCCGCGCAGATGACCGACCAGCAGAGTTACCATGCGCGTGTGGTGGGGACGGAGGTCGCGACGCTGGAGGAGGTCACCGCCGGAACCAAGCTCCTGATCAAGCCGCGCATCGTGACGAGCGCCGTCACCAACGTGCCGAATCAGGTGTGGCTCTCGCTGGAGCTGGATGACGGCGGATTCGAGTCCATCACGGTGGACGCCATGCCGATGACCCGCGCCAGCGCGCTCCAGACCCAGGCGGCCGTCTTCGAGAATGAATCGCTTATGTTGGCCGGATACCTGCGCGACATCGAGGAGTCGGCGGGGTGGGGCATCCCGTATCTGCGGGACATTCCCTGGATCGGGTGGCTCTTCGGCGGCTCCTCCAAACGGAAGGAGACGGTCCAGCGGTTGTTCATCCTTACGCCCCGCATCGTCGACCTGGATTCCGAGATGCTGGCGCGGCTGCAGGCGACGCGGCTGCGGGATATCACGGAAGAGGAGAAGATGGAGGAGGACGCCGACGAGAGCGATGACCGCCGGCGCGAGCGGGAGTTGGAACGCAAGGATCTGCGGGACCGCCGGCTGGAGGAGCTTGCGGACCGGCTGGAGCGGCGCGAGGCGGAGATCAACCATGACCGGAAGATGCGCCAGTTTGATCGCGAGCGCGGCAAAGACCGGTTGGAAGCCGATAAACGTGAATGGAAAGACGAGGAGGAACGGGCGGCGGATCGGCTGAAGGAGGAGCGGAAGGCTTCGGACACGCCGCCAACCCCGCAGCGGGAGTACAAGTAGTCGGAATGGCGGAAACGGTTAAATTGGAGAACGGATTCGCGGAAGTGGGCGCGGGCGCGTGGCTGATGGGCCGCGCGCAACCGGTCGCCTTCTTCGGCTCACTGCTCCGCCGCCGCCGGAAAGGTTTCTTCCTTCCGGACCGGAGCCATCTCTCTTTGATCGAGACCGGCCGTACCGCTCAGTGCGCGGACGCCGACCGTCCCTTCCTGACCCATATCAGTTGCGGGGTGCCGGTTCATGCGGTTTCCTCGAAGGTTCTGGTGGCGCCGGCGGGCGCCCATGCCGGGACGGAGACCATCCGCGCCGTGCCGTTCAGCCTGATGCGCGCCTTCACCGCCACCCTCTTTTCGGGCGAATGGGTGGTTTTGGCGACGGCGGGTCGCACGTCGCGCGTGACGGTGGCGGAGGGGGATACGCTTTCGGTCCGCCCCGAATCGGTGGCGGCGTGGACCGGTAACCGCCCGACGGGATTCTGCCACAGGCTTGGGCTCTCCGATATCCTGCTTCCGCGCGGGCCGAAGGACCTGATGCTCCATTTCCACGGGCCGTGCCTGGTGTGGTTTGAAGGGGCCGCCCAGTCTGCCGCATCCTGTTTCCCGGCCGCGGGTTTCCGGCAAAGGAGGGTTGTGTAATGGCGTTCGATGCTGCACAGCTTCTCCGGCAAACCTTTGCGGCGCGAAATGAGGCGCTGCAGATGATGGACCTCGCCCAGACCCGGACCGAGGCCGTGAGCCGACCCGTCGCCGGCGAATTGATGGGAACGGCGGTGGTGGTCGAGGCCGACCCGATGGCGGAGCTGATGGATTCGATGGAGGAGCTCTCCTTCCAGTTCGAGGAGAAGGAGATGAAGCGGACCTCCGAGCGGAAGATGGGCGAGATGCAGGGGCCGCGCACCGCCTACATGCGGGCGGTGGAAAGCTGGATGGCGATGATGCCCGATATGCCGGGCCAGGATTTCATGGCCAAGATGCTCCGGAATCTGCGGGCCGCCCAGGCGATGGGACAGATGCCCGACCCGCAGGAGCTGATGAAGGAACTTGCGCGCGGCAGTACCGATCCCTCCCATCAGTACGCGATGCTGGATGTTTTGGAGCATGCGTTCTCGGAGGGGGAACAGACGTTGCAGGATCTGGTCCGTCAAACCAAGACGCTCCACATGCAGGCGAATGGACCGGAAATCCGCGCCGGCATCAACCTCGCGCAGGAGGTCAACACCCGTGCCTCCACGCCGGAGGAGATGCAGACCCTTCGGGATATGTATCGCGGCGAGGTGATTGGGTTCTCCAGTCCGCAGGAGTGTTTCCGGTCGCTTTTGGCGTCCCGGGGCGCGGGCGGGCTAACCGATGCGATCAACTTCCTGATCGCGGGCTGCGGGGCGGATATCCAATCGGCCAATCCCTCGAAGAGCGTTGAGGAATTGGGCCGCATCCTGACCGATCTGGGGTGCGTGCAGACGTTACAGACGGTGCTGGACAAGTGCGCCGCGCTGAGCGCGCGGATGCCGCTCCAGTTTGGCGAGCCGTGCCTGCTTTCCGGCGAGCAGCTGACGGGCCGGGTGGTGGATTTGACGGAACAGGCGTTCGTCACGGCGAGCGGTATCGCTTCGCTGCTGGGCGATTGCGGAATGCGCAAGCTGCTCGCCCGGATGGATTTCACGCGCGAGCTGACGCGGCTCTTCCGCCAGCTGTCGCCCCGCCTTTTCCCGCGTGAGGATGATCGGCGGCGACTGGTCGATGCGGCGCAGGAGCATCTTGACGGCTTGATCATGGAAGAGGAAAAGGAAGAGGAGGATGAGGCATGATGGCACCTGACTGGATCAATGCGCTCATCCGCGAGTTCGGTAAATCCGCCCGGTTGGCGGATCTCTCCCTGAATGACAGGGGGGCGGCGGCCGTTACCTTTGAAACGGGCGTGTCGCTCCATTTCGAATATGCGCGCGGGATGCTCTCGGTGTTTGTCACGCTTCCCGCTCCCCATGACATCCAGACCTCCCGCCGGATCCTCGCCTATGCGCATCCCTCGGCCCGGCGCGGGTTTACGGTTCGGTCGGGCTATCTGGTGAAATCGGGAAGGGCGGTCTTTGCGGTGCGCCTCGGCGAACGCGAGGTGACGCTGCCGATGATCAACGCGGCGTTCGCCGAACTGTGGCGGATCGCGAACGAATTCGGAGGTGCGGCGTAATGGCGATTTCTGTCTCAAGAACCACGCAGCCGTTGCGGTTTGACACGGGTATCGGGCAGGCCGGATTCGCGGAGGTGATCGACGCGCCGGGTGCCGGCTCGCCGCAGCATGCGCTTTTGCCGGGTTCCACCACGGTCAGCCAGGCCATTGACGCCCTCTTCCCCACCGACCAGTCGGTGAGCGGCGAGATCATGAAGGCGCTGGTTGCCAACAACTCCGCCTTTCTGCGCACGCCGGGCGGCTTCAACCAGACCGCCCGTTCGGTTGTGGACACCCTGCGCAAACGCGGCACGGCCGCTGCGGACCGCGCGGCCAGGGAACTTGAGACACTGCTCGCCGATACCGACCTCTTCGAGCATTACCGCGCCACGTTATTGGAGACATGATGACCAGCAGACTCACCAATTTTTCGAATGTTTTCAGCAGGTTCGGGGATCTGGTCCTCGCCTTCCTGGTGGTGTGCATCATCGGCTTGCTGATCATCCCGCTGCCCACGCCGATGGTGGACCTTCTGATCGCCATCAACATCATGATCTCGACGGTGATGCTGATGCTCTCGCTCTATCTGCCCCGGGCGCTGGCCTTCTCCACCTTCCCGTCGATGCTGCTCTTCACAACCCTGTTCCGCCTCGCGCTGAACGTGACAACCACGCGGTTGATTCTGCTGAAGGCCGATGCGGGCGAGATCATCTACACGTTCGG
>DBXN01000053.1:6986-14580 GCA_002309585.1 Verrucomicrobia bacterium UBA1211
TTCCTCATCATCACCATCGTGCAGTTTGTCGTGATCGCCAAGGGCGCGGAACGTGTCTCGGAGGTCGCGGCGCGCTTCACCTTGGACGCAATGCCCGGTAAGCAGATGTCGATTGACGCCGACATGCGCGCCGGCGCGATCGATCAGGACACCGCCAAGCAACGGCGTAACGAACTCGCCAAGGAGTCGCAGCTCTACGGNNGACGGCGCGATGAAGTTCGTCAAGGGTGACGCGATCGCCGGCCTGATCATGACCGCCATCAACATCATCGGCGGTATCTGCGTCGGGGTGTTCATGAACGGCAAAGAGGTCGGCTGGGCGGTCAGCAAATACGGTATCCTGACGATCGGCGACGGCCTTGTCTCGCAGATCCCCGCACTGCTGGTCTCCATCACATCCGGCGTGATCGTCACGCGCGTCGGCGATGTCGACAACAAGCCGCTCGGCCAGGACATCATCGACCAGTTCTTCGCGCAGCCCAAGGCGATCCTGCTCGGTTCGCTGATGCTGGTTGCGATCGGTCTGATTCCGGGATTCCCGAAGGTGCAGATCTTCGGGCTCGCGGCCTTTGTCGCGGCGGTCGGATACAGCCTGAGCCTCAAGGCGAAGGCCGCGGCGGCGCGCGCGGCGAAGGGCGAGGACCCGCTTGCGGCGGCGGCTCCGTCGGAGGGATCCCATCCGAAGCCGAAGAAGAAGGAGGGCGACGATTTCGCGATGGTCACGCCGCTGACGGTGGATATCGACGCCGACATCCGGGGCGCTTTGACCTACGAGGCGCTGAACGACCAGATCATGTCGATCCGCCGGGCGCTGTATCACGATCTGGGGGTCCCGTTCCCTGGCATCAATCTTTCGCTGAACCCCGCCTTGAAAGACGGCAAATATCGGTTGCTCGTGAACGAGGTGCCGGTCTCGGAAGGCGCGCTCCGCAAAGGCTTTGTTTTCGCGCTTGAGGAGCCGGAGAACCTTTCCGCCACCGGTATCGCGTTTGAGGGCGGGAAACCCTTCCTCGCGGGATATGAGACCTGCTGGGTACAGGAATCGGAGAAGACGCGGCTGGACGAAAGCGGCATCCGGAGTCTGGATCTGGGCGGCGTGTTGACCTATCACCTCTCCGAGGTGTTGCGCCGTTACGCGCATGAGTTCCTCTCGCTGCAGGAGACGCGGTTGCTCTTCGACCACATGGAGAAAGAGGCGCCCGAACTGGTGCGCGAGGTCCAGCGCGTGCTGCCGTTGCAGAAAATTACGGATGTGCTCCAGCGTCTGGTTCAGGAGGGCATCTGCATCCGCGATCTGAAGCGGATTACCCAGACCCTGATCGAGTGGGGGCAGAAGGAGAAGGATACGGTCCTTTTGGTCGAGTATGTCCGTTCCGCGATGAGCCGGTATATCTCATATAAGTTCTCCGGCGGACAGAACATCGTGGCCGCCTATCTGCTCGATCCCTCGCTGGAGGAGAAGATCCGCAAATCCGTCCGGCAGACCTCCGGCGGCAGTTATCTGGCGATGGATCCCACGACGGTGCGTTCAATCCTTGCGGTGGTGAAGCGCACGGTCGGCGACCTCCATAAGATTCCGCAGAAACCCGTGGTGATCGTCTCGGTGGATATCCGCCGCTACTTCCGCAAGATGATCGAGAAGGATTACTACGAGTTGCCGGTGCTCTCTTTCCAGGAGTTGAGCGCCGAGATCAACATCCAGCCGTTGGGGAGGCTTAAGCTGTGAATTTCCTCTTGAAAATCATCCAGGGCCCGAACGCCGGCGCGGAGATCGCGCTGGTGGAGGGGTTGACCGTCTCCCTCGGAAAGGCCGACAGCTGCGACATCGTGCTGGCGGATCCGACCCTGCCGGATCAGCCGCTGCAGATCGAAACCCGCTCCGACAGTGTGCGCCTGACCCTGCCCGGCACAGACGGGGAGCGTCTGGAGCCGTTCCATGTCAAGACGGTCGGGACAACGGCCTTCGCCGTCGGCCCCTCCGATGCCGCGTGGGGCGAGCTGGTCTGGCCGCCTCCGCCGCGCGCCGCCGAGGCGGAACCCGTTCCGGCCGAAAAGGCGGAGCCGGCCCAAGAGGCACCCGCCGCGCCGTCCGCGCCGGAGTCCGGTACCGAGGCGAAACCCTCCCATTCGCGGCGGGGCTGTTTCGGTTGCCTGGTCGTTTTGCTGTTGCTCCTGCTGTTGCTGGGCGGCGCCATCTGGTTCTTCCGCAAGCCGCTTACGCCGTATTACCATGAGAAACTCGAGCCGCGCGTCACGGCGTGGTGGGGAAAGTCAAAGGGGACGACGGAGCAACCCCTCGGTGAGATTCCGGAGGCGGCCCAGCCGCCGGCCTCGATCGAGCAGGTGGCGGAGCGCCACGCGCTGACGCTCACCAACCGGAACAGCCGGATGACCCTGACCGGAAACCTGGCGACGCGCGCGGAACGCCTGACCGCGACGGCCGAGAGTTACGCGGTCGATCCGTCGGTCGAACTCGACCTCTCCGACGATGAGTCGATGCGGACGATGGCGGAGGACACCTTGGCGATGATGGGCGAGGGGTCGCTTCAGGTCGCGGCCGCGACCAACCGGGTGGTCTCCCTCTCCGGAAAGGTCGGCTCCGAGGCGGCGCTCCGGAAGGTGTTGGAGGTGCTTTCCGCGGAGGTGCCGCATCTGGCGAATGTCGATTGCGGGAAGATCGTCATGGCGGCGGCGCCCGCACTGAATGTGCCGGCCCCGACGGAGGAGCCGGCAGGCGCTCCGGTTGTCGCCCGTAAGCGCAAGCCGGCCGGAACGGGCCAGCGGGACAAGCAACCCGACAACCTGCCGGTCTGCGGGATCCTGACGGTGCCGTACCCCTGTTTGGTCCTGAAGAATGGCACCCGTCTGATCGAGGGCGCGCAGGTCGGCGAAAGCACGATCGTGAAGATCGAGCCGGACGCGGTGACGCTCACCAACGCCATGGGGAGGTTCGTATGGAAACCGTGAACGAGCCGGTCCGGCTGCTGGAGATCGAGCGGGAGCTGGCGGGACCCGGGAAAGAGGCCGCGCTCGCGCGGTATGACGCGATGCTGATCGCGCTGGGGGAACGGCTTGACGCCGCGATGAAGGCGGGACTTCCGCCGGATGAGTTCCCGCGCGCGGAAGCGTTGCAGGAGGCGAATATTATCGCCAGAAAGATTTTACGCCTTGCCATCCGGGTGGATGATGAGGCATAATGTATGACGCATACGTTCAACGTAAAGAAAGGAAGATGACAATGGCACTTGGCAATACCCATCCGACTACCCATCCTACGGTATCTGATTTCGTCGAGAAACCCATCCGGGTAGGTGAGGGCGGAGAGGCGATCAGTAACTTCATCCATACGGATGCGGTGTACAATGCGCTCATGAACGCGACGTACCAGATGGAAGAGCGTTTGCGGGTTTCGCTTGAGAACTATCAGGCTCACCCGGATGTTCAGGCGAACCTCCAGCAGCTGCAGTATGATCTGCAGACGTGGAACCTCGCGCTCACCACGATGACGAACATCAACAAGAATATGGGCGATGCCCTGAATTCGATCGCTTCCAACTTCAGATAATGTTTGATCTGACGCCGGAAGAGGCGCGATTGTTGTTGAACATCGCCCTGATGGCGACGGGCCAGAATCGTTTCAAGTCTGCCGCAACGTTGTTGGCGGTCTTGGAGCGGTTTCGGCCCGCGGAGGTTTCTGTCGCTTCGGCGAAAGTGATCCTCCTCATCAGTATGCTCGATTTTCAGGGTGCGGTGGACTACATCGACGAAATCGCTTTGCCGCGGTTTCCGGATGCACCGATGTTGTTTGCGTTCAAGGGAATGGCGTTGCTCAGGATGGATCGTGTCGCCGAGGCGCGCGCGCCGCTTGAGCGTGCCGCTTCCCAGACCGATGATCCCGCGGCCGCGCAACTGGCAAAGGACCTTCTTGTATGACCGAATCGATGATTATTGAAGCCGTGCGTGCGGTGGGGGCGCAGACGAATGCGCAGGCGCTCCAACAGCAGCAGGGGGTTTCCGCCGCTGATCCCGCCGCCGTGGCGCGGTTTCAGGCTGCGATGGGACCGTCCGATGTTCAGGAGGCGGATCCCATTCCGTTCGCATCCGAGGTGGCTGCGTCGTGGCGGAGCGCCCAGGTAAACAACCAGGGTATCCTGCACCGTATCCATGCGCTCACCCAACTCGGCGGCATGAACGGGCCGGCCGCGCCGGAGATGCTGGAACTCCAGTACGAGGTGATGAATCTCTCCTTCCAGCAGGAAGTTGTCACCAAGGTGGCGGACAAGGCGTCAACGGCGATCCAGACCCTTGTGAAAAACCAGTGAGCGTATCCGGTCGCGGTCGGGGACGGTCGCGGTCGGGGACGGTCGAAAGGAACAGCATGAAGAAATTATCCTTTATGCTTGTGGCATCTCTGCTCCTTGCCGGTTGTGACAAGGAGACGACTTTGCATGCGGGGCTGGAGGAGCGTCAAGCGAATCTGGTGATGGCGGCTCTGCTTGACGATGGGATCGGATGCCATAAGGTGCCGGGCGAGGAGGGAACCTGGGCCGTGATGGTGGCGGAGTCGAAATTCGCCGAGGCGGTCAACCTTCTGGAACGGCAAGGTTTGCCGCGCCGGTCTCACCAGGGGATCGGGGAGGTCTTCAAAAAGACAGGCATGATCTCCTCGCCGAGTGAGGAGCGTATCCGCTTTATGGACGCGCTCGCGCAGGATATTTCACGGACCATTTCCCAGATTGAGGGCGTGGTGGATGCCCGGGTCCATGTGGTTTTGCCGGAGAACGATCCGTTCGCGCGGAACGCGCTGCCCAGTTCCGCCGCCGTTGCGATCCGTTCCCGATGGGATTGCGACATCACCGAGCATATTCCCGCCATCAAGGGCTTGGTGAAGAACGCGATCGAGGGGCTTTCCTACGAGAAGATTGTGGTGACGGTCTTTCGGGATTCGCCGCCGCCGAAGAAGTGAGTGGGCTTTCATCCCGGACCGCCGTTAGAAAAGAGTATGACCGCTGAAGAGAGACAGTTCCTGTTGACGGCCGCATGGCTCTTCACCCGGCATGGTCAGGGTACCCGCGCCCGAACGTTGATGGAGGCGCTGGTGGAGGATGACCCGCGTGACGGCGTTTCCGCGATCGCGTTCGCCGAGCGGCTTCTGGACGAGGGCGAGGCGTCACGCGCGCTGGAGGTGCTGCGGATGGCGGATGCGGATCCCGCGCTCGCGCATGCCGAGGCGGTTCTTGAATCGCGCGCGCTCCGCCTGCTCGGCAAGGTGCGGGAGAGCGAATCCCGCTGGCGCCGTTTTTTGGAATCGCGGAAAGGCGCCGCTCGGACGTGGGTGGCGGAATCGTGACGGATGGGATGCGCCCGCGTTGTGGAAGTGATGGACGATTGCGAAAATGGGCGATACGAAAGAGTGCGAATTGGATTTGGCGGCTGCCCGCGCATGGGTTTCGGATGATGCGCGCTGGCCGTCTATTCGCGATTTCCTGTGGGATTTCGCCCCGCAGGTGCATCCGAGCTGGCTGGACGGTTTGACGGCCCTTGAGTCCCTCTCCGCGCCCGCCGTCTCCGGCTCGCCGCAACTCGCCGACCTCATGTCCAGCCCGCGGGCCAAGGCGTTCGTCCTCTCTTCGCTTGGCATCGACCCGTGTTTCCATACCTTCCCGAAAGAGGATGGCAGCCGGCTTTTGCTGCTCGACTCGGCGACGCTCGAATCGCTCGCCAAGTGGCTCGGCGCGCTCGCCTGCGCCGATTCCCTCCGGAAGGTGATGGATGGTGCGACGGTCCGCGCGCTCAAAGCCGCGCTTCCCGGCATCTACCCCGAGGTTTTCAGCTACATGGCCTATTTCAGGGGCGCGAATATGCCCGTCATGGAGGCCAAGTGTGCCGAGGATGTCGTCGCGGCCGGCGTGTCCCTGCTGTTCTCCGTCGTCGCCTCGCTTTCCCCGCCGCTCCTCTCGCGGCTTGAGTTCAAATTTCCCAAGGCCTTTCGCGATCTTTGCGGTGAGAAGAAAGGCGGCCCATCTGGGCTTCAGGTTGTCCAAAAGCTGCTTAAACTCAAATTCCCGGAGGCGTATCAGGTATGCTTCTCATAGACAAACCGGATTTCAAACTCCAGACGGACCGCCGCCTCGTCAAGGCGGCGGATGTCGCGGTTGTCCAGACGGCCGAATCGGTCATCGCCGCCGCCGAGGCCGATGCCGCCCGGATTCGCGAAGAGGCCAAGAAGATGTTTGAGGAAGAGCGCCGGCGCGGTTATGAAAAGGGGCTTTCAGACGGCAAAGGGGAGATCGCCCTGCAGAAACTCGATCTGGTCGATTCCTCTGTCGCCTTCATGGAAAGTGTCGAAACGAAGATGGCCGATGTGGTCATGAACGCCCTGCGGAAATGCGTGGAGGAGATCGGCGACCGGGAGATGGTGGTCCAGATCGTCAAGAAAATGATGCATGCCGTGATCCGCACGCAGAAGCACGTGACGCTGAAGGTCGCCCCCGAGATGGTGGAGTCCGTGAAGGCCCGTTTGGAGGAGATCCGCTCAGCCTATCCCACGGTGGAGACGGCGGATGTCGTGGAGGATGCCCGCCTCAAGGGGACCTCCGCGATCCTGGAGACCGAGGCGGGCGTCGCGGATGCGTCGGTCGACACGCAGCTCGCCGCGATTGAAAAATCCATCCGCCGCCACGTTTCGGGAGGGGGCGCGGCATAAAGAACCTGTTTTTCCGTTAGACGGGAAGGGACCGCAAGAACGGCCGTAGGACATGGGATCGGAAATGACAACAGCATTCGACTATATCCCTGAGGTGTTGAGCCGCGCTGTGGAGGACGCGCCTTCGATCGATGTGAAGGGGAAGGTCATCCAGGTGGTCGGCACCATCATCAAGGCGTCCGTTCCCGGCGTGAAAGTGGGCGAGGTGTGCATCCTTCGCAACCCGTGGGAGAATTTCGAGGTGCAGGCCGAGGTGGTTGGCTTCACGCGCGAGGCGGTCCTGCTGACGGCGCTCGGCCAGATGATCGGCATCTCCGCCGAGACCGAGGTGATCCCGACCCGCCGCGTCCAAATGGTGCCCGTGGGCAGGAACCTCCTGGGGCGTGTCCTGGACGGTCTGGGCCGCCCGATGGATGCCGATGTCAAGGGACCGCTCCGTCCCGACGGCTATTATCCCGTTTACGCCGATCCGCCCTCCCCGTTGGACCGCAGGATCATCTCCAAGCCCATCTCGCTCGGGGTCCGCGCGGTGGACGGTCTGTTGACGTGCGGCGAGGGTCAGCGGATGGGCATCTTCGCGGCGGCGGGCGGCGGCAAGTCCACCCTGCTCGCGCAGATCATCCGCAACACCGAGGCGGAGGTCACGGTGCTGGCGCTCATCGGCGAACGCGGCCGTGAGGTGCGGGAGTTCATTGAGAAGGATTTGGGGCCGGAGGGACTCGCCAAATCGGTGCTCGTCATCTCCACCTCCGACCGGAGCGCGATGGAGCGGCTGAAGGCGGCCTACGTCGCCACCTCGATCGCCGAGTCCTTCCGCGACAAGGGCATGAAGGTGCTGCTGCTGATGGACAGCGTGACCCGTTTCGGGCGCGCCCAGCGCGAGATCGG
>DBXN01000053.1:14718-15739 GCA_002309585.1 Verrucomicrobia bacterium UBA1211
GAGCCGATCGCCGACGAGACCCGCTCGATTCTCGACGGCCACATCATCCTTTCGCGCAAGCTCGCGCAGATGAACCACTATCCCGCCATCGACATTCTCGCATCGGTCTCCCGTTGCCAGAGCGCCATCATCCCCAACGACCACAAGGCCGCCGCCGCGAAACTGCGGAACCTGCTCGCGAAATACGCGGAGGTGGAGCTGCTGTTGAAGATTGGCGAATATAAGAAGGGTGCCGATCCCGAGACCGACGAGGCCATCGCGAAAAACGGCGCCGTCAACGCCTTCCTCAAACAGGGCCTGAGCGAGAAACCCGTCTACGAAGAGACCATCCAGAAACTGAAACAGGCCGTCTCCTAAGGGATCAGTGGTGCGGTAGTTGGGTGGGTAGGTAGTTAGGTGGTAAAGAGGGTTGAGAGGCGGAGTCCGGAAGTCTGATGTCTGAAGTCCGAAGTCTTATGGTTGGACAATAAGTTATAGGCAAGGTTAAGGTGGTTAGGTGGTTGGGAGGGACGCGCTCCGTCGCGTCCGCGTCACCTCAACGCTCAACGGTTGATAGAGAATAGGGAATGGCGATGGACAGCAACACGATCAACGATGACGTGACGATGGAGCCGGCGGGCGGGGCGCCCGGGGTGGGGCGGATCGACCAGTACGAGCTCATCCGGGAGCTGGGCGGGGGCGGCTTCGGGACGGTCTACCTGGCGCGGGACACCGTCTCGGGCATCGACGTGGCGGTGAAGGGGTTGCCGCCGCTCGTGCGGGACAACCGCGAGGAGCTGGAGAACATCCGTTCGAACTTCCGGATCGTCTCCCGCCTGCACCACCCGAACATCGCGGCCGCGCTGGTCCTGCACCCGGTGCGGGAGGCCGTCTACGCCGACGGGGAGGCGAAGCGGAAGCTGCGCGTCTTCGCGGGCGACACGATGTTGGTGATGACCTACGCGCCGGGGGTGACGCTCTCGCAGTGGCGCAAGCAGTTCCCGAAGGGGCGGGTTCCGGTCGCGCAGGCGCTGGAGATCAC
>DBXN01000071.1 GCA_002309585.1 Verrucomicrobia bacterium UBA1211
TTCCACGCGGAGGTCGGGAAGCCGGAGTAGTTGCCGGTCTTGGAGAACTGCACCCCGTTGATCACCGGAAGCTTATAGTTGTTGTCCGCGTTCGGCAGGTCTATCGCGTGGGTGTAGGTCTTGTCGGCGGAGATGCCGCAGTCGTCATCGCCGGTGAACTCCATCGCGTAGGCGCCGCCGTCGATGGAGACCGTTCCCTCGCCGCTCACGCCGCGCGCGGTCCAGTCGCCCTTCAGCGCGAGCACGGAGGTCGCACCCGCCGTCAGGTTCAGCGCCGGGGATCCGGCACCGCCATTGAGGAACAGGTCGCCGTTCCGCACCGCCGCGATACCGCTGGACGCGCCGAGGGTCGCCGTGCCGATCGTGAGTTTGCTGCCCAATTGGGCGAAATACGAACCGGTTCCGAGCGTCAGCGCGCTGATGGCATCGTCAAAACCGTCACGGCCGCTGTTCACCATCGGGTCGATATGCAGGCCCGCGTTTTCCTCCAGCGCGAGGGTTCCCGCGCCGCTGATCCGCTTCGCGGCCAGCGTCGGACGCAGCCACGCGAGCGGCAGGAGCGTGAGTTGTTGCCCCGGACCCGAAATCCGGATCGGGCAGTAGCAATCGCCGGTGACCTCCATAAGACTGATCACGATGTCGTGGTCGCCCTTCGCCAGGAACCGCGAGGCGCGCCTGAACGCATTACCGGTATTGGACGTGCCGGTCAGCAACTCCTTGCCGTCAATCGCCAGCAGGAAGGCGTCATCCCACGCCACCGCCAACTCCCAGAGACCGTCGGTGGGAATGGTCATCACGCCGCGCCAAACCGCCACGAAGTAGTCCGGACACGTACTGCCCGGCTTATAGGGCTCCGGCCAGTTATCCTTGTTCATGTTGAAGGTGCCGTCGGTCAGGTGGGCCGAGGTGGGGATGATGTCATTGACCGTCAAGGTCGCCAGATAGTCCTCGAGGGTCGCGAGATTGGTCCAATAGGAACCCAGCGAAGAGGCGTTTACCGCGTAGTAGTAGCCCATAAGTCCGATCGACTCTGGCGCTCCGGCGGTGAGGGTCGCCCCTTCCGCGATGGTGGCGTTGAAGTTGAACTGGCTGTCCTTCACCGCCAGCGTGCCTTTTTGGATATCGGCCGTGCCGGAGAAGGCCTTAATCCCGTCAACCGTCAGCGTCGAGGAGCCGCTCTTCACCAGCTTGCCGGTGCCGGAGAGTGCGCCGGCCGGCAAACTGGTATCCGTGGCCGTCTCCATGGTCAGGGTTCCGCCGTTGGGCCGGACCGTCGCGCCGGATTCGACCGTGAGGTTCGAGACCTTGGCGGCGTCGCCCGCCAGGGAGAGGTCGGCGTCGGCCTTGACCGTCAGGTTGCCCTTGAGATCGGCGTCTTTGCCGAGCGCCAGCGAACCGGTTTCAATGGTGACCGACTGGTTCACGGTATTGTTGAGCGTCAGCGACGCGCCCTCATTCGCATTGACCCGGATCGCATCGCCGGCGATCGGCGCGCTGATCGTATGCGAGCCGGAATCGATGGTGATGGTGGGGTCGGGATCGGAGAAGGTGAGGGTCTGCCCCGCCAGCGTGTAGCTCTTGGCGTTGTTGAAGAAGAGCGCCCCGATCGTTTTGCCGTCTTCCAGGGTCACCGTGGCGTCATCAGTGATCTTTAGGCCGAAGATCGCCTTCAGTCCTGCGGCGTTCGGTTCGGACTGGATATCCCAGTTGGAGCCGACACCCCAGTTTCCGGAACCGGTGTTCGCCCACGTGTAGTCGGTCGCGCCGGCATTCGCCGCGATCTCCAGGGTGATCCGCTTGTTGGCCGCATCGTGGGCGAAGGTATAGCGTTTCGAAGTGGAGGGGTTCGCGATCGTCCAGGTGGCGACATCACCCGTGAAGGTATTGGAATAGGTGTAGAGGGTATAGGTGCCGACTTCGGTGAAATCGGAACCGCCCTCGGTCTTCAGCTCGACCTGCTGGAAGTCAAGCGCAAGGTCACCCGCCAGAACCTGGCTGTTCTCGGTCGCGTTGAAGAAGAACGTGGCGAGGTACCCGCTCTCCAGACGCGCGAGCGTGACGGTCGCGGGCGAGGCGAGGCCGGCCGAGAAACCGTTCGGCGCGATAACCGTTACGGTGGGCTGGTTTATCGTGCCCAACGCGATCCGGGGGCCTGCCGCCGCCGTCAGGGTCGCCTGGCTCGTGCCGTCCGCTAAACTGAGCGCATCCAGGCAGATCAGACCGGACGGATTCCCGGTAAAGGTCAGATCGCTCCGGCCAAGGGTCACCGGCCCGTCGAGGATCATGCGCGACGCATCGTCCGAGAGGGCGAAGCCCGCCGTGAGCCCGCAGTTATTGATGAGAATGGGACGGGAAACCGTCACGTTCTCACGCGCCTCCAGCGTCAGGATGTCGGAGGCGGCCGTGAGGGCGTCGCCGAACACCAGCGGAGATTCCAGATTCTTGCCCAGCGCGCCGCCGGGGGTGACACCGTCATCGTCCGTGGCGATCGCCAGGGTTCCGTTCCGGATGACTGCGCCCCCGTTGAAGACACCGCGCCGGTTCCCGCTTGTCTTATCCGCGTCGCTCACAGTGTCGAGAATGACGGCGGTTCCCGGACCCGACTTGACCACCGACACGCAGCTGGTGGTGTTTCCATGGAGACGGTTGAGAATCTGGTTGATCAGCAGTGTCGAATTCGCCTCCTGGACGTTCAGTTCGACCTCATCGGTGTCCGCCTCCATGACGTTCGAGATGGTGCAGGATTTGCCGGACCCCTCAAGGCTGATGACATCCTTTCCGGTTCCCTTCAGGTTAATCGTGTTGGAAAAGACGATGTCGGACGCCGTGGGAGCGAAGATCACGCCACCCGCCCGCTGGTAAATCGTATAGAGCTCCAGTTTGGACGAAGGGGCGAACGGGAAACGGGCAAAACCCTCGAGCAAGCTGCCGAAAGCCAGCGTGTCGGCCGGCAGATCCGCCCCGAAGGAAAGGACGCCGGGGCCCCGCTTCTGGGGGCCGTAGCCGGTGAATCCGCTTTCAGCGTAGACCGTTCCTAACGGATCAATGATCCCGTTCGAGCCCGGCGCGACGACGGTATTCAACGTCAGGTCGCCGAAACTGTTCAATTGGAAGACGGGGACGATGGTTTTCGCCGTATCCTCGATACCGTTCATCCGCGTCCCGCTGATCGTCGCCAAGAGGGTGTCGTCACCGTTGATCGTAATCGTATGGTATGGGAAGGCGTTTTCCTCGCCGGCGCCGACAGACGAGAGTCCGGTCAGGCCGTTCAAATTCAGGTTCTGAAGCGTATTGTCGAATAGCGGGACCGTCCCGCCCCAGAACGCGCCCGTGGTCCAGTCGCCGGAGGTTTGCGTGGCGTTCAGCGAGAACGGCGTCTCCTTGACGGTGATGGCACCGCCGGAAACGGTGCAGGTGGAGAGGTTCTGGTTGACCGCCACATCGCCGTCACAGAGGAGCTGGATGACGCCCGAGCCGCGCAGGATCGCGTTCCGCTCAAACGAGAGAAACTCACCCGTCGAGGCGGAAGAGAGGCTGATCCAGTCGACCATCGTCGAACGGTCATCCCAGCCGCCCTCGCCGTGGATCCGCACCGTATGCTCGCCGGCGGTGAGCCAAAAGACGGGAGAACCATAGGTCTTCTCATTGAACTCGGTCACACGGACATCTTCCGAGATCACCATCGCGCCATCGACGAGGACATAGAGGTAGTTGTTGGAGGCGTTTTTCCGGCGGAAGGCGGAGAGGGCGATGCTGTAGAGACCGGCCGACGGCACATTCACCGTCTGCTCGACCGTCGCTTCGCGCTGGACGATCAGGACTTGGTTGCCGTCCTTCGCCGCGCCCGCGCTGTTCCATGCGGTATCCGTGCCCGTGTTCTGAACCACGGCGTGTCCCCCCACCCAGGTCCAGTTGTCAAAGACAAAACCCGCCGAACAGTACTGGTAGGTTCCGGCATCGACCGTTGGGGACTCGAAGCTGTAGTTCAAGAGCAGGTTACCGGTGGTGGATGTCGCGCCGATCAGATCCAGGGACGCGCTTCTCGCCACGGTGATGTCCGCATCCTTGAACCCCGATCCGGAAACGATCAGCTTGCCGGAGGAGACGGTCAAGGGACCGCGGCAAGCGCCGAGGGCGAGTGTTCCGGTTCCGGTCTTCGTCCCGCCGGCCTCGGTCAGCACGCAGGCGCCGATCACGCCGGTTACGCCGTCGGAGACCTCGATCTCGCCGGTCCGTACATAACCCGTGCCCAGGAGGGAGTTGCCGGAACCGGTGAAGATTACCTTCGCGGCCTGATAGATGCCGTATTCAACATTGACGATGCCGCCGGCGCCGTTGAAGACAGCCGTCGCACCGTCGGTCCAGACGGTTGGATTGTTGGCGGCGTCAAGCCAGTTCGCGCTGACCGTGTCCCATGACGCGCCGTTGGCGCCGTTCCAAGTTAAAACCGTATCCGCATTGGCCGTAAACGACCAAAGGGAAAACGTCAGGCAGCCCGCCGACAGGCAGCCGCATACGGAAACAAAAAACGATCTCATAACACTCCTTTTCTTTCCATGCCGCAACTGACTTGTGGATCACTGTGCAAGGCACACCAATCCAACATCTTTGATTGTCATTGTAGCAAAAGGGGAGAAGATGGGCAAGCCGAAGTCATCCGCCATTCGAAAATAGGATTTTGGGATGTTGGGCGCCCGGTGCCGTCGCCCGGCAACCTCACGTATCCCGCGGGATCGGACGAAAGGGGATGGAAAGGCGTCATAACCTTCCAAACATCAGAGAGTTAGATTCCGTCGGGCGGCGGATACCCTGATTCGGTACCTTGAAAATCTGGCTTGATAGCGGACCGCTGATTTGGTACAAAAGGCACATTTCTGGGTATTACAGGTTTTGTAATGCCCTATGGTGTGTAAAGAGAGGAGATACAGAAAGTATGTCGGAAGGATCCATTTCGTTGAGCTGTAACCGTCTGGTCGAGAAGTTGGGTAAGCCGAGCAGCGCGTTTACCAAAGAGGATATCAAGGCGTTCATTCAGGATAACGGTATCCGGCATGTCAATTTCATGTATCCGGCGGGTGACGGGCGGCTGAAGACGCTCAACTTTATCATCAACAACGCCGCGTATCTGGATGAGATTCTTTCCTGCGGTGAGCGTGTGGACGGTTCCAGCCTCTTCTCGTTCATCGAGGCCAGCAGCAGCGATCTCTATGTGGTTCCCCGTTTCAGCACGGCGTTCATGGATCCCTTCGCCGAATTGCCGACGCTCTGCCTGCTCTGTTCCTTCTTCAACAAGGATGGCGAGCCGCTGGAGAGCTCTCCGGAGTACACCCTGCACAAGGCGTGCGAGCAGTTCAAAAAAGAGACCGGCATGGTGTTCGAGGCGATGGGGGAGCTGGAGTACTACGTGATCGCGAAGGATACCGCCGCATTCCCGGCGACCGATCAGCGCGGGTATCACGAGTCCGCCCCCTATGCGAAGTTCAATTCGTTCCGCCAGAAATGCATGCTCTATATCGCCCAGGCCGGCGGACAGATCAAATACGGCCATTCGGAAGTCGGAAATTTCACGTTGAGCGGCAATGTCTACGAGCAGAACGAGGTGGAGTTTCTGCCCTGCCCGGCGGAAGATGCGGCCAACCAGTTGACGATCGCGAAGTGGATGATCCGCAATCTCGCCCATCAGTACGGGTATGACGTGACGTTCGCCCCGAAAATCACAACCGGGAAGGCGGGTTCGGGCCTCCATATCCACATGCGCCTGATGAAGGACGGCATGAACCAGATGCTGAAGGACGGCGTGATCTCCGACACCGCCAAACGCGCGATCGCGGGCATGATGAAGCTCGCCCCGTCGATCACGGCGTTCGGCAACATGAACCCGACCTCCTACTTCCGGCTGGTTCCGCATCAGGAGGCGCCGACCAATGTCTGCTGGGGCGACCGCAACCGTTCGGTGCTGGTGCGTGTGCCGCTGGGCTGGACCTCGAAGAACGACCTTTGCAAACTGGCCAACCCGCATGAGACAGACAGCGGATATGACACCCGGCAGAAACAGACCGTCGAGATGCGTTCACCCGACGCCTCGGCGAATGTCTATCTGCTGATGGCCAGTCTGGCGGTGGCCTGCCGGTATGGCCTGAGCCTGCCTGACGGGATCGCGATTGCGGATCAGACCTACGTCAATGTCAATATCCATAAGAAAGAGAATGAGTCGCTGCTGAACCGTCTGGCCACGTTGCCGGACAGCTGCTGGGCGTCCGCCGATTGCCTCCAGGCACAGCGGGCGGTCTACGAGCAGGCGGGTGTCTTCAGCCCCGCGATGATCGACGGGATTATCGCCCAGCTCAAGGGCTATAACGATGCCACGCTTCGCGCCGACATCGGTAATGACCTTGTGGCGATGACGGAACTCGTCCGCACCTATTTCCACTGCGGTTGATCCGGTACACGGAATTGGGCTCAGTCGCGCGGACCGTCCAAAAGGAGATCGTGTTCGCGCGCCGGGCCCTCTTTCCCGTCGCGCTGGAGGGGCCGGGGGTTGACACCCAGATTCCTGAAAAGCCGCCGGAGGAAATGCCGGTGGCGGATCGTGTCGGGTCCCCAATTGATCGTGGTGACGAGAAGGGCGCCTTTTTCGACCGTATACCGCGCCAACACCGTTCCCGCCGGTTTGACCATCTGCTCGTAACAGGCGAGGGATGTGGTTTTCTCCGCCTCGGAGCGGCGGTTGAAGAGACTCCAGTCGGTGTCGGCGGCGCGGAGCAGGATGCGCTCTTCCGGCGCGCCGTCCAACCCGTGCCGGGCGATGATCCGCTCCTCCTTTTTCTCGCCCGCCTCGGCGAAATAGCATTCGTCTATGGAGAGCGAGGCGACGGCGGAATCTTCGCGTACCCCGTGCAGAAGGGAGGTCGCGGTCCGGTCGGTGAGGGTCAGACGGAGGCCCGCCAGTTGGTTGACGTGCTCCAGATCTTCCTTATCCGCGACGCATGCGACGACGGTTTCACCCGCCTGTAATCGTCTGCGGATCTCCTCCGCTACGGGGCCGTCCAGTTTAGCGGCCTGGATGGCAGAGACACGCCCGCCTTCCGGGATGACGGTGATGCCGCACCGTTCGAGGGTACGGATGAACGCGTCATCGCCGATGCAGGCGGCCAGGCCTTGCGCGGTGACCGGCGGCGGTTCGGGGCGTTTGGGCCGCTCCGGTTTGCGGTCCCAACGGCAGGGTTGCGGTCCGCGCGGATCCTGCGCCGCCTTTTGCGCCTCGAACATCGCCAGGGGTCGGTAGAGGGGAAGCGCCGGGTCGAAACCGGGATTCAGGGTCGCAACGTAGGGGGGCATCCGCTCGACCTGCATGCCCCATTCGCCATCCGCCGCCTCGTTGAAGAAGATGCCGTCCTTGCGGGTGGTGACCCGGGTGTGGTCGGTGTAACCGAAGGGGAGCGGCTCAAGCCCGAACCAGGCGGTCTCGCTGGCGGAAAAATAGGCGAGGTTGGTGCGGGCCATCTCGGTGAAGTTCTGGTAGATGTCGACGGCCAGCGCCTCGTTGCGGCCCGCGTAATCGCGGTAGACCGCCTCGCCGCCGAGGGCGTAGAAATCGGCTGGGCGGGCGTAGTAGGTGCCGCCGTTTTCGCCGACCATCAGCGGTTTGTCGATGCCGCGTGTGTCGCGTTCGAGCGGAGGCAGGTTGTGACCGTAGTGCTTGCTCCAGACGGGAAGGGCGCCGAAGAGATCGCCGTCGCCGTCGCACGAGATCCACGGCCGGGTCGGGTCATAGCTCTTGCCGCGCAGGCCGACCTCAATCAGCTTGTCGTACCACCGCTTCTTGTCCTCATCATTGACCTTGTTCAGCGTAAAGATGGCGAACATCTCATTGCCGAAACTCCAGCCGAAGACGGAGGGGTGGTTCCGGTCCCTTTCAACCAGCCCCTTGAAGTGGGCGTGATAGCGGTCCCAGAAACGTTGCGGCCGGTAGTTCAGCCGGATGGAGGAGCCGAACGCGGCCGTCTCGTCCAAAACGCAGATTCCCATCTCGTCGGCGATCTCCAGATAGCAGCGCGGGTAAATCTGCGCGTGGGGACGTACTGCGTTGCCGTGCATGTCTTTGATCATGGTGTACCACGCCCGAACAAAGCGGGTGGAGAAGGCGTAGGCGCCGAAGGGATGGAGAATGTCACCGCGCAGCTGGATCTTCTTTCCGTTTAACAGCAGATCCCGTCCCTGAAGGGTGAATTGCCGCCAACCGAAACGTTCGTATTTCGTGTCGAGCGTCTGCCCGCCCGCCGCGAGGGTGATCAGCGCGGCGCAGAGCGCGGGACGGTCCGGCGACCAGGTGGGGAGCGCGCCGTTGACCTTCTCTTGAAGCAGGATGGTCGCCGTCCCTTTCGCGGGGACGGTCAGGGTCCGGGCGGAAACCTTCAGACGTGTTCCACCCAGCCGCCATGCGGGTTGGATCGGACGCATGATGTCCTGTTTCGCCTCGTTCACCCAGTCGTGGACCGTCGCGGCTGCGGTGACGGTCTGCGGGGTGGGGGTGTCGTTCCGGAGCGTCAGTTCCAGCTCCAGTTCATCCCGGTCCAGCCACGGTTTGACGAAGACCGATTCCGTCCGGACGGCGGGAACGGTGACCAGCGAGACATCCTGCCAGATGCCGACCAGCCGGTCGGTGTTGGATCCTGGCAGATAGGGGGCCGACATCTTGGTGTATTGGCTGTCGCGGTCATTGAAGAGGTTGAGGTCCTGTACCCCGACGGTCAGACGGTTCTCACCGGCCGTGACGGCGTCGGTTACGTCCAGATCGAAGGGCAGGTATTTGTCGAAGTGGTCGCCCACCTCTTTCCCGTTCACCAGCACCCGGCAGTATCCCGCCACGCTCTCGAAGTGAAGCAGGAGCCGTTGGCCGGGGACGGGCGGTTTGTCGAGGGTGAAACGCCGTTCCATCCACGCCTGCCGGACATGGAACCACGTTTCGGGATAACTGGGAAAGTAGATCGAATCCGGGGCGTAGGGACGGCCGGTTCCCATACCTGCGTCATAGCCGTTTCCCCAGTCGTTCACATTCCAGGGGGAGGGGATTTTGATCGGGACGGCTTCCCATTTGTCGTCAGCGGGCGGGGGGAGCGCCGGGGTTTCACCCCTGTCAAAGCGGTAGCCGTTCGGCAGGGGAACAGGCTGGAACCGCCACTTTCCGTTTAGGGAAATTTCTGTCCGCCACGGTATTTCGGGTGGCGCGACCTGGCCCTCCTGAGGGGAAAATTCGGTGGCTTGGACGGTGGCGCACAACAGGATCGCCGTCAAACGGAATATGAATGTCTTCATGGTCTTTCTCCTTTTTATAACTATTGCCGCAAAGGCGTTACCGGTTGGTGTCCCGTATCGCCAATGACAGGCTTGACGGCGGTGACATCGACGGAATCATCCATTGAAGATCGATGTCACACACCCATCTCTTTCCCGTGCGGGCGCTTGCCGTTAGAACCGGGCGCCGACGGGACCGCCGTCAGTGGCGGCTTTCGTGCCGATGGTTCCGGGCTTCAGACGGTAGTCATGGCGGGCGGGATCAACAAATTGCGGTTCGGCGTAGATGGAACCGTCGTCCATCCCCATCTCGCGCTGATAGCGTGCAAAGGCTTCGGGACCCGCCGGATAACGCACCGATTTCGCATCGGGATTCGCCGCCTTGTCCCGCGCGTGGGCGTGATACTCGAAAAGGGCGTTCTCCGGGATGAAATAAAGGTTGTTCTGGAGATGCAGGCCTTTCCTCCAGTCGTTGAACATGCGGGTCGAACGGTCGGTGGTCCTGACGAAGATGTTGTTGCGTACGACAAAGTTGGTGGTCGGGGCGGCGTTGTCATAGAACATCAGGTGGGCGCCGTTCCGGTCGGGACGCTGGGTGTGCGCCCAGCTGTATCCCGCGTCGATGCAGGTGTTGTGCTCGAAGAGGATGTTGCCCGTGAAGCTGGCGGGATCGTGGTTCCAGTACTCAAAGGAGTATTCCGCCTGCCAGATGACGTTGTCGCGCCAGATGATGTCGGTTTCGTGCTGGGGGGAGTCCTTGGTCTGGTTGGTCAGCGCGGCATCGTAGATCTGCCAGAGGCGGTTGCGCTCCACGAGGTTGTTTTTGCAGCCGGCCCAGAACTCGATGCCGTTCCCGTAACGGACCGGATAGCGCGTCCCGTTCTTCGAGGTGTTCCAGAATTGGAGCCCACCCCCGATCCAGTAGACGTCGCAATCGCGGACAGTGATGTTGCATGTGTTCCCACCCCCGATACCGTGCGCGCCTGTGTAGCGGATTTGGAGGTTTTCGTAAATCACATCGTGACGTCCGCCCTCCTCGACCACGTGGGAGGTTTTCGCCAGTTCGATGGAGTCGAAGGCTTCGCCGGGATTGGTGTCGAAACGGACCAGGACGCGGCGCTCCGCCGGATCATACCAGTAGTCGAGCGGCTGTTTAAGATCGTCGGGACGCCATTTCTTGACACCCCACTTCTCGCCATGGTTGCAGATGAAGATACCGATGTCGCGGTCGAGCGAACGGCTGGGATCCAGGGCGGTTGACCAGAAGCCCAGGGGGATGAAATCAAACGTGGTTCCCTCTTCGAGACGGTCGCCGATGGAGAAGTGGGGGTGGACCCGCTCCAGATCACCGTTTTGGACCAGCAGGATGGAGACCGTTTGCCACGCCTGTTCCGTCTGGGATGGGCCGTCGAACACATTCCCTGTCCAGCCGTTCGCCCACGGCGGGTGGTTCAGCGAGAGGGCAAAGCCGCCGATCGGGAAGGGGCGGGTGGCGCGCACCTTCAGCTTGAAGATCGTGTAGGGGGGGAGATCCTCAATGCCCGGACCCCAGAGCTGGATGAGGTTGCTTTTCCGAAGCGGTTGCCGGGTGCAGGTCGCGCGGAGGAAGGTCTCGCCGTTTTCGGTGACCTTCCCGAAGGTTCCCTGTACCCCCTCCTGGAAGGAGGAGGACCAGCCGTCGCAAGAGGAGAGGTCGAAAAGCCGCGTCCCTTCGGTCGGATGGGAAGAATGGGTGGCCCAGATGCCGGGCTTGACCTGTTCCCAATCGGAGGGGGCGCTCCGGTCGGCCGACTGCTGGAGGATCGGCTTCGCGCCAGTCCCGTAGGCGCCGTAGAGGACCGGTTTTCCGGGTTCGCCGCTCCTGGGGTGAAGTTGACCGCGCCAGAGGCCGCCTCGCTTGAAGCGGATCCGGTCGTCCGGCTGAAGCGTGGCCCGGTTGACCTTCCGCAGCGAATGCCAAGGCGTCTGCTCCGTTCGCCCGTCGGCTTGGTCATTCCCGTTTACCGAGTCGACATAGTAATCCGTCGCGTGTGCGGCTAACGGGGCAAGGATGCAGGCAAGCGCGGCAATCCCTCTTCTGATCAGCCGTAAATCAGCACTCTTCCCGAAACGAATCCTTCTGTCCGCGTTTCCCGTCATGATAAGACTCCTTCCATCCTCCCGGTTTGGACCACTGTGATCCGGCCATTTCGGGTCATAGTTTATCCTACCTTGCCCCATCAAATCAAATGGTAAAAAAGGAGGGAGAAGGTTAAGGGCGCATCTGTACAATTTACCATCAAGGAGTTCATGACGGTTGAAAACAACTGTTTGTATTATATTGTGAAATTGTGAAATTGTGTAATTGAGACATTATGGAATGATGAAATTGGGAAAATGCCACATTGCCACACTGCCACATTGCCATAATTCCACAATTCCACAATTCCACAATGGTTGTATGGCATGGGTGAAAAACAAAGATGCGCCCTTTAAGGGCACTGGGCGAAAAGAGGCGTTGCCTGCTGGCGGGAAATCGGGTAAACTGTCTGCGTGAAACGGTTTGGAAAAGAGTGGTTTAAAGAATCTGTTCCCTTGTGTGCGGCGGCGGTGGTCGTGGCCGTGCTGGCGGTGTCGCACGAATCGATCATCTGGAAGCTTTCGCAGCAGACGCTCTTTTTCGCTGATTTTGAGGGACTTCGCGAGTTGGTCTCGACGCTTGGACGGCCGGGCGGCGTGTTGGATTGGGTGTCGCGCGGGGCGCAGGTGAGCGGTCTCGGTTCCGCCGCATGGCTCTTTTACGCGCTGGCGGCGACCGGCACGATGTTCCTCTGGCGGCGGGTCTTCTCCCGGCAGCGGGACGGCCTCGGCATCCTCCTTTCCTTCCCTTCGGTCCTGCTCCCGCTCTATCCGGCTCTGCTCTGCGGCACGGCGCTCTGGATGCTGGACGGTTATGCGGGCGCGTTCCGCAACACCTTCGGGCTTTGGATCGCGTTGGGCATCTTTGCGCTTGCCCGCCGGACGCGGCCGTGGATCGCCGCCCTGCTCGCGACGTTGCTCTTCCCCTGGTTCGGTTACTATCCGCTGATCGGCGCCCTGGGAGCGGGTGTGTGGTGTCTGCCGGTCCTGCTGGTACCCGCGCTCGCCGCCCGTTTCCTCTACCATGACCTCTCCTTGCCGCTCGCCTATATGGGAAGCGGGGCGATACTCGACCGTATGCGTCTTTGCTCCCTCAACGTCTGGACGTGCGGTGCGTTCGTCTGTTTCCTGTTCGCGGCCGCGATCGATCGGCGCCATGCGGATCCGCTTGTGGGTGTGTTGGCGCGGGGCTTCGCCGTCGTGGGTGCGAAGTTGCCGGCCCGGGTACGACGGATCCGGGTGCCGGCCTTGCGGGGCTGGATGCCCGTCATTGTGGGGGTGGCGCTTGTCGCGGGGTTATGGAGGAGCCGCCCGATGCCCGATCTGCGCGGGCAGATGGCGCGCGAACGCGCCGTTGTGGCGTGCCGCTGGGAGGATGTTCTCCGGACGAAGCCCCGGAACGGGAATGCCCTACGGATGGAGAGTGCCTACCGTATTCTCGCGCTGCAACGGCTTGGCCGTCTTCCTGAACAGCTCTTTGATGAGCCGATCTGGAGCACGCAGGACGGGACGCAGGCGCAGGAAGATCTGATGGACGGACACGAGCTGCTGTTTGCATTCGGTTTGCTGCTGCCCGCCCGGCGCACCCTGTTCGAGACAATGGTCACGAAAGGATGGATGCCCCGCCATTTCCAGGTTCTGGGCGACATCGCCCTCTTATTCGGGGAACGTGCGTTGGCGGAACGGAACTATCGGCTTCTTTTGCGCTGTCCCTTCTACCGCGATACCGCGAAGGCCCGGCTCGCCCTTTTGACCACGTCGCAAGCTCCTTTGCCGAAGGATCTCGCGGATGTCGCGCTTTTCGCCCGTACGATCACCGCGATGCTGGAGGAGAGCAAGGTCACGTTTTTCGATCTTAACCAGAACGCCGAGCAACTGATCTACAACCATTTTGTGAGCGTGAAGAATTGCGATGAGCCGGTGGCGCGGTTCTGCCTCGCCTGTATGCTCCTCAAGAAGCAGCATAACACGATCGCCCAAAACACAAAGCTGCTGGAGGGCATCTTCGGCGGGCGCGCCACGATTCCCCCATGCATCCAGCAGGCGATCCTCGTTTCGGGGATCAATACGGACACCGTGGCGTCGCCTGTCGAACGGCAGCGGTGGGCGCGGTTCAATGACGATATGCGGCGCGCCCAATCAGGCGCATTGGGCCAGGATATCCTTTTGTCACGATGGGCTTCAACCTACTTCTTCTACCATGCGTTCATTAACTGACAGGATCGGGCGCCCGCTTGCGGTTTGCGCGGGTATGATGATGGGTATCGCCAGTATTGGCGCGCCGCCGGACCGGGGCGGGGTGACCGTCGCGCCGGACTATTTCAACATCGAGATGCCGCCGAATATCGCCCCGCTCAACTTTGATGTGACGGGTGCGAAAGGACCGGTCACGGTGACGCTCCGCGCCGGTGACGGTGCCACCCTTGCGGAGAAGGGTCCGAAGGTCCGCTTCTCCCGCCGCGCCTGGCGGCGATTTCTGGAAGCCCATGCGGGACAGCAGGTTGTGGGTACGCTTGCTATCGGCGGGGAGACGTATGTCTTCACCAACACCGTCTCGCGATTCCCGATCGCGACGCATCTTTCATATCGGCTGATCCCGCCCGGCTACATGGGCTTCAACGAGATGGGGATCTACCAGCGCGATCTCACTTCGTTTGAGGAGCGCCCCCTCTACCGCAATGTGCAGGGGAGCCATACGCAGTGCATGAATTGTCACACGTATAACATGGGTGATCCGAAGCAGTACCTCTTTCATACCCGGGCGCAGCATGCGGGAACGATGGTCGTCAGCGAAAAGTACGGTAAAATGAAGATCCAGCCCGCGATTCCCGGCGGGTACGCGTTCGGCGTCTATCCCGCGTGGCATCCGAGCGGCGATCACATCGCCTTTTCCTGCAACGACACGAGTCAGATTTTCCATTCGATCTACCCCGACAAGATTGAGGTGATGGATTCCCGCAGCGACCTCTTCCTGTACAGTCTGAAGGATGGCGCGGTGACGATGATCGAACAGGATCCGACCCTTTTCGAGTGTTTCCCGACCTGGAGTCCGGATGGCAAGCGGCTCTTCACCTCTTCCGCCCGCACACCGTTCAAATCGATCCCCGCGGATCGCGACGCGCGGGAGAAACAGGTCCAGAAGGCCTTTTCGGATGTTCGTTATGATCTCGCCGTACGTGCCTTTGACGAGAAGACGCGCACTTTTTCTCCCCGGCAGATTCTGGTGGATGCCCAAACGTCGAATCGTTCATTCACCTTCCCGCGTGTCTCGCCCGACGGCCGCTGGCTCGTCTTCGTGGTGGGACCGTACGGTGTTTTCAGCATTTGGCACCATACGGCCGACCTGTGGGTGCTGGATCTTCAGAAGAACGAGGCGCGGGTGTTGACGGAGATCAATAGCCCCGCGGCGGAGAGTTACCATTGCTTCTCAAGCAACGGCCGTTGGATGGTCTTCTCCTCGCGGCGAGGCGACGGTCTCTACACGCGGCCGTACTTCGCGGCGTTCAATCCAGAGACAGGCACCTTCTCGAAGCCCTTCCTGTTACCGGCCGAAGACCCCGCCGATCACATGCGCCGTCTCTTCTCCTACAACATTCCCGAACTCAGTGACGGGCCGGTGCGCGAATCGCCGCACACCCTCCGCCGTCTGGTGGAAAGCGAACCCAAGTAAGGTTAAAAGATTCAAGGTTTTAACGGTTAAAAGTCCCCCGCCCGAGTGAGCGCGGGAATGTCAATGAGGGTAACGTGGGGCAGGGGCAGTTGTCCTCATTTTCACTCCACCCAACCACCCAACCGTTCTCCTCAAGTGTTCAATGCTCAGTGATCAATGCTCAGTGGTCACTCCACCTAACTACCAAACCATACTATCACCACGACATCTCACATTTAACCGAACGAAAACCTCACATTTAACCGAACGAAAACCTCACATTTAACCGAACGGTGATTGCATTGCGGACAATGTTACGCTACAATATCAGGTATGAAAACGTACTATAAAAGGGTTTCCGATTCGATTATCGCTGAGGAATTGGCGGGTATGGGGGCTGTACTTGTCCAGGGCGCAAAGTGGTGTGGAAAGACAACTTCGTGCGAACAGCAGGCAAAAAGCGTGCTGTACATGGATGATCCAAAGAAACGGGCCATGTATCTGCAGATGGCGGAAAACGACATCACCGAACTGCTGAAGGGAGAGAAACCCCGGCTGATTGACGAATGGCAGGACGCGCCGCAGTTCTGGGACGCGATAAGGTATTATGTTGACCATGTGGATGACAGTGGACAGTTTCTCTTGACGGGGAGTGCTGTGCCGCCGGAGACGGATGCGATCTCCCATTCAGGGACGGGGCGTATCGCGCGTGTCACGATGCGTCCGATGAGCCTTTGGGAGAGTCGCGAGTCGAGCGGAAATGTCAGTCTGGGCGCTCTTTTCGGTAGGGATGGATTCGCGTCCGCAAAGGCTGATGATCGGAGCCTGCGGGATGTCGCGCATCTTGTCTGCCGGGGCGGGTGGCCGCGAGCGGTGATTCAGGGTGGGACGCGATCCCTGCGCCGTGCCTTTGATTATTATGATGCCGTGGTTAACATCGACATTTCACGGGCGGACAGGACTGTCCGCGATCCGGAGCGCGTTAAGCGCCTCATGCGCAGCTATGCTAGACTGCAGGGCACTCAGTCAGGGATGAAAGCGATTAAGCTGGACATGTCTGCGAACGGGGCTGACCCGTTGGATGAGGATACCGTTTCGTCTTATATCAAGGCATTGAGACGCATATTCGTTATCGAGGACGTACCGGCTTGGTGTCCGAACCTTCGTAACAAGACCGTTATCCGCACAAGCGACACACGGTATTTCGTCGATTCGTCCATAGCGGTCGCCGCGCTTGGCGTGGGGCCGGGCGACCTGATGAATGACCTCAACACGTTCGGACTTCTCTTCGAGACGATGGCGGTTCGGGACTTGCGGTGTTATGCCGAGGTGATTGATGGAATGGTCAGCCACTATCTGGACGGAAGCGGACTCGAATGCGACGCGGTGGTACATCTGCGGAACGGGTCATATGGGCTTGTCGAGGTGAAACTCGGCGGAGAGACGCTAGTTTCCGCTGGGGCAGGTACGCTGCTGAAGCTCGCTGCGAAGATCGACACAACCAAGATGAAGCCGCCGGCGTTCCTCATGGTTTTGGTGGCGACCGGCGAATACGCTTATATCCGCTCGGACGGCGTTATCGTTGTTCCGATCAGTGCGCTTAGGCCGTGACACCCCTTACGACAGGGGCTTCTTTTGTTGTTCCGCAACAACCTTCAATCTGCTACACTATATTCCATGCGATTAGTCCCTATAGTTTCAATCGTCATGTCATGCCTTGCCTTGAACGCGGAAACGATTCACGGAAAAGGCGCGTGCATTGCTGATGGGGACACGATTATGATTCTTGATGGAACGAATAATCAAGGCAAGATTCGGCGCTTCTGTGTTTTTCAGCCATGCCGACTGGAATCGGGACAAATCAACTTGAAGAAGAACGAGAACTAACTCGGCCGCGTTATTCACGCTTCAAGAACGACAGGTATGCGCGGGCGAGTTAGCCCGTGCGGGCAAGATACTTTTCCCAGGCAGTTTCGTGCCAGATCTTACGCATGAACAGCCTCTTCGGCTTCGAGCAGTTCGTGCTCGGATACGTTTCGGTGGGCGTCCATGTCGCGGGCGCGGCGCTCGAGCTCGCGCGTGTTGCTCTCGGAATAGAAGGGATCGCCTATCACTTCAAAGGGCAGTTTGCCGCGTTGGAGGGATTGCTGTATGAATACCGTGATTGCCACAGACATGTTCATGCCCATACTCTTGAAAAGACGCTCGCCGTCGGCCTTGAGCTGGTCGTCTATGCGGAAACTAACTTGTGACATTTTCTTCTCCTTGCTTAAAACGAAGTGAATTGTATTATAGATGCTTTTCGATGTCAAGCGTCAGAATGGAAAATGTGGATTTTGATAGCGGTCGTTCAGTCTCATCGGATCGATGTCTCACGCGGAGAATCGGGAAACGAGAACCATGATAAACCGGGCTCTGCGAAGTTTCTTGTCGAAGTCACCATACGTTTATTGGTGAAAGCATGGTGTTACGCGGGATCACGAAAATCGGTGTGCGCGGCGAATCGACTTATGGCGATAATCGGCAGGGTCGTCGCGTCTGCCTGCCGTACCCTCCGGATTCCGCCGTTTCACGGATACGAAACGCCGCCTTCGCGGCACACGAAAATGGGGACGATAACAGGGAACGGAAGGAAGGTTAAAAGATTAACGGATTAAACGGCGGGCGGTGAACACTGAGCATTGAACACTGCCCACTGAACACTTGAGAGGAGGCCCTCTCAACCCTCAACGCTCAACCCTCAACGCGCAACCCTCAACGGTCAATTAATCCGGACTTTTAGGACGATCTTTTTGACCGTTTCGGGGGCGGCGGCGATGCGGCCGGGCAGGTGGGCGTCTTGCGGGAAGAGGATCATGAAGGTTTTCGGGGCGAGGGGAAGTGGGGTGGAGTCACCCTCGTAAAACCCGATGTCGTTCTGGGCGGAGAAGGGGCACGCCTCGGGTTGCCCCGCCAGCGGTGCCCATCCCAGCGTCTCTCTTCCTGAACAGAGGTACTGGATATCGATATAGTCGCGGTGTGCCTCCAGTTTCCCCTCGGAGACGGGTTTGGTGGTGTAGGTCGAGATGGCGGCGAAAAGGCGGTCCGGCGGGACGATCACGTGTTTCCCATCGGGCAGGTCGGCGAGATCGGGGCGTTTCAGGAACGCGAAGGCCTGTGCGAAGAGCGGATGGAGGGAAGCGTAGGTGTCGGCGTGGTCGAGCGTGTCGATGATCATGAGGGATTCCTTATGCGAGGGATTGAAGAAAGAGAAGCAGATTCGGGATGCAGGATTGGATGGTGGCGAGGCATCGCCGGTAATCCCGGAGCGTTCCGCCGTAGGGATCCGGGATTTCGGATTCGGCGCGTGCGCCCGACGCGAATGAGCGGAGCAGATAGAGCCGGTCCTGGATGTCGGGACAGATGCGGGCCAGCGCGTCACGGTGTTCGCCGGTCATGACGATGATCAAGTCGGAACGCATCAGGATCTGGCGGCTAACGGTCCGGGCGGCATGGCCGGTGAGGTTGACGCCCTTTTCGGCGGTCGCCTGGACGGCATACGCCGACGCCGGATGGCCTGGCGGGGCGCAAAGTCCCGCTGAGGAACAGGTCCAGCCGGAATCGGGCGGCAACGCCTGACGGAGGAGGGCTTCGGCCATCGGACTGCGGCAGATGTTGCCGGTACAGACGAACAGGATGTGGCCGCCCTCCCTCACGGTTTATTCCGGAATCAGCAGGCGCCAAAGGACCGGTTTGCCCTTTTTGACCTTCAGCGGCACGACGGTGGAGATCTTCCCTGTGGGGGGCGGCGGTGCCTGAAGATCGGAGACAGGCGGTTCTTTAGTCGGTTCGGGAATCACTTCCGGCTCGGGATCCTCTTCCGCGGGGGGCTGGGGTTCGGGTTCGGCGGGGGGCGCCGGCGGATTCCCATCGGCCGGCTTGTCGGCTTTCGGCTCGTCCGTTTTCGGCTCTTCCGCCTTCGGGGTGTCGGTCTTCGGCGGTTCCGGTTGTGCCTGCGGCTTGTCCGTTTCCTGTGCGGCGGGTTGGGCCGGCGGCTGCGCCGTCTGATCGCCGGCCGGCGGTTTCACCTCGGCGGGCGGGTTGTCCGGCTGGGCCGGCTGCGGCTCG
>DBXN01000058.1:0-8168 GCA_002309585.1 Verrucomicrobia bacterium UBA1211
GAGGCGTCCTTGAACGCCACGCGGTCAAAGGGGATGCCCGCCGCGACAATTTTCTTCAGACGGTCCGCATAAAACTCCGGCGTGTGGGTACCCTGGTTATCGACCCCGGGGGGCAGCCCCATCATCGTCACGACCACCTCGTGGTTCAGCCCGGCGTCATGGATGCACTGCCCGGACCAACGCAGGTTCTCGACATCGTTCAAGGCGTCGAAGTTACGGATGGAGGTCATGCCGTGCTTCTTGAACATATCGGCATGGAGTTTGATCATATCGGAGGGCTGGGAATCCAAACCGACCACATTCACGCCGCGGGAGAGGGTCTGGAGATCCGCCTCCGGGCAGGTCTTGCGGAAGAGGTCCATCACGTCGAAGGCGTCTTCCTGGCAATAGAAATAGCAGGACTGGAACCGGGCGCCGCCGCCAGCCTCAAACCAACGGATACCCGCATCGTATGCCTCCTTCACGGCCGGCATGAAATCTTTGGACAGAACGCGCGCGCCGATGACAGACTGGAACCCGTCACGGAAAGCGGTACACATGAATTTGACTTGTTTCTTAGCCACGGTTGATCTCCTTAAGGAATGGGTTTGAGTGAAAGGGGTTTAGGCCGCGCGGGAACGGGCGACGGCAATGGCGAGCGCGATGGCGGCGTCATCGGAGGCCGGAGCGGCGGGACGGGGTTTCTTTTTCGGCTCCTCATCCGGAAGGATGTGGTTGAATCGGGGAACGATCTTCGCCGCGACGGTCATCACGCACACGAGCAGTGCGAGAAACGCAAAAACAATACCCATGCCTGCCAGCAGCAGGACAACGCCTTGCATCATCATACGGGAACTCCTGATTTCGTGAAAAAAATGTAGGGGGAAATGTATCAAAAACGGAAGGGAATGTATAGGATAATCCTCGGAATAAATCAGCCCTTGACTTCCCGCCGTTTTTCCGATACCTTCATGACGCTGGATATTAAGGAATCGGTTGAGTGTCGGATAGCAGGAGAGCCGCCTCAACCGGGGAAGGGAAGTTGACGATCATGAAAAAACTGATGTTCTGTACCGTTTTGACCGCAGGTTCGCTCTGCGCCGCCAACCTGAACTGGAATGTCTTGGAAGGAGATTTCGGGTTGGGGGCCAACTGGGACACCGGAAACCCCCTCACCGCAGACGATTACGGCATGATCGCCAACGGCGGCATCAGTACCCTCTCGGACGGCGATTACACCTGCCAGCGTGTGGATCTCGGTAATGGCGGCACCGGTACCCTTCGCCAGACCGGCGGTATCCTGACGTGCAGCAACTACCCCAGCATCGGTTACAACGGGGCCACCGGGACCTACCTGCTCTCGGGCGGAACCCTGACGGTTAACGGAGTCCTCCGGATCGGCCGCCGCGGACAGGGCATCTTCCGCATTACCGGCGGAACGGTCTACGTGAGCGGCAACACGGAGATGGGCCGGTATGGCGAGGCGAACAACAATGAGCTGTTGATCACCGCCGGCGTCTACAACCAGACCGGCAGCAACCTGGTCGTCGGCTGGGAAGGTAGCGCCACCGCCACCGTTTCGGGCACCGGCACCATCAACGTCGAGCCGGCCGCGGGTATCATCATCGGAAACGCCGCAGCCGCCGGAACGCTGAACCTCTCCACCGGCGGCACGCTCGTGGTCCCCGCCATCTCCCTGCCCAACGCGAGCGGCACCTTCGTCTTTGACGGCGGTATTCTCCGTGTCAACAAGAGCTCCCCTTCCGCCACCCCGCTCATCAACGGGACCGGCACCGTCACCATCAGCGCCAACGGCGCCTTCATCGACACGCAGGCGTTCGACGCGACGATCAAAGCCGACATCACCTCGACGAGCGGCGGCGGGATCACCAAGAGCGGTTCCGGCGTCCTGACCCTCGCCGGAAACAACACCTACGGCGGGACCACGACCGTCAGCGAGGGCACCCTCGCCGCGCGGGGCCCCGAGTCTCTTCCCGGATACAACCAGCCCGGCAGGGTCGTGGTCGCCGACGGCGCGTCCATTTCCCTCGGTGTCGGCTGGACCCCCGGGGATGTTGATATCCTGCGGGCCAACATCACCTATCTCGGCTCGGGGGAAGTTCCCATCACGAGCGATTGCGAATACGACACCTCCTCCGGCGACCTCACGATTTCCGATGACCTAACCCCCTCCACCGGTCTGGTCAAGTCCGGCGCGAACATGCTCGCCCTCACCGGCCACAACACCTTCGTCGAACCCGCCCTCGTGCGGGAGGGCACCCTCCAGGCCGACTTCGGCCAGGGGCTCGACGCCGACTTCCCGGTGATCCTCAACGGCGGCACCCTCTCCAGCGCCTCCGGGGAGATCACCGCCCCGCTCGGCGAAGAGGGTTCCAAGATCCTCGTCCCCTCCGGCGCCGAGGTCGCCGGTTTCACCGCCCGTACCGTACCCCTGACGGTCAACCTCGGCGGCGAGGGCGCGCCCATCGTGTACAACTCGGATCTCTTCCCGCCGTTCACCCTCGTCCTGAACGGCGCGGACGCCGACCAGCCGCTGACCCTCATGAACGGTCTGGATGTCAACGGCACCAACTGCTACGTCCAGAGCTATGCCAACACCGTCACCTTCCGCGGAGATATCACCGATTCCGTCGGCACCGGCCGGTTCTACAAGAACGGCGCCGGCCAGGCGATCTTCTCCAACAGCACCGATGTCGCCCGGATCTACCTGGAAGGTACCGGAGACTACACCTTCGCCCCGGGCAGCATCCTCAGCGGCACCTATGTCAAATGCAACGCGAACGTGCACTATACCTTTGACCGGGCGACCGTCTCAATCCCCTCCGGTGACGGGTTCAACGTCTATAACGGTACCGTCGATCTCCTGGAAGGAACCGAACTCAGTGTCAATAACCTGCGGCTCCAAGCGGGCAAGACCATCCTTTACCCAGACGCGGTCATCAACACCACTACCGATGTCAGACTCAACACCGCCACCTTCATCCAGAACGGCGGGACGCTCAACTCCCAGTCCACGGGTGAAACCTTCAGAATCGGCGATGGCACGGGCACGACCGGTACATTCATCCTGAACGACGGCGAGGTCAACGCCGCCTACACGATCTCGCTCGGCTACAACGGCAACGGGACCCTGGAGGTCAACGGCGGAACGGTGAACGCCACGCAGTACATCATGATGGGGCACCAGACCGTCAGCCAAAACAACATCTTGCGTGTCAACGGCGGCCAGATTCTGATGGCCAGCCAGACCAAAGGCTACTTCGCGGTCGGTTACCGCGGCAGCGCGTTCGCCGAGATCGGCCACGAGGGTTACATGCGTGTCCCGTATGTGGTCTTCGTCGGGCGGGGCGAAGCCTGCACCAACAGCATTCTCCGGTTGATGAGCGGCGGCCTGCTGGAAACCGCCGAAGTCGGAGGTAAGGGCTCCGCCGGTGTCTCCCGCGTCTTCGAACTCAATGGCGGCACCCTCCGCGCGATGGAGAAGGGCTCCGGCTCCTACAACACCGCCGGCGCGAACCTTGTCGCGGGACTGACCGACTTCGTGATGGGCCGCCAAGGCGGCACCATCGACACCGCCGGGCTGGACCGGATCCTCGCCCAGCCGATGACCGCGACGAACGATCCCGGCTACTTCTCCGAAGGCCTCGTCCACCGCTGGAGCTTCAACGGCACGCTGACGGATGACTACAGCGACGCGATCGCCGTGGCGAGCGGCGACTTCACGACCGACGGCAGTGTCTACACCCTCGCGGGCGGCGCGTGGGGCACCTCCCAGATCGACCTCGGCGCGAATCTGATCCCGACCGAGGGACCCGTGACCATCGAAATCTGGGCCAACTCCAAATCCGCCCAAACCAACAGCCGGATCTTCGACATCGGCGACAGCGAGCAGGACTTCTTCATGGCCAACTGGTCGAACGGCACCGATACCGGCAGCGAGAAGTTCGAGGTGCGCTTCAACAACGTACAGGTCGTCACGAACGGCGGGCTCGGCGGCTATACCGCCAACGGAAGCCGCCAGTACCACATCGCCTTCGTCATCGAACAGCAGGTGGACGGCTCATGGATCATCACCGGCTATAAGCAGTATGATACGGGTGAAACCCGCGCCACCGCGACGCTCATCCCGCCCGCGGGCTGGTCCCCCGCCGTCATGAAGCAGTCCCACTTCTACCTCGGCCACTCCCAGTTCCCGAACGACAATGACGCGAACGTGAGCTACAACGAGGTCCGGATCTGGAACCGCGCCCTGTCCCAAGAGGAGTTGTCCGCCAACGCCGCGGCGGGTCCGGACAGTGTCGAGATGGGTACAATCGATCCCGCGAACTCGGCCAACGGCGTGTTCCGCAAATGCGGACAGGGCGCCCTCATGCTGACCGGCGCGAACACCTTTGACCTCCCGACCGTGATCGAGGAAGGCGAACTTATGCTGGGAACCGACGCCTCGCTCCCGGCCGATCAGCCCGTAGCCATCTTCGCGGACGCCTCCCTCTCGCTCGGCGGCGGATCCACCACCTTCGCGGCCCTCACGGGGAACGGTACCCTTCTGAATGGCGAACTCACCCTGACCGACGGTCTCTATCCCGGCGACGACGAAAACATCGGTACCCTTTGCGTGGCTGACACGGCAAGTGTCACCGGAACGCTCCATGTGAAGACCAACCTGGAGGGCGAATCCGACAAGCTGGTTGTCGAAGGCCCCTGTGACCTTTCCGCCCTCTCGCTGGAGGTTGAGGACCTCAATGCCCTCTCACCCGGCAAGGTCTACACGATCATCGAGGCCACAAGCATCCAGGGATCCTTCGCGGCATCCAACCTCTCCGGTACCCGATGGATCGCCACCGCCCATGACGGCGTGGTCAAGCTGATGACCGGCGGCACCCTGATGCTGCTCAACTAACGTGTCGTTCAGCCCTTATATGAACAGAACCGTCTGTTTTCTACGGGACGCGCTTTGGCGCGTCCTCTTTATCCTTTTCCTTCCCCTCTCCGCCGCTGCCCTGCCCGACCCGGAAGCGTTTGTGAACCCGCCGCCTGACAGGACGCGTGTGGGGGCCGTCATTCCCCTCACCGGAAGCGATGAGGCGGCGCGTGAAACCGCCATGCGCCAGCTGGAACGGGCCAAGTCCCTCGCCTTCGGCTTTGTCCTCTTCGATCTTCCGGCCGAAACGGAGGGCTTTTGGGAGACCTGGCAAGCCGTCACCAAACGGGCGAAGCAACTCCGTCTCCCGCTCGGGTTCACCGACTTCGCCCTCTTGAACGAGACCTCCGCCCCCACCGCCTCCGTTCAGTTCAGCCGCCATATCAACCGGGTCCTGTTCCAAAGCCAGACAAACCTCCCCGAAACCTACGGCACAACCCTCATCGGTTACCACTTTCCGGGACACTCCGTCACCAATCCGCCCTGGCCGTCCACCGCCGCCGACACCAACCTCTGGCGGGAGACCTACGCCGTCACCCTCCGCGACCTAGTTCAGGAATCGGGTCTTGACGCGGGCCTCTCCGTCGAACACGCCCCCCTTCCCCCGGAAGAGGTGGGCTTCTTCTTCAAACAGCCCATCTTTCCCCTCGCCACCAACGCCTGGGAATGCGAGCGGAATACCCGCGCGGGAGGCGGCGCCCGGACCATGGCGCGCCTCGATTGCTGGGGCCAACTCCCGGTTGAGTCCCCTGCCGCCCTTGTTACAAACCGGCAGGCTTTCGCCCGCGTCTCCCTTCTCCATGATGGCGCGACCCGCATCCTCTTCCCCTTCCCCGAGGGCATCTCCAGCGATGACGAAACCTTCCGCGCCCTCCAAACCCTCTGCACGTTCTTCAACCGCTGCCAATGGCTCTTGGCGCAGGGCGATCCTCCGGCCGATTTCCTCTACATCGGCGAAAACCCGCCGGACTTCCTCGTCCCCTACGCCCTCGACCGCGCCGCGCCCGCCATGCTCCAAAGCGCCCGCCCCAAACAGCGCGACCTGCTCTTCCCCTCCGGACGCCGCTATCCGCGTCTCTTGGTCCAAAGCGGCGCCCTCCGTGAGCATCCCGGCCTCGCCGCCCTCCTCAACCGATACCGTACCGCCGGCATCACGGTCGGGCAGACGGATACGGATGACGCTTCGCCGCCCTTCCCCGTCTGGCGCGACGCCGCCGATCTTCCGATCCCTCCCCCCTACCGCGCCACACCGGACAACACCAACCTCCTCTTCCGTATCACCCGCCGGAAACCCGCATCCGGAACGATCCTCCTGGTCTCCAACACCACCGGGGAATCGGGCACCCTGCGCGTGGACTTCCCGGATCCGCCCAAAGGTTCCGTCGAATGTTGGAATCCCGAAGACGGCACCCGCGTCCCGCTCCCGCTTCTCCCGCCCGCCGGCGTCGAACTTCCCCTTCCCCCGTTCGCGTCGCGTTTCATCGTAACACCATAGGCCCCGCCCGCCAAACGGACGGCGGGGAACTGTTGAGGGTTGGGCGCTTATTGTGCGCATCTGCGCAATTCACCGTGTAGTATTGTGAAATTGTGGAATTGAGACATTATGGAATAATGAAATTGGGGAAAAGCCTCATTGCCACATTGTCACAATGCCACAATGTCACAATTCCACAATTTCACAATGGTTGTATGGCATGGGTGAAAACACATGCGCCCAGTTGAAAGTTGCGCGTTTATTGTGCATTGCGTTCCGCGGCGGAATCCCCTATACTTTCCCGCAAATGAATGAGAAAGCAACAGAAAAACGCCGGATCGTGGTGATCGTCGGGCGTCCGAATGTCGGAAAATCGGCCGTTTTCAACCGGATCGCGGGAAAGCGGATCGCCATTGTCCACGATGAAAGCGGCGTGACGCGGGACCGGCTGATGCGTGAGGTCGAGTGGGACAACGAACGGTTCCAGTTGGTCGATACGGGCGGGATCGCCATCCTTGACGCCAAAACCGAGAAGAATCCGATCGAGGCGGGCATCCGTGTCCAGGTCGATTCGGCGGTTTGCGACGCGGCGGTCGCCATCCTCGTGGTGGATGGCCAGCAGGGCATCCACCCGATGGACGAGGAGGTGGCCAACATCGTCCGCAAAGCGAACATCCCGTGCGTCGTGGCGGTGAACAAGTGCGATCTGCCCGAACATGAGAAATTTGCGGAGGAGTTCGCGAGCCTCGGATTCCCCTACTACGCGGTGGCAGCCCAGCACGGACGCGGATTCGGCGAGTTGCTCGATGCGGTTATCCCGCACCTTCCCCCGCCGGTCAACGAGACGGTGAAGAAACCGTTGCGCGTGGCGGTCGTCGGGCGGCCCAACGCCGGTAAATCCTCCTACATCAACCGACTGTTGAACGCGGAGCGGGTGATCGTCTCGGATGTCGCGGGAACCACCCGTGACTCGATCGATGTCCCGTTCACCATCGGCAAGGGCGATCAGGCCCGCCACTACATCCTGGTTGACACGGCCGGCATGAGGAACCGCCACAAGGTCGACAGCGCAGTCGAGCGGTTCAGCCTTTTCCGGGCGGAAGAGAGCGTCAAGCAGGCGGACGTGGTCGTGCTGGTGATGTCCCCGGAGGTCGGCCCCACCGTACAGGACAAACACATCTGCGCCCTGATCACGAAGGAGCGGAAGGGATGTGTGATCCTGATGAACAAGTGGGATCTGGCGATGGAGCAGGAGATTTCCGCAGAAAAGGCTGATCCCGCGATCCGGCAGATGATGCCCTTCATGAGCTACTGCCCGCTGTTGTTCATCTCCTCAAAGACAGGGCTGAACGTCCGGAAAAGCATTGACGCCATCGATACGGTGGCGGCCAACACGCGGACACTCCTGCCGACGGGCCTGCTCAACCGGACGCTGGTCGAGGCGACCCAGCGGGTTGTCGCGCCGGCGAAACTCGGCAAGCGCCTGAAGGTCTACTACGCGGTCCAGGTCTGCACCTCGCCGGTCACCATCCGGCTGTTTGTGAACGACGCCAAACTCGCCACGACCACCTACACCAACTTCATGATCCGTTCCCTCCGCGAACGGTTCGGCCTGGAGGGCGCCCCGATCGTCCTCTTCTACCGGACCCGTTCCAGGCCGGAGGCGGTCGAGGCGCGCCATGAGGCGTATGTCCAAGCCAAAATGTCGGAAAAACGGCCATCCAAGCGGAGCGGCGGGAAACCACCCAGAGGCAGGAAGCCCTCCGGCGGGAA
>DBXN01000058.1:8208-17634 GCA_002309585.1 Verrucomicrobia bacterium UBA1211
CAGACGGTCACCCGGCCATGTTCAAACGATTCACAATCCAATGGTGGCGTTTTTGGAGAGCCGGCGAGGGTCTTTCCATCAAGACGGGCCGTGCGCTGGTGCTCTGCGCGCTCACGGGGTTGGCGGCGGGATTCGCGGCGGTGGGATTCTACTGGCTGCTGGACGTGGCGAAACATCTTCTGATGACGGGATGCGGCCACTACGCGCCGCCGATGGCGGCGGGCGAGGTCTCGGTCCTGCGCGGACACCTTCCCGAAACCCCCGCGGGCGAACCGCTCCGTTGGGTGTTGCTGTTCCTGCCGATGGCGGGCGCGCTGGCAAGCGCCCTGATCGTGAAACTCGCACCGTCCGCCGCGGGCCACGGCACCGATTCGGTCATCCTCTCCTACCATCGGCGGTTCGGCTACATCGCCCCGAAGGCGGTTCCCGTCAAGGCGATCGCTTCCGCGCTGATCATCGGTTCGGGCGGGTCCGCCGGCGCCGAAGGGCCGATCACCCAGATCGGTGCGGGGTGCGGCTCCATCATCACCTCCCTGCTGAACCTGACCCACAGCGAACGGCGGTTGCTGATGGCGGCGGGCATGGCCGCCGGTGTCGGTGCCCTTTTCCGCGCCCCGCTGGCCGGGGCGATCTTCGCGGCGGAGGTCCTTTACAGCGGCCTCGACTTCGAATTCGAGGTGCTGATCCCCTCGATGGTCGCCTCGACCATCGCCTACACCGTCTACGCCCTCTTCTACGGCTGGCAGCCGCTTTTCGAGATGGTGCATTTCGGGTTTGACGACGGCCTCAAACTCTTCCCCTATCTCGTCCTCGCCCTGGTGGTCTCCCTCGGGGCCAAGCTCTACATCCTGATTTTCCGGAAAAGCGAATCGTTCTTCAGGAACTGGAAACTGCCCGACTGGCTGAAGCCCGCCATCGGAGGCCTTCTGACCGGCATCCTCGGCTTCTTCCTCCCGCAGGTGATGGGCGCGGGGTACGGCCTGATCCAGCAGACGCTGGTGGTTGATAGCGCCCTGGCGGAACGGTTCGGCGAACTCTCGATCCCCATCCTCTTCGCCATCTTCATCGGGAAGATCGTCGCAACCTCCTTCTCCGTCGGCAGCGGCGGCAGCGGCGGCCTTTTCGGACCAGCGTTGGTCGCCGGTTCCGCCCTCGGGGCCTTCACAGGATTGGTGATGACCCGCCTCTTCCCCGCCATGAACCTCCATCCCGGCTCCTTCGCGATGGTCGGAATGGCTGGGTTTCTGGCCGCCTCGGTCCGCACCCCGATCGCCGCCATCATCATGGTCAGCGAGATCACCGGCAACCACGGCCTGCTCATCCCGACGATGTGGGTCTGCGGCATCACCTACTGGATCGGCAACGGTTGGACCATCTACCGCAGCCAGGTCCGCACCCGCGACTGTTCCCCCGCCCATACGCGGTAAAGTCCGGTGAAACGGCGGAACCCGAAGGGTGCGGCAGGTGGGCGCATCGGGCGCGGCGATAGCCGCAAGCCCAGACGCGGCGGTCCTGCCGGTTATCGCCGTAGGGCGATTCGCCGCGCACATCGGTTTTCGTGGTCGCGCGCAGCGCCATGCTTTCACCAATGAACGTATGGTGATTTCCACAGAATCCTTTGCAGAACCTCTATTGCGATAAATATAGGCTTTTTCTTGCGCATAATATGCGATATCGTCTTGTCAATCGTGTTATACTGCTTTTGAACACGAGGTTTTACAGACACGGGGTTTTACAGCATGGAAAGTACAAGAAACCGGAATGGGATGCCACAGGCAGGGTCGGACGGCGGATCGAACCTTCTGCGTCTCTGCGTATCGACGGCGCTTGCGGGTTTCGTTCTCTCCGCGGCGGCGGGAAACCGTCCCTACGAACTGGTCGAGGCGGGCCGCACGAAACCGGCGCAGGCCGAGCTGATTGATTTCGAGACGCCCGGCGAATGGATCGTTTCATGCACGAACGCCGAGGCGACATTCTCGCGCTCGCAAGAGGAGCAGATTTTCGGCGACTGGACGGGGAAACTCGTCTATCGCGCGACAGGACCCAAGCCGGCCGTACGGTTCCGTCCGGAAAAACCGCTGCCGATGCCGAAGGAGGGTTTCGACACGTTCAACCTCTGGATCCGGGGCAGTGTCTTCACGCGGGGAGCGAACAGGACACCCGACGAACCGGCGCCCACGCTGTACGTGCTCTTCCGTATGGCGGACGGCGCGGAGAAACGGTGGAAGGTCACAGACATCACCTGGAAGAACTGGTTTCTCGCACAAATCCGGTTTCCGGCCTTCGCGCTCGAACCGCTCAAGTCCGCGACCTTCGCCGGTTTCGAGCTTTCCGGCGGGATTCCTTCAAGTGACCGCATCCTCTACTTTGACGCCTTCTCGCTTTTCCATGAGGCCTTCCCACCCCTCTCACTCAAGCCGCGGCCGGAACGTAACCTCACGCCGCTTCCGGGTGCGAACCAAGGGCTGAACACGGGCGAGGGACGGCTGCCGTTCCCGACGCGGGAAGAGACGATCCTGCCGGATGTCGTGGAACCCGGACCGGACGAGCCGCTGGCGCGGTTCACGGGCGGGGCGGTGGCCGGAGCGGACACGAACGCACTGACGGTGACGACGCGGCGCGTGGGACGCACGCTTATCGTCGATTTCGAGGCACCGCCCGGCGCGGTGACCGAGATCGCCGCCGGCCTGCCCTCGGAGGGACGGTTCGTCAAGAGCGTGGATGTCCCGTTCCTGAACTACAACGGCGGAGGCGGCCGCGTGACGGTGGATATGGTCGAAGGGAAACAGACGTTCTTCCGGCTTGCGCTGTTCGACTGGTACCGTTCGAACGCATCCGACATCCGTGTCAAAAACACGCCGAAGGGCTGCAATCTCTCCGTCATCTACAACAAAAAATCCGACGGCACCTACAATCCCGTTTCGGAACGGCTCTTCATCACGCTCTCGCCCGACTTCGCGGGTGTCCTGCCGAACATCCCCAATCCCAAATCGCCGTGGAAACAGGTGACCGGCAACGTAACGTGGCGTTCCCACGCTTCCTATGACCATGAAGATGACAAGGCGCTCTGGCGGGCGGTTCATCGCCACGGCATCCGCGAGGTGCTGATCACCGACCACGAGACGATGTGGCGCGAGGGTGGCGAGAGTTTCACCTTGCGCACCCAAACCGACCCGTCCAAAGGCGGCGACGAGGCGCACAACGCCTACACGCGCTTCCTCATCGACGAACTCGGCTATCGGTACGGCCCCTACAACAACTTCACCGACTTCGCCCCCGCGAACGCCTACTGGACACCCGACTGGGTGGCGCGGACATCCGCACTCTCAATGCCCGGCGCCTGGATGCGTTGCTATGCCTTCCGTCCCGCCGCCGCGCCGGAGGCGTGCGAGACAGTCGCGCCGATCATTCAGGAGAAGTTTTCGTTCAACACCGCCTACTGCGACGTGCACACCGCCGTCCCTTTCTGGGGCAACCGGACGGACTACGATGCGCGTGTTCCAGGCGCGGGCACCTTCGCGGAGACCTTCTACGCGTGGGGCGAGACACTTCTCCTTCAGAAGAAGATCTGGAATGGTCCCGTCTGGTCCGAGGGCGGTCATCACTTCTTCTTCGCCGGACTCAGCGACGGCAACTACGGACAGGATCGCGGCCGACCCTACGGACGCTTTCCGTGGCTCGTCGATTTCGATGTCCTCACGATCCATCCCCTCGAAACCGACTTCGGCATGGGATGCCTCTCGATGTTCATGCCGAATTCCTCCGGTCAGAACGGCTATGTGCCGGACGCCCCCACACCGCAGGCACTCACCAACGTGATCGACCGCTTCATCGGCGCGACACTCGCCTTCGGACATTCGGGATATCTGATCCTCGATTATCTCTTCGATCCGCCGAGGCCGTTCGGCCTCGCCTACTGCGGACCGGGCGAACGCGTCCTCTCGGAGAACGGGTTTGCCATCGCCATGAAGAGCCACTTCATGGTGCAGCAGATCGCCTCGCGGTACACGCAGGCCAACGCGGTCGCCATCGCCTACGCGGATGCGTCTGGCAGATGGCTTCCGACCGGCGAGGCGATCAAGGCGGATGCGGTGAAACGTTGCCAGGTGCGCGTGACCTACGATGACGGCACGGTCGTGTGTGTGAACGGGAACGAAAAGGAGCGGTTGAAGGCGGAGGGATACGATCTGCCGCCGTGCGGATACTGCGCGCGGAGCGGGGATGGCGCGATCACCGTAACATCCGGTGACGGGGGCGGTGTCCGCGCCGACTACTGCGACTCCCCCGCGTACATCTTCATTGACGGACGCAACGGGGAAGCGGTGCGGGAACGGGCGCGCGCCACCGGAACCGCGCTCTGCCGTACAACCCCGGACGGCTGGGAGATCATCCCCCTCGGCAACCGTCCCTGCGCATTCCGCATTCCAGGCGGGGAGGCGACCGCGCTCACTCTCGACGGTAAGACGCTCCGCCCCGCCGAGACCGTTTTCGAGGACGGATGGTTCGCGGTAAAACCGGTGGCCGGCGCCTTCAGCTACAGCGTCAAGCGGCGAGGGGGATAATGAAGCGGGGGTCAGGCCAAGGTCCAAGCACGCAAACACTCCTAGAATTTCGGGTCTTCAAACGTCTGAAATTCTGTTTTTTAGGCGTGCTCCGAAATCAATCAGTGGGCTTTAGGCCCACGGCATGATTGACTTTCGGGCTGACACGCTGTAAACTAATTGTGTTGATTATGGAAATAGTGTCTTGAAAACACCAAGGAGATGCGTATGAACAGGAGAACATGGTTAGTGACGGGATTGGCCACGTGGCTCTGCGCCTTGTCTGGACAGGCGATCGACACATCGGCCTTCGCGAAAAAGTGCACCTTCACGCTTTCGGGATACAGTGGGGCAAGCACCTTGAATGACTTCCCCATCTTGATCCGCCTCTCGACGGCGATCCAGGGATTTGGCTACGCTGACTTGAAGGCGGACGGATCAGACCTCTGCTTTACCGACGCCACCGGAAATCCGATCCCCTACGAGATCGACACCTGGAACCCAGCGGGCGAGTCGCTGGTCTGGGTCAAGGTCCCGACCCTCACCGGCAACGCGACGCAGATCAAGCTCTACTACGGTTCCGCGACCGCGACCGCGAACACTCCCTCCGATGTCTGGACCCGTTACACGGCGGTGGTGCACGGTGGCACCAAGGACTCCGCGAGCGGGCTCGGGGTGTTCATCGGCACCGGGACCGACCAGATCGACGCCGGGAGGATCGGTAGTGGATACAATGTCCCCGAGCGGGTCAACGACAACGGCGGTGTCCACCTTGAGAATCCGGTGTCGAAACTCACCGACCCGACCGTCTTCACCATCTCCGGGTGGTTCACGCTCGTGCAAAAGCAGACCCACATCCTGTTTGGTTCGATGTTGTCGTGGAATACCTCCGGCTTCCTGATCTTGGACGAAGGCGGAGCCGGACTCTCTTTTACCAGCAACACAAGCGGCCACAACAATCTGGCCTGGGGTTACACGCCCGACGAGTGGTTGAGCGTCGCCGTCGTCTACGACAACACGACCGGCTCCAGCTACCATAACGGCACCCTCCACTACTCCCACGCCATCCCCGCCGTTTCCAATCCCGGCTACACGTGGGGCTTCGGCAATTATGGGAATATGTCGAACCACGGCGACCACACCCACGGCAAGCTGGACGAGTGGCGCATCTTCAACGGCGCGGCGACTGCGGATTGGCTGAAAGCCGAGTACGACACGGTGGTGAACCCGGCGTTTGCCGTCGCGGGCGGGGTCAAGGACACCGCCGACATCATTCCGACCACGATCACGTTCAACGGCGCGACCCAGGACGCCACCTCCGTCACCGTCACCGGCACGCTCGTGGAGATTGGCGATGACGTGACCTCTGTCACCGTCACCCTGCTCTGGGGGACGACCGAGGCGATGGAGGGCACGCCGGTGGCCGTCGGAAGCTACACCGATGCCTCCACGCTCACCGCGACCCTCACCGGTCTGACCGCCGGCACGAAGTATTACGCCGCCTTCAGGGCGGTTAACTCCCTCAACGCAGTCGTCAACTCGCCCACCGGCACCTTCTGGTTCTCGACCGATGTCGTGTGGCGGCCGCAGAACTCCGCCGACACCTGGGCCTCGGAGGCGTGGGAAGTCGGGAATGGCGGAACCGCCGGTTCGCGGGGCTCCTTCCTGTACGACGCCGCAGCCATGTTCGATGGCGCTGAGAGTCTCTTTATCAGCACGATCAACGTTCCGGATGCCGTTACGGCGAACGGCGTGACCTTCACCGGCAACCGCAACTATACCCTCACGGGCGCGAAGATCACCACCCCGACCGTCACCAAGTCCGGTTCGGGCGTTGTGACGATCGACGGCGAAGGCTTCGCCGCGCCCGAGAGCATCACCATCACCGGCGGTGTCCTGCGGCTGGGCCCGGAGGCGCAACACTTCGCGCTCGGTTCGTCCAGTTCGCCGGTCTATGTCCGGAACGCCTCCTTCGACCTTGCCTATACCAATCAGTACGACCATCATCTTCAGACACACTCCAAAATCTTCCACATCCTCGGCGAGGGCCAAAACGGGAAAGGGACGATCTACAACGAGAATCAGTACTCAACGAACCCCCAGATCTACGGTATTGTGATGGAGGGTGACGCCACGGTCGGAAGTCCGGATGGCGACCGTTTCCACATGCAGACGGTTGGCGGAAGCGCCAACACCGGCCGACCCTTCATAACCGGTCCGGCAGATGCCACCTTGACGGTTACCGGGCAGGAAAACGTCGATTCGTTGATAATAGTTGATTCTGACGTCAACGTTGGGACGGTCAAGGTCATCAATGGCACTATCCTGGGTTTTGAGCGTTCATCGCTTGCGGGTGAGTTTTTGAAATCGCTGATTCTCGACCACGGACAGTTACGCTTTTACGCTCTTTCCTCCCCCTTTACCGTGCCGATCTCCGCCATCAATGCGGAGAACGTGTTGAGCTGCACCTCGGGCTATGCCCCGGTCGCCTCGCCCATCACGGTCTCCGACCCCGGCTCGTTGGCTCTTTCCGGCAGCGGTAGCGGCAACGGCCTTATCCTGCGCGGCGGCATTTCCGGCGACGGCGACGCGAGCGTTACCTTGGGCTGGCACTATCTGGCCAGCGATATTGGCTATGACACGATCAACGTGGCCGGCACCGACGCGAACGCGCCCAACGGCGGCGTTCTGTACGGCGACCACGAGACCTCATCGGGCACGGAGTTCAAGATGCCCGCGGTCGCCACCGAGGCATCGGGCATGCTCGGTCTCGCGCCGGTCACCGACACGACCTACCGCAACATCCAGCTCAGCGGCGCCGGCGCGTTCGTTCCCTGCTCCCTCGCGGCGGGCGGCACGGCGGTGGCCAGGATCGAGGACACCGTGATGGAGGTCGGCTCGCTCCGCATGGGCACCGGCACCCCGAACGCGCCGGGCTACGCGGTTTTGGGCAACGGCACCTCGATCACGGTGACCAACGTCTACCTGGGCGACATCCAGGCCAAACCGGCCAGCGCGACCCTGACGCTCGACGAGGGCTCACGGCTTGTCGCGCGGAACGAGGTGATTCTGGGCCGTTGGAGTGGTGACACCGCTAACGTTCACAAGATGGTGGTTGATGGCGGCTATCTCGCGGTGGTTGATAACGTGATCCGCGACGGTTACGATACGCGCTACGCCGAGCTGTGGCTCAATAAGGGTAACCTCGATGCCAAGGGCATCGACATCCGCTACCAGTTCAACTACTGGAAGACCAACACCATCGGCCGCGAATTGTTCGTGATGAACGGCGGTACGCTGCGGTTGGGGCCGAACGGTCTCACCTCGCGGCGCGGCTACCCGATTTGCCCACAGGTCTGGATGGCGGGTGGCACCGTCAAAGGGTGGAACACCAACGACCCCGGCATCGCGACCCCGGGCAACTGGGCGGACACCGCCCTCGGCACCGATAACCTGAGCATCCGCAAATACCTGCACACGGCCTTCGAGACGTGGGGAACCTTCAACGGGCCCTTCCCAGAACCCGACACCGCCTTCACGATTGATGTCGGCGGCGGCGAGACCCTCTGGCAGACCGCCATCCAGGGCGCGGGCAACCTGATCGTCAAGGGACACGGCATCTTCACGGCCGAAACCGCCACCCAGGGCGGCATGAACGGTTCGCTGACCATCGCCAACACCGGAGCCAACAACCTCGGCAACCTCGCCGGTATCGGCGGCGGCCTGACCCTTGAGGCGAACACCTCCGCGACGATCAATATCGACGATGAGGACCACTTCGCGGGACTCAACGTATTCGCGGGGATGGTGAACGACGAGGCCGCCTCCCCCAACCATCAGGACTTCGGGACGCGGAGCGACATCCCCGCCACCTGGTTCGCGAATGACATCCAGGGGCTCATCACTGCGAACCCCACGCCGACCTACACCAACTACCGGATCGAGGGCGAGTTTGAGGTCGAGCGGGGCGGCGTCTACACCTTCGCCTGTACCTACGACGACCGTCTGACCTTCTGGATCGACGGGAATCAGATCTGCGAGAACGCGGCGTGGAACGGAGTCGGAACAGGAACCGCGACCCTCACCGCTGGCTGGCACACCTTCAAGATCTCTGCGATGGATCTGGGCGGCGGCGCAGGACCGAATTCCAACGAATGGAAGAACAAACGGATGGCGTTGGGCTACTGCTTCGGAAGCGCCTCCTCCACCGACGCGGCGGATTACGAACCGTTCTCCACCGCTGCGTTCAAGATGCGTCCGGTCAATTCGGTCCGCCTGACGCGGCACGCGCTCGGTTCCGGCCTCAATGAGGCGTGGGTCGATCCGGTCTACGACACGACCGAGGTCCTGCCCTCGCTGCAGGTCATCCATGACACCGGCTGGGAACCCGGAAAACTCGCCGCCTGTGAGTTCTCCGGCTGGTTCCTCGTCGAGGCGGACAAGGCCGGCATCTGGACCTTCAACGGGGTCTACGACGACCGTATCAGCCTCAAGATCGACGGCCAGGAGATCCTCGCGACCACGGTCTACAACGTCGCGGTGGAGGATAGCGTGAAACTCACCGAGGGGTGGCACGCCTTCCAGATCCGGACTTACGACTACGGCGGCGGCATCTCCTCCGGACGCGGCAACGCGCTTACCTACAAGGTGGGCGAGGAGGAGGCGGTTCCGTTCGACGAGCGGACGCTACGTATCACCGCGACGCCCTACGGCCGCATCGGCGGCCCGCTGGTCCTGAACGAGAACGCGATGCTGTTCAACTCCGCCGCGACACCGTGCGGCATCACCGGTACCCTCTCCGGGACCGGCACCCTCCGCGGACGCTTCGTCTTCAAGGGCGGTACCTGGAAACTGGAAGCCGCCCCCACCGATCGGCAGCTCCCCG
>DBXN01000058.1:17672-17854 GCA_002309585.1 Verrucomicrobia bacterium UBA1211
GAGGTCGCCTTCTCCGGCAAGCCGACCCGCTCCCTCTACCAGATCGGCGATCCTCTCGGGTTGGAGGAGGCCGACGAGGAGACGCTGGACAGCAAGCTGACCGTCACCCAGACGGAGAACGGCCAGACGACCGAATGTGACGGCTTCTCTCTGCGCGTGGTCAACGGCCAGCTCTGCCTGAT
>DBXN01000058.1:17932-24937 GCA_002309585.1 Verrucomicrobia bacterium UBA1211
TTTTTCAGAAAAATCTCGTTGCACCCAAAATCACCCTCATTAATGATTTAGGCTTGACCCTCAACCCGAAATTAGGGAAACTAGACAACACTGCGCGTGTAATGTGCAGATGAATGTTCGTTCCGTGGGGAATAAGCGGCATGTTTGAGAAAATGCTTGGTTTTTTATCCAGCGATATCGGTATCGATCTGGGTACCGCCAATACGTTGGTTTACGTGAAGGATCGCGGAATCGTGATCCGGGAACCCTCCGTTGTCGCCATACAGGAGGGGACGAAGCGTATTTTGGCCGTGGGTGAAGAGGCCAAGCTCATGCTCGGGCGTACCCCCGGCAACATCGTCGCGATCCGGCCGATGAAATCCGGCGTTATCGCCGATTTCGACATCACGGAGGAGATGATCCGTTATTTCATCCGCAAAGTCCACTCGACCAAACTGGTGCGTCCGCGCGTGATCGTGGCGGTTCCGAGCGACATCACCGAGGTCGAAAAGCGCGCGGTACAGGAGTCGGCGCGGCACGCCGGCGCCCGTGAGGTTTTTCTGATCGAGGAGCCGATGGCTGCCGCGATCGGCGTGGGACTGCCGGTTTCCGATCCGGCGGGCAACATGATTGTTGATATCGGCGGCGGCACGTGCGAAGTCGCGGTGATCTCGCTGGCCGGTATCGTGTATGCGCGGAGTGTCCGTGTCGGGGGCGACTCCATGGACGAGTGCATCGTCCGCTACATGCAGCGAGTTTATAACCTGATGATCGGGGAACGGACCGCAGAAGAGATCAAGATCACGATCGGTTCAGCGTACGCGACCGGAGAGGAGAGTACGCTGGAGGTGAAAGGCCGCGATTTGGTGGCCGGCCTCCCGAAGACACTGACCGTCACATCCGAAGAGATTCGTGACGCCCTTCAGGAACCGGTTTCGTCAATTGTCGATTCCGTTCGAATCACACTGGAAAAGTGTCCGCCTGAGCTTTCGGCGGACCTCGTGGACCGCGGCCTGGTGCTGGCCGGCGGCGGGGCCATGCTGCGGGGCTTGGACAAGCTGATCGCGCAGCAGACGGGGTTACCCGTTATCCTGGCGGCCGACCCGCTGAGCGCGGTGGCCGAGGGAACCGGTGTTGTATTGAATGAGCTGAATTTCCTGGCCAAATCCAAATTGGGCCGTTGATCTTTTTTGAGGGCGCTCCTTGGTCCAGATCCGCCCGCAGGAAGGGCGGGAGAGCGGCCAAGTGAAGCAGATGCGATTTTGGATAGTTTTGTTCGGGTTGGGCGTTGGAACGCTGGTGTTCTGGCGGACAGGGGCGTTTTGCGCCACCTGCGAGATGCTTTACCCCTATGAAAAAGCCCGCGTCTGGTTTAACCGGACGGTCGGTGTCCGGACGAAAGCCCTCTTCTCCCGCGTCAGCCACGCGGCCCGCAATCAACTGTTGGAGCGTGATCTCGCGCGCCTCCAGATCGAGGCTGCCCGTACCGCCGAACTGGAGCGCGAAAACGCCCGTCTCAGGGAATCGCTGGCCTTCTCCCAAAACGCCTCAACCACCGTCCGATGCCAGGCGGCAGCCATCCTTTCCCGCGGCGGCACCACGGCGGTCTGGCAGACGTTCCGGGTCTCTCGCGGAAGTCTGGACGGTGTGCGGACGGGCGATCCGGTCATCGTTCCCGACGGCCTGGTTGGACGGGTCACCGATGTCTCCCCGCACACCTGCGACGTGATGCTGATCTCCGACCCGAACAGCCGCGTGGCCTGCGAACTCGAAACCCCGACCGAGGGATTGGGCGCGGTCCGGGGCATCCTCTACGGGGGCGGCGCCAAACCGGGCGCCGACGCGCGGCTCCGGCTGCTCTATGTGATCGAACCGCTCCGCCTGCGTTACCTCGCGCGGGATTTCGAGCCCCCGCCCCGCACACGGATCGTCACCTCCGGTCTGGGTCAGACCTTCCCGAAGGGGTTGACCGTGGGGTATCTGCTGGAAAGCACCGTCAGCGCCAACGGCCTTTCACGCGAGGCGGTCATCATGCCGGCGGTCGATCTGGCCGGCCTGGAAGAGGTTTTCATCCTGTCGGCGCGAGAGGAGGCCCGGCCATGACGCCACACGGTCTCCAGCTGGTCGTCCTGACCCTCAATCTCTTTTTCGCGGTCCTCTTCCAGGACCTCCTCCCCGTCACTTCATGGATGCCGGTCAAGATCGGCTTCCTGACCGCCGTCCCGCTCTACGCCGCGTTAGTCAAGCCGACCCCGATCGCGATGGTCACGGCATTGGTAGCGGGCGGGATGCACGATGCGCTGGGCGGATTGCCGATGTGCTGTACGAGCTGTTTCCTGTTGGCGATGGTCGGCCTGACCCGCCTTCTGAAGCAGTTCTTCCTTGAGGCGACAGTTCTTCACGGGATCGCTTACTGCGGGGTCGTGATGGTTTTGCAGGGTATTTGGACGCGTCTGTGGCCGGAGGTCAATGAGCCGTTGACCTTCGCCCAAAGTTTGATGCGTTGGGTTTATCTGTTTCCCGCCGGCATGATCGCGGGCGGGGTGGGATTTGCTTGGTGCGGTTTGGCTGACCGCCTCGCCGGTCTGGTGAAGCCGGTAGAAGAGGGCGATGGAATCTTCTGGTCAGAAATTGATCGCTAGCTGGCGGATTTTCCTGCTCGGGATCCTATACGGGGCGGGACTGCTCTTTCTGGCGACCGCGTTGCACCGGGTTCAGGTGGTCGAGAGCCACCTGTTCTCGCGCGACCTGACGCGGCAGAGCGTCCGGCGTGTCCAGGTGCCGGGCGCGCGGGGCCGGATTTTCGACCGGAACGGCATCTGCCTGGCCGACAACCGCGCCAGCTACTGCATCGCCTACTATGTCGAGGAACTGCGTAAGCGGGGCAAGTGGATCAATACGATCAACGCGGTCGATGCCGACATCGACCGGCTCAGCGCGGTTCTGGGACTCCCCCGGACCCTCTCCCGCGAATCGGTCTCCAACCATGTCCTGCGCAGCCTTCCGATGCCGTTGCTCGCCTGGCGGGATGTCAACCAGGAAACCCTCGCCCGCTGGGCGGAGAGCAAGGAGCCCTTCCCCGGCGTCGATGTCTTCGTCCAGCCGGAACGGTACTATCCCCAAGGCACGCTGGCGAGCCACATCCTAGGCTACATCCGGCGTGACCGCCCGAAGGCGCTGCCCGGCCAGAGAGTCCACTTCTACCTGCCCGAGATGGTCGGCCGCGCGGGTATCGAGGCCTATTACAACACCTTCCTGACCGGGACATGCGGCGAACGGCTGATCCAAGTCGATTCGCGCGGCTACAAACACGCCATCTGGGAGGGCGAGAAACAGGTCGCCGCCGGCAAGGACCTTCACCTGACATTGGATGTGAATGTCCAGAAGGTGCTGGAGCGTATTCTGCGCGGCTGGCGTGGCGCGGGCGTCGTGGTCGATCCGCGTAACGGCGAGATACTCGCGCTGGCGAGCGCGCCGATCTACGACCCGAACGCCTTCACCCCGATCCTTTCCCCCGGCATCTGGAAACGGCTGAGTACCGATCCCGCCCGCCCGCTCCTGAACCGCGCCATCCAGGGCCGCTACGCGCCCGGCAGCACCTTCAAGCCGATCACCGCGCTCGGCGCGTTGGAAAAAGGTTTCGCATCCGATACGGTGTTCGACTGTACCGGCACCTTCACCCTCGGCAAGATGCGGCTGCGGTGCTGGGACATCTATGGTCACGGTGAAATCACCCTGCAGAAGGCGATCGAACAGTCCTGTAACTTCTACTTCTGCGCCATCGGCAACACAATCGGATATGAGCCGATCTATCACGAGGCCGACAAACTCGGGATCGGCCATGCGACCGGTATCGACCTGCCCAACGAGGTATCGGGGTTGCTGCCGACGGAGGAGTGGAAACGTAACCGCCTGCGTGACGATTGGCGGCCTGGCGACACCTGCCACATCGCGATCGGCCAGGGGTTGCTCCTCACCACCCCGCTCCAGATGGCGATGGCGACCTCCGCCATCGCGAACCGGGGCACGCTCTACCGCCCGCACCTCAACCGGGCGCTCCCGCCGGAGAAGGTCCGTGAAATGGGCTGGAGACCGGAGAACATCGCCCTGGTCCGGGAAGGGATGCACGATGTCGCGACGATCGGAACCGGCAAGCGGATCCTGGTGCGCGGGCTTGACGTCGCCGCCAAGACCGGCACCGCCGAGGTGGACATCGGCGGCGTACGGCGCAAAAACACCTGGATCACCGCCTTCGCGCCGTTCGACAACCCCACCGTGACCCTCGCGATCATCGTTGAGGACGGCACATCCGGCGGCCTCACCGTCGCCCCGATGGCGCACGACATCCTCGTGTCGATCTTCGGCGAGGCCCCTGAAACCTCCGAAAAGGAGGAACCCGATCCCGAACCTGCCGTCCGCGAGGAGATTGTCCCGGATGATCCGGACACGCCAACCATCCCGGACACCCCGGACAATCCGGAAACCCCCGAACCGGAGGAGGCCGTATGACGCTGTTTCACGCCCCCATTCTGAAACGGTTGCGGTTGGTCAACCCCATCATCCCGGTCTGCATCCTCAGCCTGACGGTGATCGGCGGGATCTTCATCTACAGCGCCTGCTCCATCCGCGAGGATCCCGAGCTCCAGCTGCTCTATATGCGCCATCTTGAGATCGGGCTGGGCGGTCTGCTGCTCTCGTTCGCGCTCGCGTTGGTCAACTACCGGAAGATCATCCGGTGGAGCTGGGCGGTCTATCTCGTCTGTCTCGGCCTGCTGATTCTCGTCCCGATCATCGGCGAAACCCGAATGGGCGGACAACGTTGGCTTTTCGGCATCCAACCCTCGGAGGTCTCCAAACTCGGCATCATCCTCATGCTGGCGTGGCTGTTTGGACGGCGCGGCGCGGACCGCGGCGCCAAGGCATTCTTCCAAGGCGCGGCGCTGGTCGCGGTTCCCGCGGCCCTCATCCTGAACCAACCGGACCTGGGTACCACGCTGGTCCTGGTCCCGACCTTCTTCGCGATGCTCCTCGCCGCCAATATCGCGCCGAAGCTGGTCTGGTCGTTCCTGCTCATCGGCATCCTCCTCGCCGGTTCGCTGCTCGGTACGATCTACGTGGCCGAGAAGGGGAACTACACCCCCGAGAAGAAAGAACAGATCCTGAAGGCGACCGGGCTTCGCCCCCATCAGGTACGGCGGCTACAAGTCTTCCTCTTCCCGGACAAGGACCTCCATGGCGGCGGCTACAATCGCCGGCAGTCCGAGATCGCCGTCGGATCGGGCGGCCGTTGGGGGAAAGGCTATCTCAAGGGCGAACAGTACATGCTGGGTTACCTTCCCCCTTCCGTCTCGTCAAACGATTTTATCTTTTCCGTGCTGGCCGAAGAGGCCGGTTTCGCGGGATCCGTTACGGTGCTCACCCTCTTTCTGGGCCTGTTGTGGGCCAGTCTGCGGGTGGCCTGCAAATGCCAGGACGATATGGGCCGGCTTTTCGGAGTCGGCCTGGCGACGCTGGTTTTCTGCCACGCGTTCATCAATATCGCCATGACAATCGGGATGATGCCCATCACGGGCTTACCCCTGCCGTTCATCAGTTACGGACGGACCTTTATGGTGACGCTGCTCTTGGCGTTCGGTCTGCTCCAAAGCGTATCCATCTACGGGCGAGAGCCCGATACCCGGTTTTAATCTGAAAGGAGATAAATATGGATTTGATGAAATCCGTTCAGCAAGGTGTGAAGGCGATCACAGGACTGTTCAAGAAGACGGTTCCGAAACGCGAAATCATTGTCAATGTCGAGAAACTCGAAACCCGTGTCGCGGTGATCGAGAACGGCCGGCTGGAGGAGTTCCAGATGGAGCATCCCGCCCAGGAGCGGCTGGTCGGCAGCATCTTCAAAGGCCGCATCCAAAATCTGGAGCACGATCTCCAGGCCGCGTTTGTCGATATCGGCCTGAAGAAGAACGCCTTCCTCCACTACTGGGACATGATCCCGGATGACGACAGCCGGCTGGATGACGATGACGACGAGAGCAGCAACAACAAGAAGAATTCCCGCCGGCGCCGCATCTCCAACGAAGAGATCGCCAAACGGTTCGCCCCCGGTACGGAGATTGTCGTCCAGGTCACCAAAGGCCCCATCAGTACCAAAGGTCCGCGTGTCACCGCCAACCTCAGTCTTCCCGGCCGTTATCTGGTGATGATGCCGGGTACCCGCCTGCGTGGTGTCTCGCGTAAGATCGGCGACGCCCAGGAGCGCCAGCGCCTGAAGAAGATCCTCGACCGCCTGCCGTTGCCCGACGACGCGGGATTGATCGTCCGGACCGTCGGCCAGGGTGCCAGCAAGCGCGCCTTCGTGCGCGACCTGCGGAACCTCTGGGACTCCTGGAACATGCTCCAGGAGAACATCAAGAACCTCCGTGCCCCCGCCTGCGTCTACCAGGAGCCGGAGCTGGTCGAACGGGTTGTCCGTGACTGGCTGACCGAGGATATCGACCGTGTGACGATCGACGACGATGAAGCGTATGACCGTGTCCGTAACGTCGCTTCCCGCATCTCGCGCCGCGCCAAACGGGTCATCAACCACTACGAAGGTCAACAGGCCATCTTCGACTACTACGGGGTCGAACGCCAACTGGAAGAGGCGTTCCGGCGGAAGGTCAATCTGAAGTCCGGCGGATATCTCGTGATCGACGAGACCGAAGCGCTGATCGCGGTCGATGTGAACACCGGCCGCCACAGGGGCAAGGGTTCGCAGGAGGAGGCGATCCTGGAGGTGAATCTGGAGGCGGTCGAAGAGGTCGCCCGCCAGCTCCGGCTCCGGAACATCGGCGGATTGGTCGTGCTCGACCTGATCGACATGAAATCCCGCAAGCACCAGAACGCCGTCTACAAGGCGATGAAACAGGCCCTGAAGCGCGACCGCGCGCGGACAAACGTCCTGACCATCTCCGAACTCGGCTTGATGGAGATGACCCGCCAGCGCGAGCACGAGAGCATTCAGGATCAGGTCTACAACCCGTGCCC
>DBXN01000017.1 GCA_002309585.1 Verrucomicrobia bacterium UBA1211
TGTATGAGGCGTTCGGGAACAACCCGATAAACCAAAATGACCCACTTGGATTGTGGGGGGTGCAGTTTGGAGATACTTTGATTGGGTCCGGTACCCCTTGGATGGAATTTGATCGCGATTCATGGGGGGACATGGGACGTGGGGTTGTGGCATGGGTAGATGGCGTGATCTATTTTGACGATCCTTTTGCGTTTTTATACAAAGATGAAAACGGGTGTGTTGCTTTTGAATACAGAGCCAGTCGTGTAATAGGTGGGGTAACGCGGGATCTGATGCTAGCATTATTATTCAGAAAAATGGATATTAGTACATGGTCAAAAGATCCTTTATTATATGAAATTGGTTCAACAACAGTTTCTGCAGAAAAATGGAATTTAATAAAAGATTTAGATGTCATATCCAGGGGAAGATATTTGCTTAATGAAGCAAATGGAAATTATCTAAAAGCAATGTTGCAAGGTTTTGGAAGTTCTAACCAGTTCTTGATTACAATTCCAACTGGGGCCACCCCTGGCGCAGCTATAGGTGTAACAACTCTAGGTGTTGCCGATCGTGTAAAAACTATAAACTAGATGGAGGATAGCTCATGGATAATTTGAAATTTTGGTTCGCCTTAGTTGCTCTCCCTATTGCTAGGATCTTGCGAAAAGAGTTTTTGCCGCAATTGAGTTTTCATTCAGGTTTTTACCTGTTGATGATGGATTACAGTATGACATTTGCGATTTATATTATACTTAACATTATCTTTGGAATCTCATGTTGGGGCGTTCACTTTGCACGACAATCTATATTATCACATTCAACTGACGGAACACCGGTCGAAATAAATAATTCTGATTGTAATCGAACAAAAATTACCCCCCATAAAAAAATAAAGGATCAAATGAGACTTTACATATCATTTTTTATCATTTTTACGGGATGGTTTTATGGTACCTTACAAGCGGATAAAATGGGGTTTGGGGGGTTCATACTGGGATGTACTGTTGGAATTGGTGCCGCATCAACATTTATATCATTACTGAAAAAAATCTTTTCAACTAAAAATACCAAGAACGAAGAAATAGCAAAGGAAGATGAAAAATGAAAGCGGAGAATCAATTATCCGCTCACAACCGCCGCGACGCGGACGCCTACGACCCGCTGGGGCGGCGCGTCTCCACGACCGACATGAGCGGCACCGTTTACCACGCCTACGATGGCATCCACTGCGTCGCCGACCTCGCTCCGGACGGTAGCCTCCTCCGCGCCTACACGTGGGGCGCGGGCGTGGACAACCTCCTGGCCGTGACGCTCGTCGATGGCATGGCCACTAACACCCTCTACGCCGTGACCGACCCGCTCGGTACCGTCCACGCGCTGGTCGCATCTGACGGCACCATTGCAGTGTCCTACGCATACGACTCGTGGGGTAATCTCCTTTCCGCGTCGGGAAGCGATTCGCTCATCGCCTCCCTCCGATTCACCTGGCAGGGGCGCGAGTACAGCCACGCGGCGGGACTCTACAACTTTCGCGCCCGGTGGTACGACCCGGCTGCGGGCCGGTGGCTGTCGAAGGACCCGATCGGCCTTGAGGGCGGGTTGAACCTGTATGAGGCGTTCGGGAACAACCCGGTGTGATTCATGGATCCTTTAGGATACAGTTTCTTTGGCACTTGTTGGTCGGGAATCCGTACCGGCGCGACAGCGGTTTATGATGCGTCGGCGGCTGTTGGTGGAGTTGTGGTGGATGCGGCTGCGGCGGTTGGCAAAGTTACGGCAGATGTTGCGGGGAAAACGTGGGCTGCCGGAAACACGGCAATAGGGGTTGTCGCTGGGGGTGTTATCGGCGGAGGTTTTATTTCCGGCATCGGCACCGACATAAGTATCGGCAACAATGCGATCCAATTCGAGAATGTATGGTTTATGTTTGGAGCGATTACGCTGGGAAACAGTATCCTTTATGCAGAGGATTTTGGACCGGAATACAAGATTGATGGAGTCAAAAACAAAGATCACGAAAGACAACACACTTACCAGTCGCAAGTTCTTGGACCGTTTTATCTTTTTGCCCACTTATATTATGGGCTAAAGGCTGCAATACTAGACAAGGATTGGCATGGTCCGTTAAACATCTTGGAGACTGGGCCGCAGTCGAATCCACCCCGACCGTGGCCATGATTAAAAAGGTGCCTGTCATGAAAAATGTTTTCGTCTTTATCCCTTTTACTACAATAGGTATTGGAAGGTACGCGATAAGATGTGGGCACAAATGCGGGATCGTCTCGCTGCTTATACTCTTTTTTCTTTTATGTATATTGCAGTTATCTTGTGTTCCTGTTCCCCATCTCTATGTTTCTAACCAAACGGGAGAAACGATTTTTGTCGAGATCAAACACAACAGCATCGTTGAGATCCCCTGTGGAAAATCAGCAAGCTTTCAGTTCAGGCCGGGTGCGCCGCTTATAAAAGTTATTCGTAAGGGGACGGTTTCATTGTACCGAATTCCGTGGGAAGTCCCGCAGGAATATAGACACTATATTGGCAAAGACACAAGGGTCACTTTGGGAATTCAGATTAATGTCGATGGACGAATTTTCCTTTTGATGAATGGTCAAAATTCCGCTTGTGAGAATGAGGTTCAACCGTCTGGATTTCCCCTTTCTCCAACGACTTATAAGTGAAGAGCGTAAAGAATTGGAATTATTGAAGCAAGATGTTGAAGCCATGATCATTTATCAAAATTTCAAACAGCGCATTCGGAGAAAGATGCTAAAATGATGGCAATATGTCATGATATTTTTAATTATTCGATGAAAGATTTTCATTCTTCATTCTCTTTTGTACCACTTTGCCTATGACTTGTCATTAAGCCACAAGCCTAAGGACTTCAGGCATCAGACTCAACCCTCAACGGTTAAAGAGTGACGGGTGACGAGTGGGAAAAGGATGCTTTTCTCAATTTATCGATGTGGCATGGCCGCCTCGGCCTTGCAAAAACGCGCTGGAAGCGCGTTCTACTACCTAACCACCGGCCGCGACGGAGCGCGGCTCTCCCAACCACCTAACCGGCATCATCTTTGCCCGATTTTCCGCTTTCATTTTCCGGCACGGTTTGCTTTAATATAACCCTCTATCGGGCCAGCATAGCTCAGCTGGTAGAGCACTTGATTTGTAATCATGAGGTCGTCGGTTCGATCCCGTCTGCTGGCTCCATTTTAGACGTTTTCGGGGATTGCCGGTTTCTGTTCCTTCCATGTCCGGCATGCCTTCCCGATCTTGTCTGGGCGCCGGAATCAAAGATGGAGGGTTGCGATGATGCGGATAGGAAGAAGATTCTTATTGGTCGGTTCAGCGGTCCTGTCCGCTTGGCTGGCGTCCGGCGCGGAGTTGGCCGCCGAGAAGCTCTTCTCCACAGACGATCCCGCAACACTGGCGTTTATCCGCTTAACCTTCAGTAACGTCGAGTCGCCGGGACGGCTCTACATGGCGTGGGCGTCGGAGGACCGGGGCGGGACGATGGATGACTGGGACGGATCGGTCTGCATCGGGTCGGTGTCGACTACGACAACCTCGCTGGAGATCCCCGCGCCGCTGGTGTACAACTGCTTCAATCCCGCTTTTTCCGTCATCCGTTTCTTCCTCTCCGACGCGATTGGCGTGACGCCGCTGGAATCGGTCTACGGAAACGGGCGGCAGGAGGTCGATCTCGCCTACAGCCCGACCGCCGAGACCCGCTGTCAGGTGAAGTTCCGCTACACCAACCGCAACGGCGGCCATTTCGTCGGGACGCAGACCGGTAACGATCAGGATGACTGGCGCTTCTTCTGCGGTTCGGATGGGACGACCTACGTCGATTTCCCAAACGGGAACCGGATTCAGGGGAGTTTCGTGACCGATACCGAGAAGATTTTCGAATATGAGTTCGGCAACTATTACCTCAAGGATCTCCAGACCGGCGTTGTCCTGATGAGCGGTACCACGGTCACCTTCAGCGAGGGGTATACCAACCCGGTCTATCTCTTCGGGGTGAACAAGAGCTACGGGGTGGTGTACGCAATCCGCTTTTACGAGGGGGATCGGTTGACGCGGGAGTATCTGCCCGCGCGGGATGACAATGGCGTCGCCTGCCTCTATGAGTTGCAGACCGGGACGTGCTTCTACTCGGCGGGCGATCCGCTGCTGGCCGGACCGGAGCCGACCGGCGGCGGATGGTCCACCGGGGGAAGCGTTCAGGGCTTCTCCGCGCCGGTCGCGATGGACGGGGTTTCGTGGATCGCAGCGGACGGCGTGCGGCAGGTCGGGGAGGTGACGATCAGTGAGGTGATGGCGAAGAACGCCGCGACCCTCAAGACCGCCGAGGGGGACGCGAGCGACTGGGTGGAACTCCGCAACGCGTCGGATTTCCCCGTGAACCTTTGCGGCTGGGGGCTCTCCGACAACCCCAAGAAGAGCAAGTGGAACAAGCGGACCCTTCCGGCGGGGGCGGTGATCCCCGCGAAGGGGCGGCTGGTGGTCTATTGCGACAGCTACGACTACGTGTGCGCGGCGGGGGAGGTCCATGTTTCGCTGGGGCTCTCCACCGATGCGGGGCAGTATGTCGGGCTGGCGCGGCCGGACGGGACGATCGTCTCCTCGATCACCTATCCCGAGCAGTATGAGGATAAGGCCTACGGCTTCGCGCAGGAACGGCGGAGTCTGGTGGCCGGTTCGGAGGACGGCATCGGCTTCTCGACCACCCCCGGCGCCTTTCTCTGCACGCAGTACAACTTCCTGCAGTCGGGCGGACAGATCTCCAGCGCGGACATGGCGGAACAGTACATCGCGGATCCCTCCAAATGGGATGGGGATCCGGTCGCGAAGAGCTACGCCACGGTCGCCTTCAACGAGGGGGGCGGGAGTCTCTACAACGGCGTTCCCTTCCCGGGGAACGGCACCTCGACCGGTCAGGTCCGCGACTACTACGCGGTGGTCTGCGAGGGGAACATCGTGATTCCCGAGGCGGGGATGTGGACCTTCTGCTGCGGGTCGGACGACGGGTTCCGCTGCCTGATTTCCGGCCACGGCTGCACCTTCTCCTTCGAGTACAACGGGACGCGCGGATACGCGGGCGAGCCGTTGGGCCAGTTCAACTTCCCCGAGGCGGGCATCTACGCCGTGAAGCTGATCTGCTACGACTACTCCAGCGGCGCCGCCTGCGACTTCACCGTCGCGAAGGGTCGGATCGACACCTTCTCGGCCGACACCTTCAATCTGGTAGGGTCCGCCGCGAGCGGGGTGACCCATGCCCCCGCGCTGTCGAAGTGGATCGGGAACGATGTCTCGGCGGCGATGGCGGGACAGACACGGATGGATTGGAACTGGACCTTCACCTTTGACGGCGAGTCGGCGGAGACGGACCGGCTGGAGCTGCGCGCCCGGTATAAGGACGGGTTCATCGCCCGTCTCAACGGCGTCGAGGTCCTTCGGGAGAATGCGAGGCGGACAGTTGCCCGTCCGTTGGAGGATGTCATCCAGGAGCGGGTTTTCACGTTGCCCGTGACCGCTCTTCAGACGGGCGAGAACACGCTGGAGGTGACCGCGATTGCGGCGGCCGCCAACGGGGCCGATTTCCTCTTCGCGGCCGATCTGGATTGGCTCGGGAACGAGACGTTGCTGGCCTATCTGGCGGCGCCGACACCCGGAGCGGTGAACGCGCGCGGGTTGAATCCGCCGACCCCGCGGCCGGTCTTCAGCGTTCCCCACGGATACAAGACTGCGGCGTTCGATCTGGCGATCAGCTGTCCCGACCAGCCCGACGCGGAGATCCGCTACACCCTCGACGGGACGGAGCCGGGCGTCCAGAGCGCGCGCTACACCCAGCCGCTTCGGATCGCCTCCACCACGGTGATCCGCGCACGGGTGGTCGATCCGGACGCGGTCATCTCCCGTGAGGCGTCGTCCACCTACCTCTTCCTGGATGAGATTCTGCGGCAGTCCTCCAGTCCGCCGGCGGGATTTCCCGCTTCGGGGGCGGTCAACAGCCAGGCGATGTACTATCCGATGAACGCCTCCATCGTCAATGGCCCCGACCGGGCGAAGGTGCTGCGGGGATTCACCAACACCATCGCGACGATCTCGATCGTGATCGACCCCGCGTATCTCTTCGACAAATCCTCCGGCATCTATGTGAACTGCGGCCAGCGCGGCATCGCGTGGGAACGGTACGGGATGGTGGAGCAGATCGATCCCGTCCACGGCGCGGCGAACGAGTTCTGCGCGCCGATGGGGCTGCGCATCCGGGGCGCGGCGAGCCGGAACCGGAGTTATCCCAAACACTCGTTCCGGATGTTCTTCCGCGAGACCTACGGGCAGAAGGCGGTCGATTTCCCCTTCTTCGGGGATGAGGGGGTGTCGCGCTTCCGCCGGATGGATCTGCGGACCTCGCAGAACTACTCGTGGGCGAACAATCCGCTGGAGGGCGGCTGGCTGAACGACACCTTCGTCTGCGAGACCTTCGAGCGCGATGCCCAACGCGATTTCGGCCAGCCCTACACCCGGAGCCGCTACTACAACCTCTTCATCAACGGCTGCTATTGGGGACTCTACCAGACCCAGGAGCGCGCCGACGACCACTTCGCGGCCAGCTATCTCGGCGGGGACAACGACGATTACGACGCCTTCAACGTGAACGAGGTGAACGCAGGCACCGATGACGCACGCCGGGCGCTTCACGCGATGGCCACGTCCGGGTTCACGGACAACGCGGTCTACCGCCGCGCGATGGGATTGAATCCCGACGGGACGCCCAATGGGGATTATCCCGTCTATCTCGACGTGACGAATCTGGTGACGCGGACGCTGCTCGGCCATTACGCGGCGGATGGCGACTCGCCCTATTCGGTCTGGAGCAACTTCCCGAACAACTTCTTCAGCATCCGGAACCGGACCGACGTCTCGACAGGCTTCAAGTGGTTCTGCCACGACGGCGAACACGCGCTCGGCATGGGTGTCGCGCACGGTGACTGCTCGGTCAATTCCAATCCCGTGAACTGGGGAAACAACAGCAGTCTCGACAAGTACAACTCCCACTATCTCAACTATCGGCTGATGCAGAACACCGAGTACCGGATGGTCTTCGCCGACCATGTCCGCAAACATGTGCTGGGGAACGGCGTGCTCTCCGTGGCGAACAACCTCGCGCGGTTCCGTTCGCGGATGGCGGAAATCGACGACGCGATCGTCTGCGAGGCGGCGCGGTGGGGGCAGCGGGGACAGACCTACGCGACCTGGACCAACGCCTGCACCAAGATGATCGACGGGTTCATCATGGCCCGGAACCCGATTCTGGTCCAGCACTACCGGAACGCGGGATGGTATCCGCAGACCGACGCGCCGGAGATCTCGGCGGAGGACGGGTCGCGGCTCATGCCCGGAACGCAGATCCGGATCACCGCCGCCAAGGTGCTCTACTACACGTTGGACGGGAGCGATCCCCGGGTGTGGGGCGGGGGGATCAATCCCGCCGCGAAGCGTGCTGTGGCGGGCGCGGGCGCGACGGTGACGATGCCCGGCCTCCCGATCCATGTGATGGCGCGGGCCTACAACACTTCGACGGGCGAGTGGAGCGCCCTGACCGAGGCCCGTATCGGGTGCGCCGCGCAGGCCGCCGCCCTCCGGTTCCACGAATTCAGCGGGGTGCCGGCCGACGGCGTGAACGGCGACACCGGCGAATATGTGGTGCTGACCAATCTCTCGGCGGAGATCACCGTGGATCTGGCCGGTGTCCGGGTCGTGCTGCTCAAACAGGCCGACGCCCTTGCCGATGCCCAGTGCGACTTCACGATCGAGAGCGGAACCTTGGCGCCTTCGGGAACCTTCCGTTGCGATCAGGAGACGTTCGGCTGGAGTAAGATCACCAACAACAAACTCTACCTCTATCTCTACGACTCGTCGGGTTCGCTCATCCAGAGCGGGGCGGTCACGCAGCGGAATTTCCCGACCGTCTACGGCGCGGGCGGTCCCGGCGGCGGCGCGTCGCTCTTCGCCCTCTCGTTCGGAACCGAAGTCCCCGACACGGACTGGCGGCCCTCCTATCCGCTGCCGGAGCCGGAGGGCGGGGCGTCGGTTGTCCAGGCGGCCATCACTGCGGATTACCGCGTGGGCGTCTGGCTGAACACGGTGGGGGCGACGGCGGAAGGCGCGGCGGCGATCACCGCGTTCGACGGGAGCGATGCGGATCTCCAGGCGTGTTACGCGATCAACCTTCCGCCTGCCGCCGACCCCGACATCCATCTCCTGTTTGACGGGATTGCCCTCGCGCCGGACGGAACCCTCACGATCACGAGCGTGCTGAGAGTGGGGAATGCCCCGCATTCCGCCCGTTTGAACGGAACGGTTGAGCTGCTCCGCTACCTTCGTCTGGAGGAGGAGCCGGAGGTGATTCCCCTGGATGAGGTGCAAACCTTCCCCTTCAGCGCGACGCTTCCCGCCCAACCCGCCTCCGGCTTCTATCGGTTGAGAATCAGGTGAGAAGAACGGGGAAAGGGGAACGGGGAACGGAAGAAAGATTAAAAGGTTAAAGGGTTGAAAGTCCCCCGCCCGCATGAGCGCGGGAATGTAAATGAGGATAACTGGGAGTGTGTCCACAAATGGCGAATCCCAATTTGTATTGATGATTTGTGAACATTTGAGATTTTTGAACATTGAAGTTACAGGCAAGATTAAAAGGTAACAGGGAAGAGTGGGCAGTGATCAGTGGGCAGTGATCAATGCTCAATGATAGGCGACAGGCGACGCTTGTCACTTCCCACATCAACATCGCTATCGACACTGTTTGCGTGTGTGTGTTAAGATCAGTCTGTTTTTCAACTCCAGCGCAGAGAGGGATGACAGGATGGCGGATGAGGCGGAGAAGGCGGATATTGAGCGGAATCTCGGGGAACAGCCGATTGCGGCGATCATGGCGGCGAAACAGCTGAAGCCGCATGACCTTGTGGTGGCGTCGGCGGTTCCGTTGACGCACAAGATGGTGTCCAAGGCCTGCAAGGGCCGGCGGTTGACGCCGAATGTCCAGGAGAAGGTTCTTGATGCCTTGAACGCCGCGACCGGGTCCGCCTACACGCTGAAGGATCTTTTCAACTATTGAGAAACGCATGAGCGGGGTTTTCTCCAGCCTTACGGAGCGCGGCGGCGCGTATCCCCTTCTTTTGCTGGCGCCCATGGCGGGGTACACCGATGCCGCGATGCGCGCGGTCTGCTCGTCATTCGGCGTCACGTGGACCTATACGGAGATGACGAACGGGTACGGGTTGGCCCGGGGGGAGGAGAAGACCTGGCATCTGCTGGAGACCGCCGAGGACGAGGGGCCGGTGATGGCCCACCTCTACGGGCAGGATCCGGAGGTGATGGGAATGGCGGCGGGGCTGGTCGGGGAGACGGGCCGTTTCATCGGGATCGACCTGAACGCGGGCTGCCCGGTCCATAAGGTGACCGCCTCGGGGGCGGGGGCGGCCCTGATCCGCGATCCGGAACGGGTTTACGCCGTTCTCTCCGCGATGGTCCGGGCGACACAGTTGCCGGTGACCCTTAAAACCCGGCTGGGGCCCTCGCCGGACCGGGTCGCGATCTTCGAGCTGCTGGACGCGGCGGAACGGGCGGGGGCGCGGGCGATCACCGTTCACGCGCGGTTCACCTCCCAGCGCCACAGCGGCGATCCGCACCTCGATATTCTGGCGGAGGTGAAACGCCGGGCGCGGATCCCGGTGATCGCGAACGGCGGCATCTATTCGCGGACGACCGCCTGGCGGACCTTTCAGGAGACGGGGTGCGACGCGCTGATGGTCGCCCGCGCGGCGATCGGGAATCCGTGGGTCTTCGGGGACATCGTTCAGTCGTTTCAGGCGGGCGAGCCGCCCCGCGAGGTCCATGTGCCGGGTTCGGGACGTTCCCACCGTGATCTCGATGCGATCCGCCAGACCCTCTATCGCCATCTAGAGGCGGAAAAGCGGCTGCTGGCCCGCGTCCGGGAGAAATACCATCTGCCCGAATCGGCCCTGACGCCGGAGGAGGCGCTGGTCACGACCTTCCGGTGCCACCTCTTCCGTTACCTGCACGGCCTTCAGGGGTCCGGCCATCTGCGCCGGCATCTGCTGGACCTGAAGTCTGAGGCGGATATCCGTTCCGCCGTCGAGGCCTGCCTGGAGAACGAGGCGGGATTTAGGGCGAAGGGAGGGGAACAGGGAAGATTACCGAATGAAAAATGATGGAAGAGGTGATTATGGCATTATGGAAATGTGGCGGGGTGAAATTCCATCATGGCTTAATGTCGTAATTCCATAATTTCAGAATGAAAACGGGAGGGGAAGGGGGAAGATTTTTCGTCATGTTTCGTTTTTTACCGCATTGCAACGCCCCCCTTTTCTTGGTAAGATAATACGAAACGTTGCTGAAGGATTGTTGTTGACGATGAAGATGATCGCTACCATTGGGTTGGAAACGCATGTCCAGCTTAAGACAAAGACGAAGATGTTTTGCGGCTGCAGCCTCCAATTTGGCTCAGATCCGAACACGAGCGTCTGTCCGGTCTGTCTGGGATATCCCGGCGCTTTGCCGGTGATGAACAAGGAAGCTGTGAAGTTCACGGTGATGTCCGGGCTGATGCTGGGTTGCGAGATCAATACGCTCAGCACCTTTGACCGGAAGAACTACTTTTATCCTGACATGGCGAAGGACTACCAGATTTCGCAGAATGTCCGTCCCCTCTGCCTGGGCGGGGGCGTGACGATCGAGACGCCGGCCGGCCCGAAGCGGATCCGGATCAACCACATCCATCTGGAGGAGGACGCCGCCAAGATCAACCACTACGCCCGGTTCAGCGGGGTGGACTTCAACCGGGGCGGGACCCCGCTGATGGAGATCGTGGGCGAGCCGGACCTCTCCTCCGCCGATGAGACGATGGCCTACCTGCTGGCGCTCCGCCAGATTCTGGTCTACGCGGGGGTGAGCGACTGCAACCTCGAAGAGGGGAATATGCGTTCCGACGTGAACATCTCCGTCCGCCCAGAGGGGCAGGAGAAGCTGGGAACCAAGGTCGAGATCAAGAACATGAACACCTTCAAGGGGATCCATGCGGCGATCGAATACGAGGTTTCCCGACAGATGGCGGTTCTCGCGCGGGGCGGGACGGTGATCCAGGAGACGCGGCGGTGGGATCCCGACACGGAAGAGACCCATTCGATGCGGACCAAGGAGAACGCCCACGACTATCGGTATTTCCCTGAGCCGGACCTTGTCCCCGTCCAGCTCTCCGCCGAGCAGATCGAGCGGTGGCGGGCGGAGCTGCCGGAACTGCCGGCGGCGCGGCGCGAGCGGATGATGGCCCAGTACGGCATTCCCGAGTATGACGCCGGGGTGCTGGCTGACGCGCGGGAGAATGCGGACTTTTTCGAGGCGGCCGCCAAGCGGTGCGACAAGCGGCTGGGCAAACTGGTTTCCAACTGGTTCATGACGGAGGTCATGCGGCTGTTGGGCGAGAGCGGGAAGACGGTCGGGACGTGCGCGTTGACGCCTGACGCGCTGGCCGAGCTGGTGACGCTGCTGGACAGCGGCGTGATCAACGGGCCGACGGCGAAGGAGCTGTTGCCCGAACTCTTCGAGAAAGGCGGGATGCCGAAGGCGATCGTCGATGCGCGCGGGCTGGGGCAGGTGAGTGACACCGCCGCGCTGGAGGCCTTTGTGGATCAGGCGATCGCGGCGAATCCGAAATCGGTTGAGGATTTTAAGGCGGGTAAGAAGGCGGCGGCGGGGTTCTTCGTCGGCCAAGTGATGAAACTGAGTAAAGGCAAGGCGGATCCCAAGCTGGTCGGGAAACTGGTGGCCGAAAAGTTGGCGAAAGCCTGAGTTTTCAAGTAGGAGGAGTGTTGTGACATCAAATGATGATTATGTCCTAGAGCTCTTGGTGGAGCAGGGGTATGTCTCGCAAGAGGAGATCGACATGGTTGCCGATTCCCTCCGGCAGGAAGGTGAGACCACGCTGGATATCCTGTTGCAATCGGGCACGGTCTCCGAAGATGACGTGTTGGGGATGATCGCCTCCCAGTTCGGCATGGAGTATGTCCATGTGAACGCGGACGCGATCGATCCGGCGATCATCGACGTGATTCCGGCGGAGACGGCGCGCAAGTACGGCGTCGTCCCGGTTTACGCGGATGACGGCACCGTGACGGTCGCGTTGAGTGACCCGATGGGATACGATGTGGTCGATGGTCTGCGGTATGTCCTGAAGAAGAATGTCGATGCCGTGGTCGCGCCCCGTTCCGAGGTCCGCGCGGCGTTGGACCGCCTCTATCCGGAGTCCTTCGAGTCGAAATACGGCGTGGATGACGACAGCATCGACGTCATGACCAAGGCGAGCGGCGAGGGCGGCGAGGATGCGGAGGATTCCGACGCGCCGGTCATCCGGCTGGCGAGCATGATCATCACCGAGGCCGTGAAGATGCGCGCCTCCGATATCCATCTGGAGCCGATGGAGCGGAGCATGCGCGTGCGGTACCGCATCGATGGCGCGCTGCGTCAGATGGACAACCCGCCGAAGCGGTTGCAGGCGGCGATCATCAGCCGTATCAAGATCATGTCCGGCATGAAGATCTCCGAGAAGCGCGTGCCGCAGGACGGCCGTATCCAGATGAAGGTGAACGGGCGGGATCTCGATTTCCGCGTCTCGACCGTGCCGACCAACCACGGCGAGAGTATCGTCATGCGAATTCTGGATAAGACCAACCTCTCCCTCGGTCTGCCGCAGCTGGGCTTCCTTTCCGACGACCAGACGAAGTTCGAGCGGTTGATCGGGTTGCCGGACGGGGTGTTGCTGGTGACGGGGCCGACCGGTTCCGGCAAGACCACGACGCTGTACGCCTGCTTGGGGCAGATCAACCTGCCGGACCGCAAGATCATCACGGTTGAGGATCCGGTCGAATACCAGATGTCCGGTATCAACCAGGTGCAGGTGCACAAGGATGTCGGCCTGGACTTCGCGGCGGCGCTGCGTTCGATTCTGCGGCAGGCGCCGAACATCGTCATGATCGGGGAAATCCGTGACAGCGAGACGGCCGATATCGCGATGGAGGCCGCGCTCACGGGACACCTCGTGTTCAGTACCCTTCACACGAACGACGCCCCGAGCGCGGTGACCCGTCTGCTCGATATGGGGGTCAAGCCCTTCCTCGTCGCCTCCGCCCTTCGCGCCGCGATGGCCCAGCGACTGGTCCGGGCGATCTGCGAGAAGTGCCGGTCGGAGTATGAGCCGACCGAGCGCGAGTTGAAGATGCTGGGCGCGTTCGGCAAGGGCAAGACCCTGTCGAAGATGTACAAGGGTTCGGGTTGTCCGACGTGCGGCAACTCCGGTTACAAAGGTCGTAAGGGTATCTTTGAGATCTTCATGGTCGATGACTCGATCCAGCGTTTGATTTTCGATCACTCTCCCGCAACCGTGTTGCGGGCCAGGGCCCGTGAGATGGGCATGCGGACATTGCGTGAGGACGGTATGCTGAAGGT
>DBXN01000147.1 GCA_002309585.1 Verrucomicrobia bacterium UBA1211
CGGCCCCCGCGCCGGAGGTTGCTGCGCCTGCCGCGGCCGCCGCGCCCCAGTCGCCCCCGACGCCGGGCGCGAATCCGCTTCCCCCGGGACCGAAACCGCCCTCATCGGCGCAGGTCCAGGCGGCGAAATCCAAAACCTCCCGCATCTCGCTGGACTCCGCCATCGGTGTTGCGCCGGTCAGTGATCCGGTCGGCCCGAAGACGATCCGCCTGAAGCGCCCGGCCGATCTGGCCGCCGCCCCAACGGTGGTGAGCAAGCCGGTTCCCAAAGCCGCGACGGCTCCGATCCACCAGACCGCGCCGATCTCCGAGAGCGCGGCCGAGGTGCCCGCCGCCCCCACGGTGACCCAGAAGCGGACGCTGAAGATCCGCCGTCCCGGCGCCGAGACGCCCGCGCCTGCGGAAGCGTCGACCGAGGGCGGTGACTCGACCTTCGAGAATCTGGCCCCGATCGATTCGCTCGATCTCGGTGAGAAGCACGAGTCGAAGGCCTTTACGGTTGTCGCCGTGATCGCCGCGTCGTTCGCCGCGATCGCGATGATCCTCCTGACCCTCTGCCTGGGCGCGGATACTTTCGGGCCGAGCGCGGGTCGGAATGACGAAGCGACGATCAACGGCCCCGAGTTGCCGTGGATCGGCCGTATCGCGGAGTAACGGTTGGCCGGGACGGTCCCTGACCGTTTCGGGTTGAAGTGGCCGACGTGTCCGGTGTCCTGACGGGACGGGATGCGTCGGTTTCTTTTTTTCGGCACGTTCTCCCCTTTTGAGGTCCATCCGATGATCCGGTTTCTTCGCTTTCTCGCGGCGCTCTGCCTGCTCCCCTTCTGCGGGGCGGCGGCGCTCGCGCTGGTGGACCTCTTCATCCGCTTCTCGGCCTCGGGGGAGGCGTTTTCAGCCGGGTTCTGGTGGTTTCTGGGCGGCCACATCGTCTGGTTGTCGGTCTGGTTTTTTCTGCCCCATCCCATGCGGGTTTACGTGTTGGGTCACGAGTTGACCCATGCCCTGTGGGGCCTGCTCTTCGGCGCGCGGGTACGGAACCTGAAAGTCTCTGCGCGGGGCGGCAGCGTTCAGCTCACCAAGAGCAATCTGCTGATTACCCTCGCACCCTATTTCTTCCCGTTCTACACGATGGTCCTGCTGCTGGTGTGGGGGATTACCGCCTGTTTTGTCAAGCCGGTCCCGTATCCTTTCCTGTGGCTCTTCGGCGTGGGGCTCACCTGGTCGTTCCACCTCTGCTTCACGATCCATAGTCTCACGTTGGAACAGCCGGATGTCCAGGAGTACGGCCGACTTTTCTCCTATGTGGTGATCTTCATCATGAATCTCCTTTGCGTCGGGACCTGGCTGATCTGCGTGTCGGATCTGACCTGGGCGGAGGCCGGCCGGCTCCTCTACGCCCGTACCCTCGATTTCTACGTCACCCTCTACATCTGGCTCCGGCTCGGCTTCCGCCGCCTCCTCACCCTTCTTCGCTAAAGTCTCTTTTCTCCCTGTCTTGAATCCCGCCTGCGGCGACGGACGGGAGACCCCGCGCCCCCTGTTTTGATCTCCGCGCCCCTTTCGTCCAAAACGGCGTGTCGCGGGTGGACAGCACGTTCGGGTTTTGGTAAAATACCGCCATGCAGTTGCGGTTTATCTATCACGGGCGGCAGTTTCTCTTCCTCACGCTCTGCGTGAAGGGAAGACGGCCGTTGCTTTCGCGGATTATCGATGAGAAGAGCCGCCCCGCGCTTACCCCGGTAGGCGAATGTGTCCGCCATCCTGTGCTTGATGCCTCCCGCCACTGGGATGCCATCGGTAATCTCACGCTTCTCGCTTCGCCTTTCTTCTTTCCTGTGAGGCTCACCCTCAAAAAGACGGTCGCGGAACATCAGGCCGCCATCGACACGATTCTCACTGACGCGCGGTACGGTATGATTCCCGTATCCGGTTTTCTCTCGCCGGGAGAAAAAGAGGTACTTTGCCGTCTCAAGGCCGAACCGCACGTCCGTTTCATCAAAACCCTGCCATACGCCCTTCCACCCCGCTATGACCCCTCTGCGGAAGATTCGCGTGAACTCGCCGCCAACAGGCTCCTTATCCTCAGCGGCTTCCCCCAATCCGCCCCCTCCGGCGGCTTCCGCGCCAACTGCCTTCTGATGAACGATCTCATTACCGATCTCTGTTCCCTCGCCCAGACCCTCACACCCGCATAACTTCCCCAAAAGGGGGAACGGGGCCCACCCCGTCCGTTGCTGGCTGATATCTTGGCTGAAAAGCGGGATTCGGGGTTGAATCCGGGGGTGGGGTATGGTATAACTAATTGTCTTCTATAAAAGGAATGTGACGGTTGGGTCTAATGTGGTGAGTTATGGGGCAGTTTGCATATAAAGCGCTGACGAAAGACGGACGCCGGATGGAAGGGACGGTCGATGCGGCGGATCGGCGGGCCGCGATGGCGGCCGTCGAGAAGCTGGGCTATGTCCCGATCTCCGTAGCCGAGAGCCAGACCAAGAAGAAGGGAACGGCGGCGAAGAAGCCGTCCTCCTTCTCGTTTAAGCTTAAGGTCGGGAACGGTGAGGCGCGGATGAAGCCGTCCGAGGTGCTGCTGTTCACCTCCGAATTGAGCGACCTGATTGAGGCGGGCATGACCCTTGGGGCGGCGCTGAACTGCCTGGCCAACCAGGGTGAGGCCGATTCGGCCCAGAGCCGGATCGCGGGCGATCTGCGTGACCGGATTCTGCGGGGCGAACAGCTCTCCGATGCCGTCACGGCGCATCCGAAGAGCTTTCCGCCGCTTTACAGCAACATGATCCGGGCGGGTGAGGCCTCTGGCGCGATGATTGAGGTGCTGCGCCGGTTGGTCGAGCACTATGAGCGGAATGAGACGATGAAGGCGAAGATCATCTCGGCGCTGACCTATCCGGCGGTCGTGATGGTGTTCGGTGTGATCGCGGTGATTTTCGCGATGGTGAAGGTGATCCCGCAGTTCAGGAAGATGTTCGAGAGCATGGGTTCCGCCCTGCCGCTTCCGACGCGCATTTTGATGAATACGAGCGATTTCCTGATCAAGTACGGGGTGCTGGTCGCCATCGGGGCGGTGGTTCTGGGCGTGATGCTGAAACGCTATCTGGACTCTCCGGAGGGCCGGAAGAAGTTTGACGGGCTCAAGCTGCGGGCGCCGCTGATCAAAGGGATCATCGCGTGCGGGGCGTATTCGTCGCTGGCGTACACGATGAAGACGTTGCTCTCGAACGGCGTGAATGTCCTGCAGGCGCTCAAAATATCGGAGGAGACCTGTGGCAACGCGGTGATCGCCGGGGCGTTGAAACGGGCGCGCGAGCGGGTGACGGATGGTACGTCGATTTCCGGGCCTCTGGCGGAGAGCCAGATCTTCCCGAAGATGATGACCGATATGCTGGCGGTGGGCGAGCAGTCCGGCGATATGCCCGGGGCGCTGGGCCATATCGGACGACGGTATGAGAATCAGATGGATCGGAATATTCGGATCTTCACGAACGCGCTGGAGCCGCTGCTGATCGTGTTCATCGGCGGCGCGGTCGGGTTTGTGGCGGTCGGGATTCTGATGGCGGTGTTGAAGGCGACGGCGTCGTTGAGCGCCGGTGGATAAATCCGGCGGGGCCGGAAGCAAAGTGAGAGGTGCGAGATGAAGAGAAACGATCGGACGGAAACGAAACGGCGGGCGAACAGCGGCTTCACGCTGGTCGAATTGCTGATGGTGGTGTGCATCCTGGGCATCCTGTACGCGGGCGCCAAGCTGGTCTTCTCCGGACAGGACAATGAGGCGCGGATCACGGTGACACGCGGCAGCATCGAGACGATCGAGCAGGCGATCCAGATGTTCTCCATGAAGCACAACGGAAAATTCCCGGATACGCTGGAGGAGCTGACGCAGGGAACGGATGATTCGCCCGGGCTGCTGAAGGAAGGCGCGCTGAACGATTCGTGGGGCACGCCGTTCTCCTACACAAAGCAGGGTAAGCGGTTCAAGATCGTCTCTGCGGGGCCTGATCTCGAACTGGGCACGGAAGACGACATCACCAACTGATGCCGATGCTGGGCGGATGGTACAGAGCGTTGTCGGCGAACAGCCGTTTGCGGGGGGCAACGGGGACGTTGCCCCTCCCGTGTCGCGTGAAGGCGGGACTCGGATGGCGCGTCCGGCTCGGTTTCACGATGCTTGAACTGCTGATGGTGGTCGCCATCATCGGGATCATGGCGATGATGATCGTGCCGACGGTGACGGGATCGGATATCGCGCGGGTCCGGACCGCGACGCGCGGGTTGATGCAGATGTCGCGCTACACGCGGACGATGGCGATCCTGCGCCAGCAGACCCTCACGCTGGAGATCTCAACGGACGGTACCCTCCGGGTGACGGGTGCGACGGATGTCGTCGCGCCGTCTCAGCCGGAGGTGGATGTCGCCGCCGAGGCGGAGTCTATCCACATCACCACCCAGGAGGAGGCCGCGGCTGAACGGGCGCTGGAGGCGGGTGCGGGCGGTGCCGGTGCAGGAGGAGGCGGCGGGAAAGGCAACGTGATGTCCGAAACCAACACCGAACGGGTCTTCAAGCAGGTCCGGTTCGTCGTGGAGCTGGATGAGGACGAGTTGGACGAGGATGAGCTGGATACGGAGCTGGACGCCGTCGATTCCGACGAGGATACGGATGAGGAGGGGAATGACATCCCCGCCGTCAGGACGGTTCGGATCACCTACGAGGGGAACGGACGGTGTCTGCCCTACCGGGTGACGATCTACGCCGAGGGGACGGATGAGGATCAGGCGGTCGATAAGGCCGTTGTGATTGTGGACCGGTTCGGAAACGCCAAAGTGCTGGATGAGGACGAGTGATGCGCGGACGGAACGGATTTACCCTGATTGAGATTCTGCTGGCGACCGTGATTCTCTCCCTGGGGCTGGTCGGTCTGATGGGGGGATTGGGAAATTGTGCGCGGATGATGGGACTCTCCAAGGAGTTTCAGGATGCGCAGTATGTGTTCAGCCTGGGCGAGCGGTGCTATCCGATCCCGCCGGTCGAGGAGATCACCGAACCGGAGGAGGATGAACGGCTGAATATCGATCCCGTGACGGCGGAAGAGATGATGAACGATCTGGAGATGGATGTTTCGCGGGAGACGCTGGCGAATTACGAGGGATTCACTTTCGAGCGGTCGGTGGACGAGAAGGAGCTGGAGACGGGCGAGGAGGACGACAACCTGTATCTGTTGCGGACACGTGTTTCTTGGGGGAGCGGGAAGGAAGGTTACTACGAAGAACTCGTTCGGATCATCCGGAAGAAACGGTAGGGGTTTCACCCTGCTTGAACTGCTGATCAGCATCATGGTCCTTTCCATCATGCTGCTGCTCGCGTTCATCTGTTTCGACGCGACGGTCCAAAGTTGGCGCGCGGGCGTGGAGATGTCCGATTCGATGGCGCAGGTGGACTATGTGATGAACCAGGTCGAGTCCGCCCTGCGCTCCGCCTATTTTTCAACTACCGTCAAAAATGATGATGACAAGGGACTCTGCTTCATCAATGACGGCGAGGAGGACCAGTCGCGGGATTCGCTGGAGTGGATGAAACTGGGACGGGCGTTCGTGGGAAAGATGAAGACCGTGGACGGTCAGACCGAGATCGCCGAAATGCCGCATCGGGTCCGGCTCTATGTCGAGGAGGAGGATTCCCACGGCGAGGGCGGCGGGTTGATGGCGATGGCCTGGTCAACCGATCTGCTGGACGAGGATGATTTCGACCTTGAGGAGGATGTGAAGCCTTTCGTCGTCTCGCCCCGCGTGATCGCGATGGATTGCAAGGTGTTGAAGGAGCCGCCCGACCAGAACGCCAAGGAGATCGAGTGGGAGGAGGAGTGGAGCACCTCCAACGCCCTGCCGTACAAGGTTTCGGTGACACTCTATCTGAAACCGGTGAAAGAGGGGGATGACCCGCTCATCATCTCGCGCGATATCGAGATTCCGGTCTGGAAATACTCGCAGAATCCGGGACAGAATGGCGGTTCCTCGCAGCAGGGACGGAGGACCCAGAGCGGGAACGGCGGCCAGACGCCCGGTGGCGGCGGCATCGGTGGTGGCGGCGGTGGCGGTGGGGGCTTCCCTGGCGGCGGCGGAGGTGGTTTCCCCGGTGGCGGTGGCGGCAACTTTGGCGGCGGTGGCCGTAGTGGCCGCGGCGGAAACGGCGGCAATGGCGGCGGCCGTGGCGGCGGTTTTGGCGGTTTCTCAGGCGGTGGGGGATTCGGTGGATTCGGCGGCGGCAGCTTCGGTGGCGGTGGCGCCTCGGGCCGATTCTAAAAAAAATTTTGCCGGATTAGAAATTGTTCGTATCTTTGCCGAGCGTTTGTAATTGAGATTATTGCAATTACGAGCTGACAATCAGAGATATAAACAATAAAAAAGTATACACCATGGGTATCAAT
>DBXN01000046.1 GCA_002309585.1 Verrucomicrobia bacterium UBA1211
CTACGAACCGGGCACGCTCAAGGTTGTCACGTACAAGAAGGGCGCCCCGTGGGCGGAGGAAACCATCTCCACCACGGGGCCGGCCGCCCAGCTCAAGCTGGAGGTCGAGGGCGGACAGGACGCGGATTCCGATCTCGCGTTCGTGAACCTCGAGGTACAGGATGCCGCCGGACGCTTCGTGCCGGACGCCGCCGTGGACGTGACGTTCACGGCGAAGGGTCCGTGCGAGATCGTCGCGACGGACAACGGCGACGAGGCCGACTTCGCGTCGTTCCACTCGCCGAAGCGCCGCACCTTCTCCGGCCGCCTCCAGGCCATCGTGCGCATCAAGCCCGGCGTCCCTGGCGCCACCCTTGCGGCGTCTGCCGTCGGCCTCAAATCCTGCGAAGTTCCGTTGCATACGCGTTAGCCCGCTGCGCCGAAGAGAGGGGTCGTTGATATGCAGAGAAGTTGTTATTGGGACAATATCAAGGGACTGCTCATGTTCCTTGTCGTGTTTGCCCACGTCCTCTTCCCGTTTCAGGATGCCTCGGCGTCGGTCAACACGCTGGTTGACGTCATCTATCTCTTTCACATGCCGGCGTTCGTGTTCGTGTCGGGTTATTTCGGGAAAAGCGAACGGTCGCGGAGTTTTGAAGGCATCGTCGGTCTTGTCTTCCTGTATTTCATTTTCAACAGTCTGATGGGTTTCTACTACGGCTTCACGTCGCTTCTCAAGCCGATGTATTCCTTCTGGTACCTGATTGCGCTGGCGGTCTGGCGCCTGACGGCGCACCGTATTGCCGAATTCCGGGCGACGCGTCTGATTCTTTTTATGGCGGCTGTGTTCGCCGGATTCTATCCTTCGATCGACAACACCTTTGCCGTGGCGAGGATCATTGGTTTCTACCCGTTCTACATGGCGGGGTATCACCTTGGGAACGAAGAGAGCGACAAATTTATCAGCAAAGGATACGCGAAGCGGTTGGTGATCGGGCTGGGGGCGTTGGCGGCGCTCGTTTACTTGGGGGTTATGGCCTGTTCATACTTCGGATATCGGGATTCTGAGCTGCAAATGGACGGTTACGCCTCGGCCATGAGTGCGTTTGGGCGAATCGCGCTCTTCATCCTTGCCTTCCTGGCGATTTATGCGCTGAGATGCGTCAGTGTAGAAAGAGAGATTCCGTTCTTGACGAAGTGGGGGCGGAATTCGCTTTGCATATTCATTCTCCATCGGCCCTTCGCCATCTCTCTTAGTGAGCTGATGAAGGGATGGCCGATCCAGTCTGTCATGACGATTGCAATTGGCGCAGCCGTTGTGCTGTGCTGGCTGCTTGGAAACGACTGGGTAGCGAGGTGCATGAACGCCTTTGTCGTCCAAGGTGTGGGCATGTTGACGGGGAAGAGGGCCGGAAGATTCAACTTCGCAAAACTCGCCGCGATCGGCGTGGCGTCGTGGTTTGTCGTGTCCGTCATCCGGGTCGCCTACAAGGACTTTGACCGCGAGGCGTTGAGCAGTGGCGCGGCGGAAGCCGGCGGGCCGGGCGATATTGTCTATCCGGGAATGAGCGCGGAGTGGCGGGCCGCGTTTGATGCGGCATTCAGAATTACCTTCGCCGGCGACCTCATTCTACTCGAGGATCAGGTCAAGCGGGGGTGCAAAGGCGCCGGATATGACTTCTCGGATGTCTTTGAACAGGCGGAACCATACATATCTTCGGCTGACTTTGCCATTGGCGTATTCGAGGGACCGATGGCCGGTCGCGAGGTCGGCTATTCGACAAGCAATTTCGATGATGGGAAAGAACTCAGGCTCAACTTCCCCGATGAGTTCGCGGGAGCGATCAAGAAGGCGGGATTTGATCTTGTGACTACGGCAAATAACCATCTGCTCGACAAGGGCGAGTCCGGCGCGCTGCAAACGCTGGACCGGCTTGACGCCGTTGGACTCGACCATGTCGGTTCCTATAGAAGCGCCGAGGAGAAGGCTCGGAAACGCGTCCGGATCGTGGAGCGTGGAGGGATTCGGATGGCGGTCCTCTCGTACACCTACGGGAGCAACTACGTCGACACTGACATGTTGGCAAGTGGCAGGCTTTCTTATATCACATCCGTCATCGGGGGAACGGACGGTGAGCGATTTGAACGTCTGAAGGCGCTTGTTGAACGTGATTTCGCCGAGGCAAGAGCCGCCAATCCGGACCTCGTCATCGTCCTTCCGCATCTTGGAACCCAGTTTTCGAACGCCCCAGACGAAGAACAGCGCGTCTGGTTTGAGATCTTCAAGCGGAACGGCGCCGACATCGTGCTGGGCGACCATCCCCATGTCGTTGAACCTGCCGTGATTGAGGAGTACGAGGGAAGGGTGGTCTTCCAGGCGTTCTGCCCCGGGAATTTCGCCAACATTTACCGCAGGAACCAGGGTTATGCCAGCATGTTGGTGGACGTCTACATCGACCGGACGTCAAAGAAGGTCATCGGCGGCGGAATCGTCCCTCTCTACACGTGTGCGCAGGCCGACGGTAATTTCCGGGCCATCCCGATTTACCGCATCATGAACGATCCCGTGTTGAGACGGCAGTTGACGACTGACGATGTCGGGTTTGCGGAGAAGGCCAATCGGGAAATCACCCGCGTCGTGTTCGGCCACGGCATGGCGGCCGCTTCGATGCCGGAGCGGTACTACTTCGACCAAGGCGGCTTTCTGCGGCCGAAGACGCGGGGACTCGTGTTGACGAAAAAGATGGAGGAAGGAGTCCTCTTGGGCGCGTTACGCCGTGCGGGATCTGTCTGCTTCGTCGGCGACAGCGTCACCGAAGGGTCGAAAAACGGCGGTTGCGGTTGGTTTGAACCGATTGAAGAGCATCTGGACGGAAAGCGGGTGTTCAATTTCTCCAAGGGCGGCTGCACGGTTTCGTATATGCTGAACCGGGCATCGGAGATTCCGTCAGCCGACCTTTACGTGGTTGCGCTCGGCGTAAACGACGTCCGATACCGGGATGAACGCGTCTGCGCCATGACGTCCGAGGCGTTCATTGCGCAGATCAACGACCTGAAAGATCGGTTGCTCGCGAAGACGCCGTCCGCGAAGTTTGTGTTCATCGCGCCATGGCCTTCAACTGACGGCGATCCGTTCAGCCGGCTCTCGTATGTGGACAAAACGAAGCTGAACGGCGAATACGCAGCGGCGTTGGAGAAGTATTGTGCCGGAATCGGCATGCCCTTCATCAACGCGAACGCGGCCATCCGGGCGGAGCTTGAATCTGCTCCCTGCGGCACGTATCTCCTCGACCATATCCATCCGAACGCCGCGGCGGGCGTCTTGCTGTATTCGCGGGCGGCCCTTTCGGCCCGGTGAAATTCGCTATTGCGCGGGGGGCGGTGGATTTGGTATACTGTGCGCGTCTAAGGAAAAAAGACATGATGAAGACCTTCGAGTTTGCGTGGTTTTACTACTTCGGCTTTACGGCCGGAGCGGTGCGCGCATGCTGAAGAGGTGAATCGCAGATGAAACCTATCGGATGACGGCCCCGCTCCCAGATGAGCGAGGCCGTTTTTGCTGGCAGGGTTTCCAAGGAGAATGAAATGATCATCACATTGAAGAAGAANNNNCAGGTGGACTGCCTGCTCGGCTGGCTACGGGACCACCGCGTGACGCCGCACGTGAGCGCGGGCGAACAGGAGACCATCATCGGATGCGTGGGCGACGTGGCGCGCCTCGACATCGGACTCGTCCAGGCCCTCAGCGTGGTGGAGGCCGTGCAGCGCATCCAGGAGCCCTACAAGGAGGCGAACCGCAAGTTCCATCCCGAGGACACGGTGGTGGACTGCAGCGGCTTCAAGGTCGGCGGCGGCAATTTCCAGGTGATCGCGGGTCCGTGCAG
>DBXN01000108.1:0-197 GCA_002309585.1 Verrucomicrobia bacterium UBA1211
TAGTAGAAGAAAAGCGACTTGAAGTTGTCGGGGTTCTGGATCTGGTCGGCCGGGAAGGAGGGGACGAGCGGGAAGCTGATCTCGCCGTCCGCCGCGACCCGCTCCGTCACAGGGAGGGCGTCCTCGGCCGTGTCGGGCGAGATCTGGCGCTGGATCTCCGCGATTGTCCTCAGCTTCGCGTAGTCGGTCGCGATGTT
>DBXN01000108.1:294-2486 GCA_002309585.1 Verrucomicrobia bacterium UBA1211
GTAGCCGTCATACCAGGGCTTGATGGCCCGGACCCACTCGGCCGGCTCGCCGGTTTGATAGGCCCCCGTACCCTTGAAGTCGGTATACATCTTTAGGCACTCTTCTTCCGAGAAGCCGAGCATAGCGTTGCACGCCGCGTCCTGCGAGATGTTGGAGGCGATGTTGAAGCCGCTCGTCAGGTCGTCCATCGTCACCGGCGAGACACCCGTCATGAAGATCCGTTCGAAACTGGATTTGAAGGCCTTGAACCACTCACGGTAGAACCCCTGGCCGTGGGTGATGGCGAGGTAGTCGGTGTTCCCCTCCGCGCGGAGCATCGCGTTGGTGAAGTTGTCATACTCATCGAGCATCAGGTAGAGGTGGTGGCCGAGACGTTTGGCGGCCCCGGCAAGCATCGTGAATTTGTTGGCGGGGTTTTCTTTGAAAAACCGCTGGACGAAATCACCACCGTAACTCTCGCCATATCTCTCGATGAACTCATTGAGACGCGTCCCGATGTAGTTCTCAAACCGGGCTGCAAGGGTGGTCCCCTCTCCCCGGTTCACCTCCGAGAAATCGAGCGCCAGAATCTGATACCGGTTCGCGTTGCGCGTGGGATCCCTCCCGATCGCGAGATCTCCGAAAAGCGTCTGGAAGTTTTCCTTCTCGGCGATGTCGTAGTAGCAGCGGAGCATGTTGATGAAGAGCGACTTTCCAAACCGGCGCGGGCGGACGAAAAAGAGAAAATGGCCGCACAGTTCCAGGGTATGGATGTATGCAGTCTTGTCGATGTAGTACAAATGCTCCTCACGTAGCTGCTTGAAATTCGCCACGCCGTACGGAATCTGAAGATTCGCTTTCATGTCAATGATTATACCTTAAACCGAGGGGGAAAAGTAAAGCGGATAGTTGCGTTGCGCCTTTAAAAAATAAACGTATTATGATATATAAGAAACATGCAAAGGGGAGAGAGGTTTTATGAGAAGGTTGACGATTATCATTGCGGGTGCGATGTTCTGCCAGATGGGTGTGGCGGGGTTGCGGGAGGATTTCGCGAAGACGGGGGATACGGGATCGCCGGATGGTGTCAAACGGTTCGCCGCGCTCCTTTCCGCGCGGTGCGCGATGCTGGTGGATGGGGGCCTGGCCGCGTTCAAACCGTATGGGGCCGAGACGGCACCGCGCGGGTTGGAGCTGATCGATCTCTCGCCGGTTGACGCGCGCGCCTTCGCCGTCGCGCAGGCGGAACGTGACGGCATGCGGATCTACGGGTTTTCGGAACGGGGCGGCAGCCATGCGCGCGAACTGGTGATCAAGACGGTTCCGGATCTCCCCGCCGACGGGGCGGAGGTGTGGGATCCGCGGCAGGGGACGTTTGAACGGCCGTTTTCGGAAAACGGGGTGATCCGGCTCGGCTTCAACCCGAACGAGACGCTTTTTCTCGTCTGGGAGAAGGAACCGGTGCGTGAACCGTCTCCGATGCGGATGACGGAGATCGTCGGCCGCGAGGAGCGTGTGCGCGTGACGACAGGCGTGAAAAACGCCGAGGACGGCGGCCGGGCGCTGGAGGGCGCGGCATGGATCTGGCATCCAGACGCTATGCAGAAGGAGGCCGTTGCGACACTGCGCACGACATTCGACATTCCAGAGGGCGCGGCGGTCAATGCGGCCACGCTNNAGAAGGAGAAGGGTGTCGCCACCCTGCGCACCGCGTTCGAGATGCCCGAGGGGCGGCGGGATGTCGCCGCGCTCACCTTCTCGTGCGACAACGGCGCGGAGGTGCGGATCAACGGGCAAGTCGTCGCCCGTCAGGACAACGCGTCCGCCGCGTGGCAGAAGCTGACCGTCGTCAAGGATGTGCGCAGTTTCCTCTTCCCGGGGCGGAACGTGATTGAGGCGACCTGCGAGAACATCGTGCCCGGGGACGCCGGGCTGATCGCCTCGCTGGACATGGTGGTGGGCGGCAAGCCGGTGCGCATCTTCACGAATGATCGGAGCTGGGAGGCGTCGCTCGACGGGACGCGCTTTACGAAGGCGTGGCAGGCGGGGGTGTACGGTGACGAGCCTTGGCTACGGTNNCGGTTCAACGCGGCGGGTGTGGCGACCCAGAAGCCGTTGCCGAGGGTGGGCACAACCGAGCTTTCCTTCTCGTTCGGGCATCTGTCGGACGGGGCGGGGAAGGCGCCCCCCGGCAGGCTCTTCTTCGTCTGTG
>DBXN01000108.1:2498-2706 GCA_002309585.1 Verrucomicrobia bacterium UBA1211
CGGGCTGGAGGGCGGCGGGGGGTGCGCCGTGACGGTGAATGACACCTTCGCGGGCGGCTGCCTCGGCGCGCCGTACACGCTGGACGTGACACGGTTTCTGAAGCGTGGACGCAACACGCTGCGCGTCACGCCGAAGATCGCGAAAAACCCGCGTCTCGTCTGGATGGCCCCCGCGAAGGGTGTCTACGACCTGCGGTGTGAGTATCTA
>DBXN01000108.1:2823-3173 GCA_002309585.1 Verrucomicrobia bacterium UBA1211
AGACGACGGAACATCTCTATGTGGTGCCGGAGATGATGCGGCTTACGCCCTTCACCCGGTACTGGTGGAGCGTACAGGGCGGGGAGGATTTCGTCCCGTGCCCGACGGGCTCCTTCGTGACCGGTATCGAGAAGTGGGAGAAGCCGTTCTTCAAACCGCCCTGGCAGCATGACCAGACGGAATACTGGATCGCTCGGAAGCGGGTGACGTTGAACGGNNGCGAGGAGCGTGATCGTGGCGCTCGCCTCGCTCGGGTCGCATCGGCTTTATGTGAACGGGCTCCCGGCGAGCGAGGGCTTCGGCCCGAACCGCAGCCATGTGGAGGACGGCATCCTGCTCGCGGAGACCTA
>DBXN01000108.1:3304-20408 GCA_002309585.1 Verrucomicrobia bacterium UBA1211
ACTCCGCCGAGCCGTGGGAGGTCTCGCTGAGCGCGGACCGCTCCTACGGGCCGATTGACGGCAACTGCAACGGCAGAAGGCGCGGCATTGAGCATCTGTGCGACAAGGAACGCGAGACGCGCCAGGCGCGTGGGGTGGTGCGCACGGGACCCGATTTCTCCGTCTCGTGCGATGTTTCCGAACGCGACTACGCGATCCGTGCGATCAAACCGGTTTCGATCGAGGAGACCGCGACACCCGGCAAGTGGAAAATCGACATGGGCGAGGCCTTCTCCGGCTTCATGCGCCTGAAACTCAAGGGCGAGAAGGGGCGTGTGGCGCGGATGACCGTGAGCGACACCTTTGTCGACGAGTGCGTCTTCGGGCAGATTTCCGAGTTCGAATTCTGCGGCGGGGATGGCCTCTTTGAGAATCGGCTGAACACGCAGTCCGGCAGATTTTTCTATCTCACGGGCTGTGAGAAGCCGGGCCTCGACGACGTGACGGGCATCGTGATCGGGTGTTGCGGGCGCATCACTGGCGGCTTCACGGGCGACCGGGATCTTGAGACGGTTCTCGCCCTCGACCGAGACACCTTCATCGCCACGACGATGGGCGGTGTGACGGTGGACTGTCCCCACCGTGAGCGGTTGGGCTACGGCGAGGCGAGCCTCTCCGCGATGTGGGGCGACGGCATCCCGCAGTTCGACAGCGCGGCGTACTACTACGCCTACCTGGTGAAGTGGGCGAGCAGCCAGCGTCCGGACGGCAGCATCCCGCACGTCTCGCCGAACGGTTACGGCTGGGGAGGGACCTTCTGGAGCAATTTCCCCGTCTACGCGCTGGAGGAGTACAGCCGGCGTTACCCCGACGCGCGACTGAAGGCGGTGATGCGTCCCGTGATCGACAGGTGGCTCGACTATCTCCACGCGCATGTGGGGAAGGACGGCATCCTCGCGCAGTACGAGCCGAAGAAGGGCGACTGTCTCGGCGACTGGCTCTATCCGGAGATCCACAAGACGAAGGGCACGTCCGGCGACTGGGGGCACACCGTCGAGGGGATGTTCTTCAACAACTGCTCCTACGCCTGGGCGATCAAAGAGGCGTTGGCGATAGAAGGTCTCGTCACGGATGCCGCGCGGCGTGAAGAACTGAAACGCCGTCATGCCGCGCTTGTGGCGGCGATCGACCGCGAATGGTACAGGGAGGGGCTTTATGTCTCCGAGGATGCGCGGTATCAGGCGATCGCGCTCGTCGCCGGTGCGGCGGAGGCGGGTGGACACCTTGCCGAGACGGAGCGGGCGATGCAGGACATCGTGGCGTGGAAGGGGTACGTCGATGGCGGCAGCCCGAGTTACACCGTCATTCTCCGCGCGCTCTGCGCGAGCCGGCGCGGACGTGAACTCGCGCTCCGCACCTTCCGGCGGCGTGAGGCGCCGGGTTTCCTCTTCTTCGCCGACGAGGGGTACAACACCATCCCCGAGGATTGGTGGTACGGACGGAAATCGCACGGCAGCATGATCCACACCTGCTACACCGGTCCGGCCGGGGCGCTGTTCCACGGCTTCGCCGGTTTGGAGGTGGAGGGGAACCGGGTGACGGTCGCCCCGTTGCTTTCCGACACGCTCCCGAATTTCTCTGCCTATACCGAGACCCTGTACGGGACGTTGGCGGTGCGGGTCGAGGCCAAGGGCGGCGGGAAAATCGTTTGGGTGACCTGCCCGGACGGATGCCAAGGCCGACTTGCCGCCGATGGGGATCATCCCCTGAAACCCGGTTTGAACCGTTTCGAATTCGCGCGGCGTTGAGCGGCCTCATCCCCCGCCTGACGGTTTTGTCGGTTGTAAAAAAATTTTATGGCCTATCGTCAAGTCATACCGTTGCAGATGACGAATGAGGGTGAATCTACGCAATTCACCGTCAACGTTCATGAGGATTGAAAACAACAGAGGCAATTGCAAAACCTACCGTTTTCGATATGGCAAGGCCGCCTAGGCCTTGCTGACGGTGACGGGAAAGATCTCCTTGTCCCCGTTTGCCGCGGTCGCGAGGATGACGGATTCGCCGGGTTTCTTTGCGGTAAACGTGCCGTCGGGTGAGATGTCCCCCACGTCGTTGAAGTAACTGTAGAATCGCTGGTACCGGTTTTCGGGATTTTGCTTTCCCACCACGCGGTCGGCGTCATAACACCCCCACGTGATGCCGTCTTCCCACTTTGCCGCCTGGGGCCGCAGAGGTTCGCCGACCTTGGCGCGGAGCGCGTCAAGGTGAACCGTGCGGTTCCCGCCGCCCCCGATGCGGGTGAAGTGCAGCGCATGGTTGCGCCTGTCGATGTGGATGGCGTCGAACGTCTGTTCGTAAACCGAACCCTTCTCCTTCTTCGGCAGATCCTTGCACCACGGCACGGAGCCGACGATGTAGTCGCTGTACGCGGCGTCGCACGGCTGGGTGATGTGCCATAGCCCGTTCTGATACGTCTGCCGCTCCGCATGTTCGTGTCCGGTCAGACTGCAGAGGAGCCGTCCCTGCGCACCGGAGAAATCGAATACTTTGTCGCCGATGGGCGTCTTCCCCCGATTCTGGTAGGCCTCAAGGAGATTCCGCCATGGCGCGAACAGTTTCCCGTCCCCCCCGTCCCCGCCGACGATTCCCGTCACGGGAATATGGTGCATCACAACCGCGACCCAGCCGGACGGGATGGTGGCCAGCGCCTTTTCCGCCAGCCAGACGAGCTGCCGCCCGCCCATGCCGTACTGCACCGCCCAGTAGGTGCGGGCGGTGCTGATACTGTCCGTCGTGTCCGCCACGATATACCTGACCCGCGCCGCTGGGAAGTCCACATAATAGTAACACGCCTCTGGGTCGTCGGGGTTCGTGACGGCGTTCGCCTTGACGGCGGCGGTGTCCATCAGGATGTCGCGCGCCTCTTTCCCGGAATAGGTGAAGCCGCTTGCCGCCGTTGGATTCTCCCGGATGGTGAAGTCATGGTTGCCCTTGGCGGGATAGAACGCGCCGCCCGCGCGTTCGACCGCCGCGACCCACTGTTCCCGGTACGCGGTGACCGTCCGGTCAATGGAACTCTTGCCTCCGAACGCCTCGGGCATGTCACCGCCACACAAAACCTTTTTGACATCCGTCTCGGCGATCAGTTTCGCGAGAATGCGTCCAGAGACACACCGGTTGGATGGAATGTGAAGGTCGGTGATAAAGAAGAAACCGTCATCGCACGTTCCCGACAGCGCCTTGATCCGGGCGGCGACGTTCGCCAAATGCTCGCCATAGTAATCGGGCAGGCCCGCCTCCGCCGCCCAAAGCCGCCAGTTGGCTAGGGTCATCGCCGTGCCCGCCATCCCCATCTTCAGGAATCCACGGCGCGAAAACGCGCCCGTCCGCAGCTTTTCAGGTGAAACGGATCTCTTCGACATGTCAAACGCCTTTCCGGTTAACGAATGGATGCAAACAGGATACCACAAAGCGTCCCAATCCTCAACCGGAGATGGTTAGGTGGTTAGGTGGTTGAACTCACCACTGAGCATTGATCACTTGAGAGGAACGGTTGGGTGGTTGGAAAAAACCGTTCCCCGTCTAATCTTCCTTAAACCTCTCCCTGTGTTTGGTCCTCGTGTTGAAAAGTGAAAAGAAAGTGCGGAAAAGGGCATATCTTTTTTGGGCGTTTTTTGGTTTAATGGATATGTTAAATCGGTTTAGGACGTTAATTCGGATTCTTCTGTGCGGGAGGGATGGCGTTGAGAATGAATCGGAAACGATGGGTTTCGCTTTACCGGCCTCCAACCGGTGATGCGCACATCTGGGGCGTGGCGGTCGTTGACGCGGGTTTTACGACCATCGCCCCCGGGCAGCCCTATCCGTCCAGCCACCATCCGAACGACTACCTCTTCACATGGGAGCGGGGCCGCCGATTTTCGGAGTATCAGTTTGTCGCCATCCTCGACGGGCGTGGGACGCTGGAGACCGCTTCCGGCGGGATACGGGAGATCCGGGCGGGTGACCTGTTCATCCTCGCGCCGGATGAGTGGCACCGGTTCCGCCCCGATTCCGAGACGGGCTGGCGGGAAATGTGGATCGGTTTCAAGGGCGATTACGCCAACCGCCTCATGTCATCGCTCTTTCCGCTTCGCGAGCCGGTTCTGCACCAGGCCGCGACACCGGCGGTCCGCAAGATCCTCCTTTCCGGAGTGACGCTCTTTGGGAAAGAGGACTTGGCTGTGACGCCGCTGCTCTCCGCGAAGGTGATCGAACTCATCGCCCTTCTCTCCTCCATTATCCGGGTGGCTGGTTATACCTCCGAACGGCGGGACCGCCAACAGCGGATCGCGAAACTCCGGGGATGGATTGCGGAACACGCGTTTGAGGCGATCGCCACCGCCGATCTGGTCCGTGTCGCGGGAATGAGCGATACCGCTTTGCGGGTTGCCTTCAAGGAGGAGTTGGGGGTTACGCCGCACACCTACATCATGAAGGTCCGCTTGAGTTTCGCCCAAATGCTGTTGCGGCAGACCGACTATACGGTTTCGGAGGTCGCCGAGCGGGCGGGGTTTATCTCCTGTTCTTATTTCACCCGGTTTTTCACCCGGCGCGTGGGAATGTCTCCCGGCCGATGGCGCAAGTGCGGCGCACCCGCCGAATGCGGGAAAGTGAAGAAGTAAGAAGGAAAGGTTTGCCATGAGTCGGATGGTATCGATAGGTATCGTGTTTGCGGTCGCCTTCTCCGGTTTTGCCGCACCAGAAGCCGGGCTGGTGGCGGATGTGCTGTTCAACCGCTCGCAGTGGATCGCCCAGCCGGCGGAATTGAACGCGGCGGCGCCCCGGTTCACGGCGACCTTTACCGTCGATAAGGACGGTCCCGCGCCGATCGCCATCTGCGGTCTCGGCCAGTATGTCGCGACGCTGAACGGCAAGCCGCTCGGCCGCGGCGACGAGTTTAACCTTCCCGGCTGGACGCGGACCTCGAAGAGCTGTTTCTACAATCTGTTCCAGCCCGTTCTCAAGGCCCGTTCGGTCAATACGCTCGAAATCACCCTCGGTAACGGAATGTACAACGTGCCGCACCCCGGAAAGGGGCTTTACACCAAGTTCGTCGGCAGCGAGGGGACACAGAAGCTGATTGTGGGCGGCGTGGTGAAATCCGCCGCCGGGGGCTGGAAGGTCTCGGCGTCCGAAATCGTGCGCACGCATGTCTATTCCGGCGACGACATTGACGCGACGGCGGACCGGTCGAAAACGTTTCCCGCCGTTCTCGCTGAGGCGCCGAAGGGGGTGTTGCGCGAGGCGCCGTTCGTGTGCAGGCTTCAAGAGGTGCGGAAACCTGTGAAGACACACCGTGTCTCCGATGAGGAACTGACGCTTGATTTCGCCCAAAGCTCCGCATATGTGCCGACGGTGACCGCGAAGGGACCGCGCGGCAGCCGCGTGGAAATCGCCTTCACGGATGTTCCCGCGCTCGATGACCGGATGCGCATCCGTCCCCTCACACGTGACCTTTCGCGCTGCCTCTTCACACTCTCCGGGACGGGGCGGGACGAAACGTTCTCGCCACCCTTCTTCTATTACGGTTTCCGTTATATGCGTGTGCGGCTTCTGCCGGCGGCGGAGGGCGGGCCGCGTCCCGCGCTTGTCTCCGCCGAGGCGCGCGTGGTTTCGGCCGATATGCCGCGCGCGGGATCGTTCGAATGCTCCATCCCGCTGTTCAACCAGATCCACGATCTCTGCTGGTGGGCGCAGCGCTCAAACATGCAGAGTGTCTTCACCGACTGCCCGCACCGCGAGAAACTGGGTTGGCTGGAACAGGACAACCTGCATTCCGACCAGATCCGCTGGGGGTGGAACGCCAACGCGCTCTTTGCGAAGACCTGCATGGATATCGCCGATTCACAGCTTTCCGACGGTATGGTGCCCGATATTGCGCCGGAGTTTACCGTATTCAGGGGCGGATTCCGCCACTCCATCGAATGGGGTTCGTCCTCGATTCTCGTTCCCTGGCAGCAGTACGAATGGACCGGCGACGATTCGCTTATCCGCGAATACTATCCCGTGATGGTCGCTTACCACACCTATCTCCGTACTTTCGCCCATCATCCCTCACGCGGGGACTTTATCATGGCTGGCGGGCTGGGCGACTGGTATGCCGATACGGGTGCTGTCGCGGGCGTGCCGCCGCGCAAAACGTCCATCAACCTCACGGCTACGGTTTTCTATTACATGAACGCGAAGACGCTCGCGCAATGCGCCGACCTGCTTGGAAAGAACGATGAGGCGGAGGCGTTCCGCGCCGAGGCCGGGAAGATCAAGGCGGCGTTCAACGCGAAGTGGTGGCACCCCGAGACGGCCTCTTACGAGAACAACTCTCAGACGGCGAACGCGATGGCGTTGGCGACCGGCCTGGCGGATCCCGCCTTTGCCGGCGGTATCGTCTCGAACATCGTAGCGGATGTCCGGGCGCGGGGCAACGCCGTCGCCGCCGGCGAGATCGGTTATCCGTTCCTCCTTCAAGTACTGGCGGATCACGGTCATGACGGCCTCATTTTCGACATGACGAGCGTCACCAACAAACCCGGTTACGGCTACATGATCGCGAAGGGCAACACCTCATGCCACGAGGCGTGGGATGCGCGGACGGGTTCCTCCCACAACCACTTCATGATGGCGGACATCGTAAACTGGTTTTACGGTTCTCTCGCCGGTATCCGCCGCACGTCGCCGGGATTCAAGACCTTCACAGTCGCGCCCGCGTTTCTGAAGGGCTTGGATTGGGTGAAGGCGAGCCACACGACCGTCTTCGGCGAGATTCGCGTGGTGTGGCATAAGGAGGGGAGGGGTGTTCGGCTGACCGTGACGGTTCCGCCCGGCACGGTCGCAACCATCCGCCTTCCTGGCAAAGCGGATGTCACCCAACCGCCCGGCGAACGGAGCTATTCCACCGTGCTGCAGACGCAATAGGGTTGAGGGTTGAGAGGCGACGTATGGAAATCGTGTGGCTGAACGGCAAGTTATAGGAAAGGAAATCAGGATGAAATCAATTATACGTGGCGTTTCTTTCGTTACCGTTTGCATGACGGCGGTAATCTTGCCGGTGTTTGCCGATATGGACATCACCGAAAGTGTCATGCTGACCGCAGATACAGACTGGACTTCGCTCGGAACGGTGAATATTGCCGATGGCGTACATGTGCATCTCAACGGGCACAACCTTTCAGTCTCCGCTTTCGCAGGCGCGGGTTCTATCTATTCGTCCATGCTTCCCGCCGGCTTTACGGAACTTGAATACGTGGAGTCCACCGGTACGCAGTATATCGACACGGGCGTTAATCCAACCCCGGAAGCGAAGGTGGAGGCGGATGTCGCCTACATCGGCGGGGAGGCAACTGCATACGAGGCGTTGCTTTCTTCATCGGTATATGATAACACGAATGCGGATTGGGCGAGATTCTATGGCGTCTGGGTTTGGCCTAACGGCGGTAACAGGTGGTCTGTCATGTTCAACGGTACGGCATACACCTCGTCTGCCGCTGTCGCGAACGGGGAGAGGTGTCAGCTCGTCGCACAATGGAGCGCGAGTGCGAGGACGCTTACAGTAGATGACGAGTCGATGTTGAACAACACAGCGTTTAACAACCCGGCTGTAACGGAAAATACCATGTATCTGCCAGCTTGGAATAGCGCCGGGGTTTTGAGAAACTGTGGAATGTTCAGGATTTATGCACTCAAGATATACAATCCTCAGACGACGCTCAGATGCAATTACATTCCGGCGAAGCGAATGTCCGATGGGGCTGTTGGCCTTTATGACACGGTCAGCGGCACGTTTTCGCCAAGCGCAACGGCTACGTCATTCGTCGCAGGTCCTGAAGTCGCTTCGGGTGGAGGGGAACTTCATCTTAACGTTGCCGACGGCACGTTCGACAATTCAACGCTCGCCATCTCCAATTCGGTGAGGGTGGTCAAGGAGGGCGCCGGCACCTACAAGTCGCAAAAAATGCAGACCTACAGCGGCGGCACGCTTGTATCCGAGGGACGTATAACATTTGAGAGATCCGAAGTCGGTTCGTACTGCGGATTCGGCCAGTGGGGTAGTGAAATCGTCGTGGTATCGAACGCGCAGATTGTTGTTGACGGAAACTACCAGACCCTGAACGGCTACAATCTGACGATCGAGGGCGACGGGCCGGACGGTAACGGCGCGATTTACGGAAAGGCAACCGGAGGTATCTATAATTCTCCATTCATCGGCAACAGGCTTTCTCTCACCGGCGATGCGTCAATCAAAGTCGCCGGAGTGGATTCCTTCAACCTCTACAACAACGGCGGCGCCATATTGACGCTCGCGTTGAACGGACATACGCTTACCGTGGACGGCACGGCACGTTGTATCCTGAATAGCATTAAAGTTCCGGACGAAGGACGGATCATCACGGGCATCGTGCCCGGTAACAACGCCGCCGACAACTGTCTCTACATATACGGAAGCGGCATCGTCGCCCAATCGGTTGATTTCACCGTGCCGGCCGGCAATTCTCTAGGAGGGGAAAGTGCACTTGTCGTCAGCAACATGACGTTCGGCGGTGTGTGGGGCAACAGGACTGCTACAGTTACGGCGCTTGCGCGCTATTCGCCAAAGCCGACGGCGACGAGTTGGCCTTATCTCACGCTTGGAGATACGGAACATCTTTCTCCCACTCTCGACCTTTCCGCGCTTCCCTTCGTCTACAACGGAACAAATCTCTCTTTCGTAGCCGGTTCTGCCGTGACAGTTTACGTGGGAACGCGGGAGATCGCCATAGGCGACTGCCTCGTGGCATGGAGCAAACTGCCGGACATAACAACAACGTTCACGCTGACGGCTGACGATTGGACAGCGGATGGACGCGAGATCGCACTTTCGGTACGCGAAGACGGTCTTTATGTGAAGACGACGGCTTCGCCGGCCTACGCCACGCTCGACATGGTAAATGACAAATGGCTGTTCTTCTCGGCGGACGGTACGGCATATCCGGAGGAATGGACCCACGGTGTGACGGAGGATATGCAGGTTCATTTCGCTTCCTACGCGGAATACACGGCGATCAAAGCGAAGGGCGTGACACCTTCTACATTCGTTATGACGGCGTTCGTGATTCCAGAAGGCATCGGCGAGATCAACGTGACCGAGGGCATGGCCTTTCAGTACGATGAAGGTATTGTGATCGACGTAAAGGGCAACTCGCTCAAGTTGCCGACGGATATGATGTTCGGCGGCAAGGCGTTCACTGTCACGTCTTCGGTCGCCGGCGGCGAACTCATAATTGAAGTTGCAAACGGCACGGCGAGTAACATGTCGATGACGCTTTCGGGCAGCCTTAAGGTGACAAAGAGAGGTGCGGGCACGTTCGTTTCGGCTCTGGCGCAGACCTACACGGGCGGCACGGACGTGGAAGCCGGCATGGTGTGTCCGCCGGATTCCCCCGCCGACGACAACTACACCTATAGCGGCGACACGTTTACGGCGTTCGGTACGGGAGCCGTGAATGTCCTTTCCGGCGCCGTTTTTGATGTGCGCGGAAACTATGCCTACACCGGGGTCTGTCTCAAGGGGGGGATGATCGTCAACACATTACGGACGATGAACCAGACGGTCAGGCCCGGCGTGTTCGTGGCGTCTCTCGCGGATGTGGACGACTCCTACTTCAAGATGGATTGTTCAGGCCAAGGTAAGTATGACATGATATACGGAGGTCCTGGCCTTGCGACGGATCTCGGGGGAAAAACGCTCAACATCACAGAATACGGCAATCTGAGTGTCCGTTCGGCGATTACGAACGGAACATTGAAGGTTGTGGAGAACAACGGATGGTTCATTTTCCACTCTGAATTTGACATGCGTTCGACGGTGTTCGACTGCCAGGGCGCACTGTGGTTGAACGCCAATGTGCAGTTAGGCGAATACATTCACCGCAAGGACACGCCGTATATGCTTGGCGACGCGACGCTGTCCGTCCACAAGAGGTTCTGCCCGATCGCGCAGACGTATTTCTTCGGCTGTACGATGCAAGACGGTTCTACGCTCGATTTGTCGCAGCGTGAGACACCGTTCACGACAAGCTGCATAAACCATCAGAGCAAGGTTCACTCGGTTGCGTTTGCCGGGAGTGCCCGCATTACGGTGAACCTTTCCGGGCGGACGGATCTGATGGCGATTGCAAAGAGTGAATCGCCCTATGTCGCCAAGTGGGGTTTGGAACAGCCAGAGGATGTGACCTTTGTCCTTGATCAAGACACTGCCGCCCTAACGTTCGCCATCGCTTCCGACGAAATCGGGCTTCGTCTCATATACAGCGGCGGTACGGTAATCATTTTGAGGTAATTATGGAAAGAAACGGGATGAAAAAGATGATGGTGCAAGGGATAGCCGGTGTACTGATGGCGGTTTGCGGAACCGCTCAGGCGAATCTGATCTCGAACGGGTCGTTTGACGCAGGGATCCTCACGGCGAATGAGGGCCGGTACGAGCCGGTGACGGGGACGGGATCGAAGATTGCGCCGTGGGTATGTGCGTCCGGCAAAGCGGGATTGACGACGGCGAATGGTCTCTGGGTTAAAGAGGGATTGAATGTCGGTAAGCATGCCCTTTACCTCCAGACGTTCAACTATCCGGCGGATTCGTATGGCGCATCGGGAGACACTTCAGTCTGGCAGGCGTTCGATGTGTCCGAACGGGGCGACTATCGGTTGGGGTTCGACTATACGGGACGCCCCGGCATGTTCGGGGCGGAAACCCGTCTCCGGCTATATAAGGGCGAAGGGACCCAGGGGGTCAAGGTCTGGGAACGGACGGTTACGGCGACGACCGCCGCCGCATTCATCCGCTATGAGGCCTTTCTGGAAATCACAGAACCGGGACGTTACACGCTGCAGTTCTTCCAAGAGCAAGAGGCAGGGTTTCGGATGGATAAGACGATCGTCATCGATGAGGTCGTGTTTGTCCGTGATCCCCTGTATAGTGCCGTGAAGGCGGAACAGGCGGGAATCGCTCATTCGGAGTACGATGTTGCGGCGTATGTGTGGCCCGCCTATCAGCCGGATCCGCGATGGGCGGAACTTGGCATTTTCAAAGCGGGCATCGGCGAATGGCAGAATGTGAAGGAGGCTGTGCCGAAGTGGCCGGGACACAATCAGCCGCGCGTTCCGGCCTGGGGCTACGAGAACGAAACGGATCCCCAAGTGATGGCGAAAAAGATTGATGCCGCAGTTTCACATGGGGTTAACGTTTTCATCTACGATTGGTATTGGTATGGTGGGCATCCGTTTCTTGAACGGGCAGTTCATGATGGCTTTCTCGGCGCGTCGAATAACGGGAAGATGCGTTTCTTCTTCATGTGGGCGAACCATCATTTCAACCGGATTTGCGACAACACGGTTGCGGACAAGCAACCCGGTCGCCCGATCTGGCTTGGATGGGTGGATGCGGAGATGTTTCGCGCGATGTCAAACCGCCTGATCGATATGTATTTCTCGCGACCGAACTACTACCGTATCGGTGGCAAGCCGGTGTTTATGATCTATGAGGTCGGTATATTCGTACAGGGATTGGGCGGGGTGGAGAATGCCGCTGAGTCGCTTCGCCGGTTTCGGGAGGCATGTGAGCGGGCGGGATTGGGCGGCATCCACCTGATGGCGTGCGATTATGGTCTCGATCCCGGCCATATCGCGAAGCTCGGCATCGATTCGGCCACGATGTACAATTTTATCCACTGGTCGGGATTGAAAGGGCTTCAGGAGGATTATTCCGATTGGGCGGAACGCAGTCTGGCGCGTTTTGACGTAGCGGAACGCTCTCTGGGACTCAAAGCCTATTTCGCCCATGCGTCCATCGGTTGGGATACCAATCCGCGCTATCCGGCGACATGCGTCATGCCCACAGCGGTGAATGCCACACCGGTTGCCTTCGCGCGGATTCTGCGGCGCGCAAAGGCATGGTGTGATACCCATACGCCAAAAGGCTATCCCAAACTCATCTCAATCAACGCTTGGAACGAATGGATCGAGGGTTCCTATCTGGAACCGGACGAACGGTTCGGCATGGGGTATCTTGAGACGGTTCGGAATCTCTTCATGGACAAGTCTACCGAAAAGTGAAAAGAAATGGTAAGAAGCGTCCGGCGTGTGGGCATGTCCTCCGGAGGGAAACGGGATGGCTGATGGCTGAAGTCCAAAGTCTTGTGTTGAGTGATAAGGAGTGAGAAAGGTGGTTAGCATGAGAACTGGCATGTATGGGGTTTCAATGATAGGTTGGATCGCCGTGTTCGCTCTTTGGGCACCGGCTTGGGCGGATTCGCTGATCACGCCGGTGGCGGCCACGGCGGAGAGTTATTACCGTGCAAATTACGACACACGGGCTCCGGTTTGCACGATCAACGGTTCCTATATGTCACCGATTCCGGTGACGGCATCGAGTGCCGCATCCATGCAATATCGGCAAGGCATGTGGCTGAGCAACGGGACCAAGGCGACCTGGATTACCTACGACCTCGGCAACGAGATGACCGTGACGGGGATGCATGTGTGGAACTACAACGAGGTGGATTACGCCGCACGCGGGATCAAGACCTGCGACCTCTATGCGGGAACGTATATGCTCTCTTCGGGGATGCCTTACGGGCTCGGCGGCGCGGCCTGGGGAACCTTTGTCGAGAGTCTGACCTTCGCTTGCGCGCCGGGGGCGGAGCCGTATTACGGCGAGGATATCTGGTTCACCGAACCCGTCACCACCCGCTATCTCCAGCTGTTGGTCAGGGACAATTACGGTATTGACAATTATACCGGTTTGAGCGAGGTCCGCTTCTATTCCCGGACCTCGCAGCGCTGGTCGTTCACGGGCGAGAGCGCGGTGTCGTTCGCGGTCCGCTCGGATGACCTGCTCCAGACAGCGGTCATCACGACGGTTGATGAACTCGCCGTGAATGAGGTTGAAAACAACAAGTATTCCAATGGGACGTTGGAGTCGCTGACGGACGGGACATTCGGTCCGGCCGGGCATGTCGACGGTTTGTGCATCGCGGGCGGTCAGGTGACCTACCAACTGGATACGGAAACCGTGCCGGGCGGTTATGACATCGCCGAGGTGGATGTCTACACCGGGTGGGGGGGCGACCGGGGGAATGCCGCTTTCACCCTGCTTTACCGGCGGGTTGGGGAATCGGCCTTTGAGACGGTGGGCGCGGCACACTATGCCTGTACGATCACGTCGGGGAACCGGGCTGTCCGTCTCCGGATGATGAATCTCGGATTGAAGGGTGTGGATGCGCTCCGGTTCGATTTCGGGCCGGGCGACTGGCAGCAGAACGGCGGCGTGGGCTACAAGGAGATCGATGTCTATCAGGAGGTCGGTACGCCCGTTTCACCGGTCAACGCGACGGCGCAAAGCTGGTTTACGCCGGATGACCGCGCGCCGCTCCATACGATCGACGGATCCGGCTTGGCGCCGAACCGGGCTCCGGAGGCGGTCGGTGTCGTTGCTGGGACCGCGACCCGGAACGCCGTGTGGTTGAGCGACGGAACGGTCGAGACCTGGATCGCGTTCGATCTCGGCGTGGAGCGGACAGTCAAGGGCTTCCACCTCTGGAACTACAATGAATATGCGTCCAACAGGTCATGGACCGGGCGGGGCATCCAGACGGCGGGCGTGTATGTGGGCGAGACGATGCCGGAGAACTACGACGCCTACACGGATGCCGGGGCGAATTGGGGAACGCTGGTTCAGGAGATGACGTTCACGATCGCGCCGGGGAATGGATCGTATATCGGCGAGGACTACGTCTTCGACACGCCAGTCCGGGGCCGGTATTTCCAGTTTGTCGTGACCTCGAATTACGGGTTGGACGCCTATACCGGCATCTCAGAGATCGTCTTCTACGAAGAGGTGGGCGAGATGGAGGCGACCCATCGCGATTCCGGGTTGAAGACCATCCCCGACGCTCCCACAACGGATGTGGTGGTTGTCGAGGGGACGGGCGACACCGCGCCGGTGACGGTCGCGGAACCCCTGACGCGCATCCAAACCCTGCGGAGCGAGGTGTATGACGGGATGCTGCAGCTTCAGCTGGACGGGAAGACCCTTGCGGTGACTTCGATTGAGCTTCCCTCGGGAACCTCGGGGCTGGAAATTCTTCCCGGCGGAACGCTGGCCTGCGCACCGGGGATGCGGAACTGGCTGAATGTGAGGGCGGATGCGGATCTGATCCTCCATACCGACATCAAGGACGATACGGGCGGTTCCGGCGTGCATGTCGTCAAAACGGGCGCGGGAACGCTGACGATCGACGGGACGGCGACATGGAAGGGGAATGTTTACATGACGGGCGGACGGTTCATCCAGCCCGCTGGGACGCTGGAAACGCTGGGCGCGACCTTCACGGATCTGGAAGCGATATACTCCGGCGGAACCTCGCAGGCGGCAAGCGGATATGCCTTGCATAGCGCCTCAATGACGGTCAGCGGGCCCCATACGGCGGATTGGCGGATGGTGCAGACCGACAGCGGCGATTGTTCGCTCTCCGTGCTGGACGGCGGGATTCTGAAGGTGGGATTTATTGGCGGCGGCAACGCCCAGGACTTCCCGATTACGCTTGATGGCGGTACGCTCGGCACGAGCGCATTCGGCACGGCGATGCCCTGGGTTCCGGCGGTGGGCCCGGTGATCGTGGGTACGGACGGCGCCGTGTTTGACACATCGGCGGGCGACGCGACGGTGGAGGCGGAGATCGATGCCGACGCGGTCGTGGTCCGCAAGACCGGCGCGAACACGCTCACGCTCAAGCGGCGCGTCACGGGCGCGGCGCAGGTGCGAGTGGAGGAGGGAACGCTCGCGCTGGCGCTCCCCGCGCCGATCATCCACTATGACTTTGAAACCATTGTCGGTGATACCGTTTTGAACCTCGGCACGGGCGGATCGGCGCTGAACGGCGTGATCGCAGGGTCGCCGGAGACGGTTGAGGGTGTGAGCGGGACCGCGCTGAAATTCTCGGATGCCGATCAAGGCGTGGCCACGGCCAACAACGTGACGTTGCGCCAGTTCACCTACGCGGCCTGGGTGAAAACGGCCGGCCCCCACCCCCATGCCCAGCGCATCATCATCGGCGGCCCGTACTATGCGTACGCGAAGACATTCCTGGGCTATCTGGGAACAAACAACAACCAGTATTGGGCTTTCGCGCGGGACGGATTGGATACGAATTCCGAAATCGTCTTCGACGACACGGAGAATTGGCACCACCTGGCCGTGACGTATGACGGCAAGACAGTGATATTCTATCTCGATGGCGAGGCGGTGCAGTCGACGGCGCTCGCGTGCAACAGGATGCCTTGCACCATGAAGATCGGCATCGGTAACAATGTCACGCCGAACGTGGAGTACTGGAACGGTGCGATCGACGAGGCGATGGTCTTTGACCGCGCGATCACAGCGGAGGAGGTCGAGATGGTGATGGACGCTTCGTGGAAGCGGATGGGGGTACTCAACCCCGAGACGGATCTGGTCATCGCCGAGGGCGCGACGCTGGAACTGAACGGGTCGGACCAGACGGTCGCCACCCTGACGCTGGGGGATCATCTCTACAAGCTGGGCGCGACCACCTGGGGCGCCGTCGGAAGTGGCGCCGAGCATGAGACGGAGCAGTTGACCGGGCGCGGTATTCTGCGGGTGAAGGGTCCGCTTGATCCTGGCACGATTATCTTTGTTCGGTAGGGAAACGATAAGGACGAATATGGAAACGAAAGTCGGTTTTTTCAGTATCGGATTGGATACCTATTGGGGACAGTTTGAGGGCCTGCGGGACCACTTGCTGGGGTATCACGCCCAGATCCGCGAACGGCTTGCTGAACAGGGGACGGTGGTGGACGCGGGATTGGTCGATACGCCCGACAAAGCGCGGGCGGCGGCTGCGACCTTCACCGATGCGGAGATTGATGTGGTTTTCCTCTTTGTTTCAACCTACGCGCTCTCCTCCACGGTCCTGCCCGCGATCCCCAAGGGCGCGTTCGTCGTGATCCTGAACGTCCAGCCCGTGGCGCAGTTGGACTATACTTCCTTTAATGCGCTCGGCGACCGCGGGACGATGACCGGGATTTGGCTGGAGCATTGCCAGGCGTGCAGCGTACCGGAAATCGCCTGCGTCTTCAACCGTGCCGGGATCCGTTACGCTTTCGTGACGGGTTGGTTGCAGGATCCCGAAGTGTGGCGCGGGGTGGCGGAATGGCTTGATGCCGCCCGTGCGGTGCGCGGGATGCGCGCCAACCGAATGGGAGTCTTGGGCCACTACTACTGCGGGATGCTGGATGTCTATACCGACCTCACCGCCTGTTGCGCGGCGTTCGGGACGCACATTGACCTGTTGGAAATGTGCGAGCTGCACGCGCTCCGCGAGGCGGTCACGCCGGAAGATGTCACGGCGAAGATCAGCGAATTCCGCGAGCGGTTCGACGTCTCGGAGAGTTGCGAGCCGGCGGAGTTGGAACGCGCCGCGAAAACCGCGACCGCGCTGGACCGGCTGGTGGCGAACCATCGGCTCACCTCGATGGCCTACTATTACGAGGGCCAGCCGGGGAACGCCTATGAAAATATCGTCACCTCGGTGATTGCGGGGAACACGCTGTTGACCGGTTCGCATGTGCCGGTTGCGGGCGAGTGCGAGGTCAAGAACGCCCACGCGATGAAACTCATGGATCTGCTGGGGGCGGGCGGCTCGTTCTCGGAGTTTTACCTGACCGACTTCGTGGATGACGTGGTGTTGCTGGGCCATGACGGTCCCGCGCATTTCGCCATCGCAGAGGGGCGCGTTGGGCTGGTCCCGGTCCCGGTCTATCACGGCAAGCCCGGCAAGGGGCTCTCCATCCAGATGACCGTCAAGCACGGCCCCGTGACCCTGCTCTCGGTGGTGCAGCGCGCCGACGGGAAGATCATGCTGTTGGCCGCCGAGGGCGAGTCGGTGCCCGGTCCCGTCCTTCAGATTGGCAACACCAACAGTCGTTATCGTTTCTCCATCGGGGCGAAGGCCTTTATGGAGGCGTGGAGCGGTGCCGGCCCCGCCCACCACTGCGCGATTGGCGTCGGCCACTGCGCCGCCACGCTGGAGAA
>DBXN01000152.1:0-24801 GCA_002309585.1 Verrucomicrobia bacterium UBA1211
GCGATCAAGAAGTACCACGCCGAGATTCTGAAGGCGTCTGTCCCCCGGCTTTGCGAGGAGATCTTCCGGCTTTTCGCCTTCCGTTCCGCCCGCGACGCGTTCAAGCTGATGTGGGAGTTCGGTCTGCTGGCGGACCTTCTGCCGGACCTCTCCCGATCGATCGACGAGAGCGGCGGAAATACCTCCCCGCATTGGCGCTACCTTGAGGCGCTGGACGCGGATCCCGCCTCCGGAGAGGCATCCCACGCCGTTTGCGCGGCCTGCCTCTACTATCCGCTTTTCAAGGCGGCGGTCGCGGACGAGCGGCGTTTCGGCGGACGGCGGATCAGTCGGCCGATGGCCGCGCGCGGGGTGATGCGCGAACTGGCCGAACGGCTGAAAGTCCCGCGCGTCACCTTCTTCTCGGCGGCGAATCTCTTTGACTGTGCCCGGCGATTCTTGGACCCGCCTGATTCCCAGCGCGGTTCCCGTTTTCTCAACCAGAGTGACTTCGCCTCAGCCTTGCAGTTCCAGCGTGTCGTTTTGCGGGCGGAGGGCGCGGATGACGCGATGCTGCGGCCGTGGGAAGCGGCCTGGGAGAAGGTAAAGGTCGGCCAATGGAAAGGCTGGACATCGGACGGGACCGGAGAGGCGGATGAGCCCTTCGGGGGTGAACGCCCCCACCGGCGTCGCAGGCGCCACCGTTCCCGCCGCTTCAGCCGCCGCCGCGATACGGCGGAAGGCGCGGCGGAAAACAATTAAAAGCCGAAGGCCCTCTCAACCCGCAACGGATTACCGCAACTTGCCCAGCACGGCGAGGGCGAGGTTATGGGAGAGGTCGTAGTCGTTCCACGGCAGGGTGGAGTAGAAAACCCCGAAGTGGCGGTAGAGTTCGACCTCATGCCGTTCCAACCGCTCGCGGCCCAGAATGATCACGGGGAGACGTTTGGTGGCCGACTCCTCCCGAAGGCTCAAAATGACCTCGCGCACATCGGCCGTCTGGGAGCGCCGGTCAAAAATCAGGACGGCGGGCCGCTTGGACAGACAGGCTTCCATCATCTGATCCAGCGCCGTCGGCGCAATGATCCGATACCCGCGGTATTCGACCTTCTCCACCAGAAAACGGCGCGTCTCGGGATCTTCCGAGAAGATCACCACCAGCGGTTTCGGGGCCAGCGGCAAGGAGATGTAAACCGCCGTCCCGCAATCCGTCCCGGGGACGGGGCTGGCGAACCGGATCTGCCCGCCATGCAACTCAACGATCTCGCGGGAGATGGCCAAACCGAGACCGGTTCCGGCGACATGATCCCCCACCCGGAAATAACGCTGGGAAATCTTCGGCAGCATCTCCGCCGGAATGCCCATACCGGTATCGGTGACGGTAACCAGCATCATCTTGGGTTTCTCCGGATGCTGGACCAGCGAGACGGAGACCGTTCCCCGCGACGGCATGAACTTGATCGCGTTCCCGATGATGTTCATCATCACGCGCTCCATCTTCTGCACATCGCAGAACGAAAAGAGTTCCCGAGACTGGAGGTCGGACTTGATCTCGATCCCCTTGGCGTCCGCCTGGACCCGCAACGCCTCGATCGCATCGTAAATGACCGCGCCCAGCGGAACGACGGTCCGCGTCAAGACCAGCTTCTTGCTCTCGATCTGCCGGAGATCCAGGATGTCGTTCACCGTTCCCAGCAGCCGATTGCAGTCCGACTGGAGCCGTTCGAGATAGTGGATGGCCTTATCGGGCATCGGTCCGACCACGCCGCGAAGCATGTTGTTGACCGCATAGATCATGGAGGTCAGCGGCGTACGCAGCTCGTGCGAGACATTGGAGACAAACTCCATCCGCGCGCGGTCATGCGCCTGGAGCCGTTCGACCGCATCCTCCAACGCGCTCTGCGCCTGGGTCCGGACCGTGATGTCCCGCACGAAGAAACAGAGTTCACCGGCGCTGTCCAAGCCGATTTTGTTGACCGCGATCTCCGCCTTGAACGAGGTTCCGTCCGACCGCTTGCAGACCGCCTCGACCAGGGTATAGCGGTCCCGTTCAAGATTCTTGTTGACCGTCTCGATCAATTGGCCGGTCGCCCCGGAGATCAAGGTGATGATATCGCATCCGACCAGGCGGTCCGTCGGGAGTTTGAAAAACGCCCCCGCCCGCTCATTGCAGGTCAGGATGCGCCCGGTACGGGTCGTGATGAAGGTCGCGTCATAGACACTCTCCAACAACTTGAAGAAAGGAGAGTCCGACTGGTCGGCCGCGAGCCAGGGACGCGGCTGCCCGACCGCATCCCGACGGGCCACGCCCGCTTCCGCAGGGGGCTGGCGCTGGGCGATATCCGTCGGATTCAGATCGATCCGGATGGTCTTCTCCCATGTCTTGTCATCCTGTCCCGTCATCCCGTCCTCCCGTCACGGCCCATAAGCGAAAAGGGCGCCCCGCGAAGGGGCGCCCGCAGGTGAACCGTTACTCGCGCGATTTGTTTTTGGCCTCATTCACGCGCAACTTGCGCCCCTGGATATCCTTGTCGTTGAGGGCCTTAATCGCCGCTTCGGCCTCCGGCCGGTTCGGCATCTCAACAAACCCGAAACCCTTGGACTTGTGATTGAACCGGTTCGTGATGATCCGGGCGGAAAGGACCGTCCCGAACCGCTCGAACTCTTCCCGCATCTGGGCCTCGGTCGTGTCGTAGCTCAAATTGCCGACATAGATCTCGACGCAATCCTTATTCCCGCTCGACACCTCGCCGCCACGCGGACGCGGCTTGCCGCTCCGGCTCGCGCCTTTACCTTTGGAAAGCCGCCCGGCGATAAAACCGATCAGCAAACCAGCCAAACCCGCCGCGACGGGCCATGCGCACGCCCCCAACGGACATCCTCCCTCGGCGCACTGGGCACCCTGGGCGAGCATCACGCTCATGATACATACTGGATCCAACACGGACCTCCTTCTCTCTTCTCTCCCCTACGCCGTCCTGCGGAAGGCCACACTGCCAAACACCCGGCCGCACACTCGAACGGCCCGGCGCAGACGGGATCGGACGGTCTGAACCGCAACGGTGCGGCGCCACCATCCGTCCTCCCCTCTGTCAGCGCGTTTCCAAAAACCCTTCCAGCTTGCGCAAACGGGTAGGATGACGCAACTTGCGCAACGCCTTGGCCTCGATCTGGCGGATGCGCTCGCGCGTCACGTTGAACTGTTTTCCGACCTCTTCCAACGTGCGGGAATAGCCGTCGGTCAACCCGAAACGGTAATCCAGCACCTGACGTTCCCGGTCGGTCAGGGTCGTCAAAACCTCCTGCAGACGCTCCTTCAGCATGCTATAGGCCGTCATCTCTGAAGGATTCTCCGCAGACTTGTCCTCAATGAAATCGCCGAAGTGGACATCGTCGCCGTCGCCCACCGGGCTTTGCAGCGAGATGGGCTGCTGCGCCATCCGGTAGACGGCGCGTACGCGCTCGACCGCGATTCCCATCTCCTCCGCCGCCTCTTCCGGCGTCGGCTCGCGCCCCAGCTCCTGCACCAACTTTTTCTGGACGCGGAGCAGCTTGTTGATCGTCTCGATCATGTGGACGGGAATACGGATCGTCCGGGCCTGGTCGGCGATGGCGCGGGTCGCGGCCTGGCGGATCCACCATGTCGCGTAGGTACTGAACTTGTACCCCCTCGCGTACTCGAACTTCTCGACCGCCTTCATCAGTCCGGTATTCCCCTCTTGGATCAGATCCAAGAAGGAGAGCCCACGGTTCATATACCGCTTGACGATGCTGATCACCAGCCGAAGATTCGCCTCGACCATCTCCGTGCGGGCCTTCTGACCGGAACGGAGCACCTCGCGCAGACTTTCGAACTTGGTCAGGAACTCGGAAGGCTCCATCCCGAACTTCTCCTCAAGCTGCTTCAGGCGGACATCCAAATCCCGCAACTGGGCCTCCCGTTTCTTGGTCGGCCGCTGCTTTTTCAATTTGGCCTGCTCGTTCAGCATCTGGCGGTACGGGCGGTAAATCGTCTCATCGGCCTCCGTGCAGAGGCTCTCAAGGATCTTCTGTTTGAAATTCAGGTTACCGAACACATCGACCAGATCCTCACGGGCCTTCTCCAGCGCCTTCAGCTGCCGCTTGGCCTTGGCGGGCGTATCCGCCACCTGACGGTACGACTCATACGCCTTCATGATCTTCTGGTGGACCGTCTGAAGCGACTTCTTGACCTTCCCGATGCCCTCCATGTAGGCGTCGCGGCTGTCGGCAAACTTATCGGCGACCACACGGTCAAAACGCTCGGCGCCGGTCTCCAGCCGGTCGATCAGATCGAGATAGAGCTGCGGCGTGAAGCCGAACTGGTTGAACATCGCCTTCTCTTTCTGCTCGGCGCCCTCGATACGTTTGCAGATCTCGACCTCCTGCTCGCGGGTCAACAGCGGCACCTGACCCATCTGGTGCAGATACATCCGGATCGGGTCATCAAAGAAATCCATCCGGCTACCGCGCGAACGGTCCTCCTGCTCGTGCTCCTGCTTGAAGCGCTCGACATCCGACGCGTCGATGATCTCAATATCCATGCCGCGCAGAATCCCGAGATAGGACTCGATGTCGGTATCCTTGGTGATGGATTTCGGCAGCAGCTCGTTGATATCGTCATAGGTCAGGTACCCGCCCTGCCCTTCGGCCCGCTTGATGAGGGCCTTGATCCGCTCGTTCCGCTCCTCGCGGTTGGCGCGCGCCGCATTCCGGTCGCTGTCCAGCGTCAACTCCGAGTCGTAGCTGCCGTTGAAGTTGCTCTCCTCAATCACGAAATCCAGACCGACATCATGCTCAGACGGGAACTGCCCGGGCACATCAAACGGATCGCCGGTCAGTCCGTCCACATCCAGATCATCCTCGCCGGCCAGATCGTCCTCGATCATCGGATCGGACAGATCGTCATCGATCCCCGAATTACGGGATTCGGCGTTGCTGATCGCCTTGCCCATCTCTTCGGGATCAAACTCCAGATCCTCCCGCGTCGGGACGTCCACGTCCTCCAAGGCGGTTGGGCCGCGCATCTCCTCCTCCGGCGACAGCACGGGGATCAGATCGATATCGTCGTCATCCAGGGGCTTTTTCTCAAGAACGGGAACGGAGACTGCCTTGACCTCCTCGATGGGTTCGGGCTTTTGCGCCGCAGGCTTGGGCGTGATCTCCTTCTTCACCACCGTTTTTTTCGCCGCCGGCGCCGGGGCCTTCGCGCCCGTCTCCGCCTTCACGCTTACCGATTTACGCTTCGCCCCCGCTTCTTTTTTCTCTATTTTTTTTGCGACAGGTACAGATGTTTTCTTGCCCGCCTTCTTTGATGTCGCCATTGTCCCAGGACCTCCCGATTTCCTTCCTTAAATAAGCTACAAAAGCAGACTGAAGACAATCCACCTTATAAGCTGAAAAAAAGCAACATGATATATTATACAAAGCCGTGAAAAATGTCAATATGATCCGAGCAAAAAGAATGAAAAGGGGGGGGAAGGGAACAGGGAAAAGGGAACAGAAAAGAGTGGTCAATGCTCAGTGGTCGCTCAACCCTCAACACTCAACGGTTAACCTTCCCCGTTCCCCATTCCCCTTCTTCCGCTTTACTGCGCCGGCATTTCCACCGTCAGGACCTGTTGGTCCGCGGAGGGGACAAACCCGTGGGTCGAGCCTTGGACCCACTTGATCGTTTTCGGGCAGGTCATGTTGTTGAAGAGGATCGCCAACCCGGAGGGCGGGCAGGTGTAGTCGCCCAAGCCGGCACGCGGAATGGTGACCCGGCAGCTCTTGGGAATCCGCCTGCAGAGGTTGATGGGATCGTAATAGCCCAGCGCCGGTACCCAGTGGACATACCATCCGCCGCGGTTGCGGTTGAGCTCGGTCCCGCCCATGTCGCAGCACCAGGTGACGCTGGAGTCGGCGCGGGTCACCTGCGGATCCAGCGAGGCCGCCCAGATGGTCTGCAACCCGCCCTGGCTCCCGCCCGACGCCCAAAGGTCCTTGCCGTTCCACTCGGGCAGACTCTTCAGATACTGGAGCCCCCGCATCACCCGCAGCGCCATCCCGTTGAAATAGGCCGCCTCCGGATCCGCATTCTGTTTCGGATCGAACGCGTACCCCTGCCCGTTTGAGGTGATGCCAGCGAAGAAGGCGTCATAGTAGGCCTTGTCCTTCCCGAGCTCGTAGCCGTGGGCGTTGATGTTCAGTACGACGCAATCCTGCGGGCCCCACTGGGGTGCGCGCTGGGGATTCGTCCCGTAGCCGTGGGTCTCCAACCGCGCGGGATACTTCTGGCCGCCGTTCGGGATCGTCAGATAGCCCGTCACCGGGCGGGGCCCGGCGCAATCGATGGTCACCGCGTAAATCTTGACGTTCGGCGATTTGCCGGGGGTCTCGACCCGGGTCGCCTTGAGGGGAACCTCCGCCAGCCGCGCCTTCTGTTTCGCCCAGAACGCGTCAAAATCCGCCGGTTCGGGAACGCCCTGCAACTTTTCAATATCCGCGCCCGCCCCGCCATCGAAGAAGACCCAGCGGTTGTCGCCCCGCTTGTCGCCATCCGTCCGCACATATCGCTTGCCGTCCTTATCCACCACATGGGCGAGGATCCGGACGAAGCCGGGACGGTCCAGCGACGTCTTGATCACCAGCGGCTCCGTTAACGACGCGGGGACGGTTCCCTCCTCTTTCTTTCCGTCGTCTCCGGTCCGCTCCCATTTCACGAAATAGGTCTCCGGGGGCAAGGTGTCCACGCCCTTGAGCTGCAGCGTGAAGACCATCTCCTCCCCCGCCGCATAGAACGGGATCGCCCGGGTTGTCCGTCCGGCCAGCCGGGCATCATCCAACTCGCCCGCCGCCCAGATCCATCCCGCCGCACACACGCACCCCAACGTCATCATCATCCGTCTCATGGTATCCACTCCCTTTCCAAATGGTTTCAAACACACCGGAAGTATACCACGTCCCGACGGATGGACAAAAGCCGAAAGTCGCGCTTTCACGGCCCCGCGCCCTGTGGTATACTGTTTGAAATGGTCAGAGGAGGAGTATCAATGAAGCAGATGATGATGGGGATCGCGGCGGCGCTCATCGGGTGCGGCGCGGCGGGGGAGACGCTTTTCGATTTTGAAACCGAAGAGGAAGCCCCGAACATCCAGGCAAAATCGTACTATATCGGCATCACCAACCGTTTCGCCACCTCCGGCGAACACGCGCTCGCGTTTCACTGTGACCCCTGGCGGACCGGGTTACCGCAATGGCCGAGCTTCAACCTCCACCCCTCCGTCAACGACTGGAGCGGGCATGACCGCATGGTGATCGATCTCATCAACCTCGGCGAGGGCGGCGATTATCTGGGCACCTATATCGCGGAGAAGGAGGGACGTATCCAGAACGGGCTTCACGCCTCGGCGATCCTTCCTGAACGCGGCTATTTCCAGTGGGTCGTGCCCCTGAAGAACTGGCCCCAGACCGCCAACCCCAAAGCGGTCGCACGGCTTCATCTCTACGCGTCGGAACCGAAGAGTTTCGACCTTTACATCGACCGCATCACCCTGCTGAAACCGGGCGAACCGCTTCCCGTGCCCGACAGCCCCTCCGTCGGCCGCGACCTCCTCCCGCTGATGACCGAGACCGTGAGAGCCATGCAGGCCCGGGACGCCGAACGATCGGCGGCCGAGACACACGCCGAATCCTATTGGCGCTTCCGGGAGGCCTGCGGCATAGCCGGGCAGGAGACCGACAAGATGCTGGTCGGCACCGCTTCGACGATGGTCAAGATCCGGCCGCGCGCCGCATTCACCGCCACACCCGTGAAGCAGGTGATCAAGGTCCGGCTCGCGCGGAACGAGTGGGAGGGGTTCCAGCTCCTCGTGGCGCCGGGTGATAAGGATCTGAAGGACGTCTCCGTGACCGCGACGGATCTGTGCCGGGCGGACGGCACGGTCTTCCCCGCCAGCCGCATCACCTGCGCCGTCACCGGATACGTGAACGTGACCGGGAAACCGCCCTACCGGGTCGGCTACGCCGCCCCGACCAACTCCCCGGCGGGTTACTTCCGCAAGACGCGTAGACCGGAGAGCGGCTGGTGGCCCGATCCGATCCTCGACCACATGACCCGCACCGACATCAGCGGGCGGGACGTCCAAAGTTTCTGGATCCGCGTGCACTGCCCCGAGAACCAACCGAACGGCCTGTACACCGGCGCCCTCACCGTTTCGGCGAAGGACATTCCGCCCGTCACATGCGCCTTCGAGGTGAAGGTCAACGCTTTCGCCGTCCCGAAGAAGAGTCCTCTTCCCCTCGCGATCACCTTCTGGCCGGAGGTCAACGCCCAGCCCGGTTCCCCGTGGGCGGAGGAGTCGGGCAAGCACAGGTCGGATCCCGAAATGCCGCTGAACGCCTGGAAGCCCAACCGGCTGGCGTGGGGCGACTTCCTCGCCGACTACTACATCACGATGGATTCGCTCTACGGCCAGACCCGCCACCAATGGGATGTGCTGTCACGGCTGAAGGAACAGGGACGTCTCGGTGTCTTCAACCTCGGCTACTGGTCCTATTTCGGAAACGGGGAGAACGCCGAAGAGAGTTGGCGCCAGAACCAACTCCCCCAACTGAAGAAGAACTGGGAGAAGGCCAAAGAGTTGGGACTTGCGGACCACGCCTATCTCTACGGCTGTGACGAGATCGCGAAAGAATACTTTCCGAACATCCGCAAGGCGGTCGAGATTCTGAAGCGGGAGTTCCCGGGCGTGCCGATCTTCACCACCGCCTACGACCATGACTTCGGCGTCGGGACCGAACTGGGCTGCATGGATTGGTTCACACCGCTCACCCCCAAGTTCAATCCTGAGAAGGCCGCCGCCGCCCGCAAGGAGGGTCGCCAAGTCTGGTGGTACATCTGCTGCGGCCCCCACTCGCCCTACGCGAACATGTTCATCGAGAACGCCGCGATTGAGGGCCGGATCCTGATGGGCGCGCAGACGGTCCGGATGCGGCCCGACGGTTTCCTCTACTACGAGATCTCGATTTGGAACATGCTGAAACCCCTCTCCCAAGGGCCTTTCACCGACTGGAATCCACGCAGCTGGACCACCTACCATGGCGACGGCTCCTGGACCTGCATGGGTCCCGGCGGCATGCCGCTCGCCACGCAGCGGTTGGAGAACTTCCGCGACGGGCTGGAAGACTATGCCTACGCGCTGGAGCTGGAGCGCCGTCTCGCGGCCTGCAAAGATCCCGATGGCGATTGGGCGAAGCGGGCGCGCGCGCTGCTGGCGGTTCCGCAGGATGTCATGGTCTCGATGACCGACTACACGGATGATCCCGACGCCGTGATGCGGTGGCGCGACGCGATGGCGGATTTGATCGAAAGGGCCGAACCGTAATCGTTATTTGGAAACTCACATGTACCCCCTGCCTCTTGTCCAGACGCCATCCCGATCGCGCCGGAGCGTGACCCGCCCGTCAACAGTGCGAAGCGCGCTTCAATCCGCCCTGACCGCGCTGCTCCTCGCGACCGTCTTCGCCGCTGGAGCCGAAGACCCACCCACCGTGATATTCCGCGAGAAGGTCCGGCGTTCGACAACTTACCGCAAAGCCGAAACGCTCGATCCCTCGCTTGGTTCCCGGGACCTCTTCCTTCACGCCCTCATGCTCTGTGAGGCGGAACTTCCCCTCGATCCGCTGGACCTGCTCTTCGATGTCGCGGAGAAGATGCAGGACCGGAACGAGGAAAGCAAGGGATTCGGCAATTTCCGATGGTCCGTCCGCGACGGCTACGTGATGGACTACAACGCGGTGGAGTTCTGCATGGAACAGGGCATCCTCATCTGGATCCGCCATGCCGGCAGGCTCAGTGAAGCGCAAAGGGAAAAGCTGCTTCGGCTCATGGAGTTCTCCGTTCAGGGCTGCCTGCGCCATCGCGTCTCTCCCGCCTACACCAACATCGCCATCATGAATGCGGGCAATCTCATCCTCATGGGCGAGGCGCTCGACCGGCAGGATGTGTTTCAGGAGGGGGAGAAGCGGCTGAACGGCATCATCTGGCTGACTGCGCTCTTCGGGATCAGCGAATACGCCAGCCCCACCTATACCGGTATCGATATCGGGACGCTCCAGACCGTCCACGCGCATGTCCGGTCGGAGACCGTCAAGCGGAACCTCGACCGTCTGCTGACGCTCTTCTGGAGCGATGTCGCCGCCAGCACGTTCAAAGCCGCCAACCGGTACGTCGGCACCCATAGCCGCGATTACGACTATCTTTACGGATTCGGCGCGACCGATCATTTCCTGCGGTATGTCGGACTTGAGACCGAAGCCGCACCCAATCCCGCCGCCGCGCCCGTGTCGATGCTGCTCTCCACATGGCGGCCGTCTGCGGAGACGCTGGCACTCGCCGACACCATTCCCAGGCTTGTCGAGCAATCCTGGGGCGAGGAGGAGAACCAGTTCCGAACCCTGTGGATCGGCCGGCACATCGCGCTCGGCATCTCTGGCGCCTGCTACCACAACATGGACATCCCGCTGGCGGTCAACTTCGCCGAACGGGATCCGCATCCCCGTCCACGCATCTACTTCATCGCCGACGGCAGACGCGATCCGTACGGACGCAAACCGATCCCGGAGGGAAACGGTCCCCACCGGAAAACGCTCCATCTGCGGCCGTTTTGGGCTGGAACACAACAGAGCCGGGACGCGCTCGGGCTTGTGCTCTACCGCCCGCAGGACATCCCGAACGAGACCCCGACGCTGGAATCGCACATTGTCTTCCCGGCCGATGTGGAAGAGATCCGGCTGGACCGGACCGCATTCGATTTCAAATCCCGCAAACGGTTCACGGTCCCCTTCTCCGAGGGGCAGACCCTCTTCATCCGTTCCAACGGCGGGGCGGTCGGCGTCAAAATCCCATGGTCCCGCAACCTCCTCGGAGAAAAGGCGGAGGCCGCCCTCATCCGCGATTCCGATGACGTGTTGCGGTTGACCATCGCCCATCAGGACATCTGGGGTGTAACGGAGCCGCACGCCGATCCTCCCGGAGCCGCCTTCTGGGTCCGGGTCTGCGATAACGCCGACGACCCGGAACGTTTCACCGCCTGGATGGAATCATTCCGGCTGGCGAAAGCCGAATCCCGCGCGCACCCCAACCGGATCGAACTCGCCGTCAAGGGTGATGAGGGCGAACTCGCGCTGACGGCCGCCGCCCCCTACTCCGTACCCACACGCATCACCCCGCTCCCCGCCAAACGGATCCTTTCCGTGAACGGAAGGGATATCGGGGACAAACTTCTCCGTGATCTTCCCGGCATCCAGGAGTACCGGCTGGCGTGCGAACGGAAACGGGAGATGATGGACCGGCAGACGATTCCCGTCTCCGCCGCGGAATCGGTCGGATGGGAGGCCGAGACCGGCATGCTGCTCGCAAACATGACGGCCGGCGAAGACCCATCCGCATTCGGCGGAAAATACATTTGGGGGCCGGGTGAGCCCGGCGGACGGGGCGGCGGTCCCGGCAGTGTAACCTGGCAAATCGAGGTCAGGGAAGCGGGCCGCTATTACCTCTGGGGGCGTTTCCTCGCGCCCACCCCAGAGGATGATTCGTTCTTCATCACAATCCGTCAGGGAGATATCGCCATTCTTCCCCGAAGCGAGTGGCATCTGAACAAAACCCGCAGTTTCTGGAGGTGGTCGCCCTTCCCGCTCGGCGGCCCCCAACCGATTGATCTTCCGGCAGGCAAATTCCAAATCAGGATGGATATCCGGGAGGACGGTGCGAAACTGGACCGTCTTTTCATCACCCCCCACATGGGAGAAGGACCACAGGAGTAAGAAACATGAAACAGATATTCTTATTGTTTGGCGTGGCGATCATGGCAGTCACCGGATGCGTCTCAACCGACCAATCCGATCATCCCGCCGCAATAGCAGCCGTGCCCGAACCGGTTTCCCAGCCAACCGACGCCGCCGTCACCGCGCCGCTCCGCGTCGCGGTCTTCGTGGACAGGGGCGCGCGCGGGATCGGCATGTTCCGCTGGGTCCAGCTGGTCGGCTGCTCACCGGACATGCGGGCGTCGTATGTGGACGGGGAGATGATCCGGAACGGCGTCCTGGACCAGATCGATGTCCTCATCATGCCGGGCGGCAACTCGACGGTCGAATATGCCCAGCTTCAGGATGAGGGTGTCAACCGGCTCAGGAACTTCATCCATCAGGGCGGAGGCTACATCGGCTCCTGTGCCGGATGCTATCTTCTGATGGCGCCATCTTCCCCCAAGAGCAAACGGTGCGCGATCGTTCCCTATGTGGACCAGAAAGGCCCCTACCGCGGCGGTTCGATCCTCACGACCCAGTTCACCGAACGGGCGGAGAAGCTGACCGGCATCAAGGCCGGTTCCCACCGTGTCCGCTATCACGGCGGACCCAAGATGATCCCCAGCGATCCGATCCCGGACGCGGAGTTTGAGGTGATGGCGACCTTCGTGGGCGACATCAACGTCGACACGGACACTCCGTGCGACACCATGACCGGCACCGCCAGCGTGGTGGCGGGAACCTACGGCAAGGGGCGGGTGTTCGTCTTCGCCGATCATCCGGAATACTTCCCCTCCACATGGGACATCGTGAAAGGCGCCTTCAAGTATGTCACGGGCCGGGACGTCTCCTGGGAGGTCCCCCAACGCAAGCCCGGCCAGCTGGCCGTCGGCCTCATGTGCTCCCCCTCGCCGGGACCGAAGGATGCCGAAGCCTATATGGCGCTGGTCCGTTCCGATGCGCTGGACATCACCCCGATCACCGAGGACCAGTGCGCGGAGGGGATTCTCCACCATCTGGACGCCTTGGTCATCCCCGAAGCGTGCGACACCAACCGGGTCGAAAGCATCTTTCAGCCCAACCCTGTCGCGCGCCGCAACCGCTTCCTGAAACGCGGCGGAACGGTCGTCACCTGGGGGAAAACGGCGAAACGCTTCCGCGAGAACCAACCCGGCGTGATCCGTGTCGAGTCGGGTGAGCAGGCGGTCCAGGCGCTCGTCAACCTGCGGGACAACCCCTCGCCCGCCACCCCGCAGCGGCGCGACCCGGTGAAGGTCGCCCTCTACGCGGGACCGGGCGCCGGTTACGCCGCCTATTGGAACCTCGCCGAACTGTTGACCTTCTCCCCGCTCTATGAAACCACTTTCATTGATGCCGAGACGATCAAGAAGGGCGGGCTCGACGCATTCGACCTGCTGGTGATCGGCGGCGGCTACAGCCCGACGCTCTACAAAACCTTCGGGGAGAAGGGATGCACCGCCATCCGCGATTTCATCCGGAACGGAGGCTCCTATCTGGGCGTGTGCGCCGGCGCGTTCCTGGCGCTTGAAAACAGCCTTCCGGACAAACCCCGCATCGGCGGGCTGGTCCCCTTCCGCGAACAGGTCGAAGAGGCCTACCGCGGCTGGGCGCAGACGAGTATCCGTTTCACCGATGACGGGTTCGGGAAACTCGGCATCCTCGGTGGGACCAAGCGGTATGTGCTCTATTGGGGCGGCCCCGTCATCCTGCCCGGAAATCCCGTTCCGGACGCAGATATCAAGGTGCTGGCCGAATACCGCGGCAACATGGTCAACACCTTCTCCGGGAAGCCGATCAGCCCGATGACCGGCCATGCGGCGATCATCGGCGGAACCAGCGGAAAAGGGAAAATCGTCCTCTGCGGTCCCCATCCCGAATCGTCGGAAAGCACCCAGGACATCACCTGCGCCATCCTCCAGTATCTGACCGATCGCAAACCCGACCCGATCTATCCTGACCGCGCTCCGGGTGCGGTCAGCGTGGCCGTCTGCGTCGAAAAGACGACCGCTCAGGGCATGAAACTCGGCATGTCGCTCTGCAGCCACCCGCTGTTCGACCTGCAGCCAGTCACCTGGTACGAGGTCGGACAGGGCGCGCTTGAGCATACCGACATCCTGCTCTTCCCCTACCCCGTGACCAAGGGCTACACCCCCTACGTCGAGGCGTTCCTGAAGAACGGCGGGCGGGTCGTCGAGTTCGACCCCGACAGGAAGAGCACAACCAAGCTTGGCCCGAACATCAGCATCGTCCAGACCCCCGACGAGGTCCTTCAGGAACTTAGCGGGCAGTTGCGGAAGTAGCCGCAGGGATCGGGATCTCCGCAAAGGCGATTTGACGGCGATTGTAGGTGAATGTCACGGCGAGCCAGCCGGGACGCGCCTCGACAATCGCCGGATAGGCGTATTCCGTCGTCCGCCCGTCGGGTTGTTTCAGCGCATCGCTGTGGGCGAGCGTCACGAAGGTCCGCCAGCTCTTCCCGTCATCCCCCGAGGCCTTGATCTCCAGGTGGTGCCGGCTGCCCCAGCCGCCCGCCACGGCGGATTTCCCGTTCATCGCGAGGTAGAGATTGCCGTCCGAGGCGCGAACCAGGTCCAGCCCCGAATTGACATTCTCCAGCGGCGTCCGATAGATCTCCGACCAGCTCAACCCGCCGTCGCGCGAATCGCACCGCCAGATCCATCCGTCCTTCGCGCGCATCAGGGCATGAACCCCGTCCGCCGACTCCCAGAGCGACGGCTGGATCACGCCGAACGATTTGTCCGCATCGGCGGGAACGGGGAAGAGCGCCGAATTGCGCCAATGCCGGCCGTCATCCTCCGAAACATCCACAAAGGCCCGCCAAGCCCCCTTCTCCCATGAGGCGGGCGCCAGCCACCGCCCGCTTTTGAGCTTCAGGCACTTGTTCTTGACGGGNNTGCGCCGACGGGTCGAACTCGTGCGACGCAGGCGCGAGCCATCGCCCGCTCTTCATCTTCAGGCACTTGTTCTTGACGGGACCGCGCCCCCCCTGCCGGTCACCCGGAACCAGCTCACGCGGCGCATCCCACGTCATGCCGCCGTCCCGGCTCTCGCAGAAGAACGTCTGCCAGTCGGGAATCTTCGCTCCCACCTTGAAATAGAGCACCAGACGGCCGTCGTCCGCCCGCCGAAGAACCGGATTCCAGTGCGCCACCGGAGCGGCCTTCGCGAACAGCCGTTTCGGTTCCCACGCGCCCGCCCGTCGGCGCGCGCCCCAAATCGCGACATCCGGCGCCGATTCCCGCGAGCCCTCGAACCACGCGGCGACATAATCCCCATCCGGCAGCGCCACCAACGTAGAGGCATGAACATGCCCCTGCACTGGCGGCGCGACAAAGGTCAGTTCCGGTGCCGCCAACGCCACCGACACCGCACATGCCACCGCCATCATCGCCATCCGTTTTCCCATACCGTCCTCCTTCCGTCACCACCCGCATCCGCGGCAAACAAAAAATGGAAAAATAACGCTTGTCATCAAAGCCCGGTTTTGTTAAAGTGTCACCCGTTTTTGAGCGCCACTAGCTCAATTGGATAGAGCATCTGACTACGGATCAGAAGGTTGCAGGTTCGACTCCTGCGTGGCGCGCCAGATTGCGGGGTGGAGCAGCTTGGTAGCTCGTCAGGCTCATAACCTGAAGGCCGTTGGTTCAAATCCAACCCCCGCTACCATCCTTTCAGGAGCCGTTTGCGCGAGACGCAGACGGTCCTTTTTTTTACCCTTTCCGCCCGTCACTCTCTTTTCCCTCTTCCCTATTCCCTCCGTTCCCCGTTCCCCTTTAACCCTTTAATCTTCCCTCACCCCTCAACGCTCAACCCTCTTACGACACCGCATCCTGCGCGGCATCCTGCTCCTTCTGCAACCGGTCCAGTTCGGAAGCGTCCCGTTCCCACTCCTCCGTAAAGACATCCAGCTGGTCCTGAACCCATTTGAGCCGCTTGTTGGTGGCGGCGAAATCGGTCCCGGGCTGGGGGTTGAAGAGAACCGCGGAGAGCTCCTCCAACTCCGCCTCCAGTTCCGCGATTTTCTTCTCCTCCTGTTCGACCTTCGTCTTCAGGGCGCGAATCCGGGGCAGGAATTTGGCGCGCTCCTGCGCGCGGACCCTGCGGAGCTCCTTTGCCGTCATCGCAGCCGGGGCCTCCGCCGTCGCACCGCCCGAGGCGGCGGCGCGCCCGCCCGCGTCTTCATCGCGGGTCTCCCCCGCCGTCTTCTCCTGATAGTAGTCGAACCCGCCCGGGAAACAGCGGACACCCGCCGTTGAAATCTCGATAATGGAGGTCACCGTATTGCGGACAAACTCGATATCGTGGCTCACGAGGCAGACCGTTCCGTTATAAGTTTTGACCGCCTTCTCCAACGCGGCGCGCCCCTCCATATCCAGATGGGTGGTCGGCTCGTCCAGCAGCATCAGGTTCGGCGGATCCAAGAAGAGTCGCAAAAACGCCAACCGGATCTTCTCGCCGCCGCTCAAGACCCCGGCCTGTTTGCCGATGTCGTCCGCCATGAACCCGAACGACGCCAGGAAGGAGCGTAACTCTTTCTCCGTAGCGTTCGGGCGCGCCCGTTTCGCGCACTCAAAGACCGTGATGTCGGGCGGGATGGTCTCGGCGAATTCCTGGGAAAGATAACCGGGCTGGACCTTATGCCCGAGCGTGCAGGTGCCTGCGGTCGGCGTCCGGACACCCGCCATCATCCGCAACAGGGTTGTCTTGCCCATCCCGTTGTAGCCGATGATCGCCACCTTGTCCCCGCGCGCGATGCTGAGATTGACATCCCTGAGAACCGGATGGATACCGTCGTAGGAGAAATCCAGATGCTCCATCCGGACGATCTCCGCCCCGGAATGGGGCGCCTCGGGCAGACGCAGATACCCCGCCGCCAGACTGCGCTTGGGCAGGACCACCGCCTCGGCCTCGATCTTCTCGATCATCTTGATGCGGCTCTGCGCCTGCGCCGCCTTGGTCGCCGTCGCCTTGAACCGATCGACAAACCGTTCAAGCTGTTCAATCCGGCGGTCCTGGTTCTCCTTTGCGGCGAGCAGGTTCCGATAACGGATCTCCCGTTCGCGCAGGTAGTAGTCCAGATCGCCATTATACCGTGTCACGGTTTGGGCATCGACCTCAACCGTGATCTTCGTCAGCGTCCGGAGCAGAAACCGGTCATGGGAAATCAGCACCAGCGTCCCGTCATACCCGCGCAGAAAACGCTGCAGCCACTCGATCGCCGGCAGGTCCAGATAGTTTGAGGGTTCGTCAAGGAGCAGCAGATCGGGATGGGACGCCAGCACGCGGGAAAGCTCCGCGCGCATCTGCCAGCCACCGCTGAAGCTCGTGAAGGGTTTCTGGAAGGCGTCAACCGAAAACCCCAATCCGCCCAGGGATGCTTTCACGCGGGTTTCAATATCATATCCGCCCAGATGCTCGAAGGCGGTCTGCACCTCGCCGAGCCGTTTCAACAGCCGGTTCCGTTCCAACTCCTCCCCGCATTGGGAGAGCCGGTGTTCAAGATCATGGATCTCCGTCTCCAGCTGGGTGACACCCGAGATTCCCCGCAACGCATAGGCCAGCAGGGTCTCCTCTTCTGAATCGGGCTTCAGATGCTGCCGGATATGGCCGATACGGGGAGACTCCTCGATCACCACGCTTCCGGTATCGGCGAACGCCTCATCCAAGATCAGCCGGAAAAGGGTCGATTTACCGGAACCGTTCGGTCCCACAATGCCGACCCGCTCCCCCTTGTTGATCCGGAAGCTGACGTGTTCCAGCACAACCTGCGTCCCGTATCGGACCCCGATATCCTTAAACTCAATCATGCCGTCGCCCCAATCACCCGGAACAGAAAATCCTCCACCTGCCGCGTCGTGCGGGTGGCGTCAAATTGTGCCTCGATGGTCCGCCGCGCCTCATGCGCCAACGCCATCAGCCGTTGCTTCGAAACCAACGCCTGTCCCAACGCCGCCGCCAGCGCGGCGGGATCGTCCGGCTGGACCAGCAGGCCGTTGACGCCATCTGTGATGATCTCCGCCGCCGCGCCGGCGGGAGTGGTCAGCACCGGCGTCCCGATCGCCATCGCCTCCAGCAGGACGTTGGCGATCCCGTCGCGGTCGCCATTGGGCATCACCCGCGACGGCAGCACGAGAAGCGTGGCATCCATCAACAGGGAACGGGTCTCCTCCTGGGACTGCCACCCGATCCATTCGACCCGATCCCGAAGGTTCAGCTTCGCCGCCAATGTTTCCAATGCGCCGCGTTCCGGTCCATCCCCTGCGATGACGCACGAGAAATCGGCGCCGTTCCGTTTCAGGATCGCGCAGGCGTGAAGCAGCGTATCCAACCCCTTCTTCGGTTCAAGCCGGCAGGCCGTGAAAAAAACGCCGTCGGGCTGGACCGTGTCGTAGGGGAAATCATTCAGATGCAGCCCGTGGTGGACCAGCGCGATCCGTTCCGGCGGAACGCCCGCCGCCGCGACACGCTCCGCCGCCAGCCGCGAACACGCCATCACGCCCGCCGCCGGGATCAACCGGCAGGCGGTCAATTCCGATGGGACCGTAAAGACATCCCGCGCATGGACCGAACAGCTCCACGGGATCCCCGCGGCCGCCGCCGCGACCGGCGCCACATCCGCCGTAATCCCCGCGAAGTGCGCGTGGATCAACCGGCTCTCATTCTCCAGCACGCGCCCCGTCAATTCAGCCGCCTGCGGCAACCGGCGCAGCAGGCGCAACGCCGCCATCGGCGAACGTCCCGCCAACGCCTGAAGACGGCGGCATGCCGCCCGGAGGAATCGAACGCGGGACCCCGCGGGACAGCCCGAGAAGGAGAAACGCAACCGTCCGATCCCGCGGCCGATCAACCGCACTTCAAGCGGCCAGTTCCGCGAACGAAGTTGCTCGATCTCACGCTGAATGAAGGTCTCACTCGGCGCGAGACGGTCGAGCAGGTAGGTTATCGGAAAGGTTTGGGCGGAGGTCGCCATGCGTAGCCCAACGGCGTCACGGCAAGGCCGGCCGCAACTCAAGATCCGCGGGCAACGCCAAAATGGCCGCGGACAGCAGATCGATGGCCTTCTCGGCATCGTCCAAACTGATCACCTCGCACGGGCTGTGCATATACCGGAGCGGAATGCTCACCTGCGCGACGGCGGCGCCGGAACGGGAGAGCCGCATCGCCCAGGCGCAGGTACCCGTACCGCGTCCGACCGCACGGCGTTGATATGCGATCTCATGCTGCGCGGCGGTCTTCTCCAGATGATCCGTCAGTACCCGATGGTAGGTCGGTCCGAGGCCGATGATCGGGCCCTTGCCCAGACGGATGTCGCCGATCAGGGTCCGGTCCTCTTTCTGGGCGTCCGACGCGAAACCCACGTCCACGCAGAAGCCGATCTGGGGATTGATGTCGTAGGCGGTGGTAATTCCCCCCACCAGACCGATCTCTTCCTGGACGCTGGTCACCATGTTCAACTCGACATTCAACTTCTCGTGCGCCAGCCGGAGCATCACCTGCGAGACGATGAACGCCCCGATCCGGTTGTCAAAGCCGCGGCAGGCGACCCGATCCTTCGCCAGCGGACGCCATCCCGTATCGACGACCGCCGGGGTCCCCAGGTCCACCAGCTCCATCGCCTCTTCCCGGCTGGACGCGCCGATATCGACGGCGATCTTGCGAAGTTCCGTCGGCGCCACATGCTCCTTCTCCTTCGCCGACATCAGGTGCGGCGGACGCACGCCGAACACGCCGTACACCGGACCGTTCTTCCCCTGGAAAACGATCCGCTCCGAAGCCACCAGCGGAACCGTCACACCGCCCAGGGCGCAGACATAGACGAACCCGTCATCGTCAATGTAGTCCACCATGAACCCGATCTCGTCGCAGTGGCCTTCGAGCATCACCCGTAACGGGGCACCCGCATTCAGGCGAGCCCGGAGGTTCCCGTGACGGTCGAACGCGAGATCCGGCACGTCCGCCTTCAGCGACGCCGCGATCAGCTTCATCCCATCGGACTCAAACCCGGTCGGGGTCGGAATCGCCACCAACTGTTTCAACACATCAAAATCACACTTCATGTTTCATTCCTTTCGTTAAGCCTTCAGAGTTCCACCGTTGAGGGTTGAGCGTTGAGGAGTTGAGGGCAAGAGACATGGGCATTCGCTCTCGTCACTCCCCTCACTGTTCTTTGACCACCACCCGCGTTCCGGCCGGAAGGATCAGCGCCAAATCGGTGATGTCGGAATTCGTGAACCGGATACAGCCGTCATCGGTCCGCCGTCCGATCGAGAGATCATCCCACGTTCCGTGCAAACCCATGTTGTAGACGTCATCCACCCCGCCGATCGGGCTTAAGAAAATCCACCAGGTCCCGAGGATATTCCCCTCCCCGCCGTACGGGATGGTGATCTCGCCTTTGCGGCGGTATTGCGGGTGTTCCACGCGGCTCCTGACCGAGAAGGTCCCGTTCGGCACCTGTTTGGCGATCCCGACCGGAAACCGTTTGAAAAACTCGCCGTTCAGGGTCAACACCGCCGTGCAACTCTTCTTCAGCACCGTCAAGACGAACTTCGGCTCCTTCATGATCCAGATCTTCTGGCCGAGATGGAGTTGCGAGGGATTTTCAATCCCGTTGACCTTCAGGATGAATTCTTGCGAGTTATTGTACTGGCGCGCGAGCTTGCTGATCAGATTGCCGGGCGCGATGGTGTACAGCATCTTCTCCGGCATCGGACGGTTGGAGAAGAGCAGGGTCCAGTTGATCTCGGCGATCTTCCCCTCGACATACTCCCGGATCGTCTCGGTGCCGGGCTGGGCCAGGATATCGCGATACGCCAACCGCGCCGCGATCAGGTCATCGTCATCCACCTTCTTCTGCGCCGTCTCCAGCAGTTTCCGGACCGGCTCGGAAAGGCCCTTGGTCGTCAGCTGAGGCTGGGCCTTGACGGCGGGCAGGGGCGCGGGAAGGGGTTTCACGGCGGGACGCTTCGTCTCCTGTGCGGCAACCGGGGCGGAAGGGGCCGGTTCGGCCGTCGGGGCCGGCTCTTCCGGCTTCTCGGGCTTGGGGGCGGAACGGAAGAGGCCGCCGAAGAACGGCCGGCGTTCGGGCCGTTTTTCCGGCGCGTCATACCGGCGGGCCACCGTCGGATCCTCCGGGTCGCGACCCGGTGAACGCGTGCTGCCGCACCCACTCCCCCGAAAGAGGAAGATCAGCAGAATCGCCACCGGAATCAGCATGGCCACCCATGCATACCGCCGGAGCGGGGATCCCGCCTGATCATCAAACTCGATTCCGTAGCGTCCCTGATGCATAACCGTTCATCCTTCTAAAAAGAAAGCCGCAAAAGTAAGGGACATTATAACGGTTTTCCGCAAAGCCCTTCAACACAAAAGCGCAAAGCGCGCGTGTCCAGACACAAAAAAAAGCCGCCCCTCGATGAAGGGCGGCCGATGAACCGTTACGGGAATGGCGGATTACTCCTCCTCTTCGCCGTAGACCTGATCCAGCGCGTCGCTGATCATGTCCAGCGCCTCTTCCATCTCGTCCTCCTTGATGTTCAGCGGCGGGACGAAACGGACCACATGCTGGCCCGCGACACAGCAGAGCAACCCCATCTCGCGGCAGGCGTCAACCACCTCTTTGGCGGAACCTTCGACGACCAAACCGACCATCAAACCTTTTCCGCGGACCTCCAGCACCTGCTCGAACTTATCGACGAACTGGTTCAGGCCCTCCATGAAGAGCGCCCCCATCTTCTCGGCCTGCTCCAGAAGGTGTTCCTCTTCGATCACGTCCAGAACCGCCAAGGCGGCGGCGCTCGCCAGCGGATTGCCGCCGAACGTGGAGGCGTGCATGCCCGGCTGGAAGACATCGGAGAACGCCGGCGAAGCGACCAACGCACCCATCGGCACGCCGGACGCCAAGGCCTTGGCAAGCGTGAACGCGTCCGGCTTCACCGGATAGTGCTGCCAGCCGAACATCTTGCCGGTCCGGCCCATGCCGCACTGAACCTCGTCGCAGAGCATCATCAACCCCTTCTCGTCGCAGAGCTTGCGGATGCCGACCATAAACTCCTCGGTCGCGGGAAGGACCCCGCCCTCACCCTGGACGGCCTCAAGCATGATCGCCACCGTCTTGTCGTTGATCGCCGCCTTGACCGATTCCAGATTGTTGTACTCGGCGTAAGCGAAACCGATCGGCAGCGGATCGAACCCTTTTTGGACCTTGGTCTGCGCCGTGGCGGAGACCATCGCCAGCGTCCGGCCGTGGAAACAGTTCTGGAAGGTGATCACCTCATACTTGCCCTTCTCGTGGCCCCAGGCGCGCGCGAGTTTGACCATCGCCTCGTTCGCCTCCGCGCCGGAGTTGCAGAAGAAGCACTTGCCGCCCAGCGAGAGCTTGGAAAGCTTCTGGGCCAGGAGCGCCTGGTTCGCGTTATAGAACAGGTTCGAACAATGGACCAGCGTCTCCGACTGGTCCTGGATCGCCTTCACCACTTTCGGATGGCAGTGGCCCACATTGTGGACCGCGATACCGGCGGTGAAATCCAGATAGGTCATACGATCGGGATCACGCACCTTGCATCCGCTGCCGCTCACGAGCGTCGCCGTCGGCGCATACGTGTGCATCACATACTGGTTGAACAACTCGGCAATGTCTGTACTCTTACTCATCTGCGATAATCTCCGTTCCTACACCTTGTTTTGTGAAAATCTCAAGCAGCAGGGAGTGCGGCATCCGACCGTCAATCAGATGGACCTTCCCCACCCCGGCGCGGATCGCCTCCACGCAACTCTCCAACTTCGGCAGCATCCCGCCGCCGATCACCCCGTTCTCCTTCAGCTTCTGGACACTTCCGATGCGGAGCGTCGCCAACAGGCTCGAAGGATCGTCCACCCGCATCAGCAGACCCGGCACATCCGAGATGAACGCCAGCTTGCGGACCTTCATGGCCTTCGCCAAGGCCGATGCGGCGGTGTCCGCGTTCACGTTGTACAACTTTCCATCGGAACCCGTCCCGAGCGGCGTGACAACCGGAACGATCCCGGCATCCAACATCTCCTGCACCGGCCGGGTATCGACCGAGACCGGCGTCCCGACATATCCCCAATCGACCGGACGCCCGGTAGAGGGATCGACACCGGTCTTTTTCCGGACGGAAAAAATCCAATCCCCATGCAGCGGACGGGCATTCGCGCCGTGCTTCTGGAGCAGCCGGACGACCTCGGCATTCACCTGACGCTTGATCACCTGCTCCACCACCCGGATCGTCTGTTCGGTCGTGACGCGCAACCCCATCACGAAATTCGGCTCGATGCCCGCCTCGGTCATCCCGCGCGAGATCGCCTTGCCGCCGCCGTGGACCAGCACCGTCTTGATGCCGACCACATTCAAAAACGCGATGTCTGTCAACAGCCGCTCAAGATTCTCGGCGGTCTCCATCACGCTTCCGCCCACCTTGACCAGCACAACCGATCCCTTAAACCGCTGAATGTATGGCAACGCCTCTGTCAGAACAGCAGCCTTCGCCATCGCCTCTTCCATCATCTCAACCCTCAACTCGCCTGTAACCCTTGAACCGTTCAACCTTTGAATCTTCCCTACGTCGTGTACTCCGCATTGATCGTCACATACGCATGGGAGATGTCGCACGTGTAGAGCCGGTCCTCACCCGTACCCAAATGCAGATCAACGGTCACGTCAAACGCGCGCTGGCGCATGATCGCCTGCATGGCCGCAAGCTCCTCCGCCGTCGCCACGCGCCCGCAGTCGAACGCGCACAGGTCGCCATAGAAGATCTGGGTGCGGGACTCGTCCACCTCGGCGCCGGAGTAACCCGCGGCCGCGATCACCCGGCCCCAGTTCGGGTCGATTCCGTACCAGGAGGTCTTGACCAGCGGCGATTTCGCGATCGCCCGCGCGACCTTCTGCGCATCGGCGTCATCCTTCGCGCCCCGGACGGTCACCGTCACGAACTTCGTCGCACCCTCGCCGTCCATCACCATCTTTTTGCCCAGCTCGACGCACACCTGCGTCAGCGCATCCACAAAGACCGGCCATTCAGGATGGTGCCCGTTCAGAACCGCATTCCCCGCCGCGCCGCTCGCCAACGCGATCACGGTGTCGTTCGTGCTGCGGTCGCCATCCACCACCAATTTGTTGAAACTCACCCCGACCGCCGCGCGGAGCGCCGCGTCGAGCGCGGCGGGTTCCACCGCCGCGTCAGTCGTGAGGAACCCGAGCATCGTCGCCATATTCGGCTCGATCATCCCGGCACCCTTACACATCCCGCCGATATGGATCTCCCGCCCGTCAAGCGTCAACCGGACGGCGACCTGCTTATCGACCGTATCGGTCGTCATGATCGCATGGGCGGCGTCATCCCCGCCCTCCCGCGACAGGGCCGCCGCCGCGCGGCGCGCGCCGTCCAGAAGACGCTCCATCGGCAGGTGGACCCCGATCACGCCCGTGGAGCAGACCAGCACCAGCTCGGGATCGATCCCCAACGCCTCCGCCGCCACCTCAGCCGAGCGCTCCGCATCACGGAGTCCCTGCTCGCCCGTACAGGCGTTGGCGCATCCGCTGTTCACCAAGACCGCTTGCGCGCGCCCCGCGCGGGTACGCCGGCGATCCAACCGCACCGGCGCCGCCGCCACGCGGTTGGTGGTATAGACCGCCGCCACCGCGGCGGGCTGGTCCGCGACCAAAAGCGCGACGTCCCGCCGGCCCGGCGTCTTGATCGCCGCGCCGACACCCGCCGCCCGAAAGCCCAACGCGGCCGTCACACCGCCCTGAATATGCTCGAATCTCTTCATGGTCAACCGTTTACGCCTCTCCCGCAGCCCCAGAAGCCGGGCACGGGAGGGCGAAAAGACAATCCCTCGAAAATGAAAAAAGAATTATCACCGATTCGGCCGGAAAAGTCGATAGAAAAGCGACTTGGGTGCGATTTTCTTCGGTGACAACGAGCTGATACTTGGTCGACTTCCTCC
>DBXN01000152.1:24855-25363 GCA_002309585.1 Verrucomicrobia bacterium UBA1211
GGGGCGGGAAGCCTCATCTTTTCATTTTTGGCGGAAATGTTCCGGGGCAACCCGGGACGGACGGGACAACCGGGACCGCAATCCCGATCGGGATGCGGCCGGCTGTCACCCCCGCGTCATCCGGCTACCACACCTCCTCGACCGCCTCCTCGACCGCCTGGGCGAAACCGGTCAGCTGCTCCTCCGTGTGGGCCGCCGAGATGAACCCGATCTCAAACTGGGAGGGCGGCAGGTAGTAGCCGCGGTCGAGCATGGCATGGAAGAGACGGGCGTAGCGCCCGGTGTCGGCGCGCTTGGCGTCGGCCAGATTCCGGACCGGATTCCGCGTCGCGAAGAGGGTGAAGACCCCCTTGTACTGCGCGCACTGGAGCGGAAGCCCCCGCTCGCGGGTGAAGGCGTTGAGCCGCTCGGAGAGGGCATCCCCCATCGCGGCCATCCGCGGGTAGGGATCCTCCCGCTCCAGCAGCTCCAGGGTCTTGAGCCCGGCGGCGACCGCCAGCGGATTCCC
>DBXN01000152.1:25470-25655 GCA_002309585.1 Verrucomicrobia bacterium UBA1211
ATCAGGTCGGGTTTGATCCCGGCCAGTTTCGCGTAGCTGGAGAGGTTGAAGCGGAAGCCGTTGATGACCTCATCCAAAATCAGCAGCGCCCCGCAGCGGTCGGCCATGTGGCGGAGCTTGACGAGGAAATTCGGTTCTGGGGTCACCAATCCCATGTTTCCGGCGACCGGCTCGACGATGATCGC
>DBXN01000097.1:0-144 GCA_002309585.1 Verrucomicrobia bacterium UBA1211
CGGCATCGGTGAGACCTACCTCAAGAGACGCCGTCCGGACGGTAGCTGGCCCCTAAAGATGCGGCTCGCGACCGGCGAACCGGTGGGCGAAAACACGCTCGTTCCGACCCGCCCGCTGGCGTTCTTCCTCGCCCTCGCCGAGGC
>DBXN01000097.1:247-5925 GCA_002309585.1 Verrucomicrobia bacterium UBA1211
CCCTACGCCAACCCGACCAAGCACAATGCGGTCGAGGCGATGTTCGAGATCCTGCGCCGTTTCCCCAACGACCCGGCGCGTCTCGCGCAATGCCGCCGTATCCTGCGCTTCTGCGAGAACCGCTTTGTCTGTTGGGAGCGTCCCGCGGGCCACCCGCTGTGGGACGTGCCATCGGTTCTGGAGCAGTACAGCTGTTTCATCCCGATCGATGCCTCTGCGGCGAAGATGATTCGCGCCTATCTGGCGATCTGGCGTGTGACGGGCGAGCCGGAGTTGCTGGCCAAAGCGCGGGCGCTGGGTGACACGATCACCCGTGTCCAAACACCCGAGGGGCGTATCCCGACCTTCTGGACCCACGATACCCTCGGTCAGCCGCTTTACGACTGGCTCAACTGCATGGGCTATTCCGCCTTCGCGCTCTTGGAACTCGACGATGCGACGCGCAATGCCGCCACCCCGCCTAAGGTTTCAAAGTAAACAGGCGGGATGCCTGTTTCGCTAACGGGGGAGTTCAACAGATGGTTCTGACGCCGTATGGGGTAAACTTGCCGTCACCCGTCACGATCGTCAAATCATGGATAAGCGATGTGGCGATGATGATCCTGTCGGCCGGGTCTTTGTGGAAATCCGGAAGTTGCGCGGCGCGGATCATAATGTCGTCTGTTGGCGTAATGGTGGTAATACCGTATTGTTCGTTGAGGTCTGAGATAAAACCGACCACGTCGTTTGGAATGACGATCTTGCCTTTTTTCATAAGTTGGGCGATCTCCCAAACCGATATGGACGAGTAATGGAGCGCGGAGGCTACGGAGATGCGCCGACGGGCGTCTGAACTCAGGTCTCCGCCGCCCATGCTGAGCCAGATGAGCGCGCAAGTGTCGAGCAGATAACGCATCAGGCGTTCTCCCACAGCGCAGAGTCGTCGGAGAAGAGGTCTCCCTTAATCACGATCTTCGTGCCATATCCAGACAACGGACGTATCTTTCGGGTTCGTTTGATCGGGACGAGTTTTGCGATAGGTCGCCCATATCGCATTATCGTGAACGAGACAAGACCCGACTCCACCTCGGAAAGCATTCCGAAAAAGTTGGCCTTCGCCTCGTTTACGTTCATGATTGTCTGCATGATAGAATCCTTCCTAAAAACGATGGATAGTATGGCATATGTTGGTATCTTGTGTCAATCATGACTTGTTGGCCAACTTTGGTCTGTTTAATTCCGTGACCCTGTTTTTGGACAGGATTATCAACGTTTCCAAAACGCTTGAGTTTTGAACAATCATGTAAATCAAAATCTCTCAAAACTTTATTAAAAGCGAAAATTGGCACTTACCAGTATTCGTCCCCGGAAGTCAAATCACGGTGGCGGCATTTCGCGTTTTCATGTTCTCGTCCCGTATCTGGGATGCGCCATCTCAATGCCTGAACGGATCGGGGGCGGCGCGCATCTCGCCGATGGCGGAGAGCGCGGCGGGAAGATCGGTGTCGGCGACCGATGCGAAGCCGTTCGTAAAGAAGATGGAGGGGTGCTGCGGGGGCGGTTTCGTGTCGTTCAGCCAAATGAAACGGATGAACGAGCACCCTTTCCCGGCGCGCTTCACTACGGGCGGGAAGGTCCGGTCGGGGGTGAAAACGCCCCCTCGCATGATGACCCGGCGGTCCGTGACGAGGTAACGTTCGCGTGTGGGACGAAGTTTGAGTTTTTGGGGGAGGAATGGGGCGGCGATCAGGTAGAGGAAGGGGAGATTCACCCAGAGAATCGGCGCGCCGAGTCCGATCCCTCCAGCCAGCCATCCGACGGGGCCTCCGATGCGGAAGAGGCAGGTGTGGAGCAAGCGGTAATAGTTTTGCGGAATTCCGGAATAGAACTGCAGGATGAGCAGGGCGGCGGCGATGACCGCCGTGGTGACGGTTTCCCGCCTGGGGGCAGGCCGTCCCGCCCAGAGGAGCCGTTCACCGGACGAAAGTCCGTCGGTGAGCCATCGGCGTTCCTCCGCATCCATCCAGGATGGGAAACGGTGGGCGGGCGGGTAGACGGTGGGGGAGCCGGCGGACATGCCGTGGAGCGCCGCTTCGCAGGCGAGGCCCGCGTCGCGGGGGAACGGTCCCAGAGCAAGGACCATCACGCGTCCGGATCCGGGGAGGGGATAGCGCAGGAGTAGGGTGATGTGCGGATCGGGGGGCATACCCGGTTTCGGCGCGAAGGGCCGGATCGCGCGGAAGAGGGCGCGGACCGCTGATCGGTCATACGCCTTGAGACGGAGTCGCCGGATGAGCAGGCGGCGGTTTGTGACGGCAATCCGTGTCTGGCGAAGGATCCAGCCGTTCCAGTACGCCGGGACGAGAACCATCGCGAGGATGAAGAGCGGGGCGCATCCGAATGCGGCAACACCATTCGTGAGGAACGTCATCGGCAGGGCCAGTTCGGAGAGTTTTGGGTCGGCGCACGGGATCGTGAAGGTGTCGCCAGAGAGGCTGATCCGATAGTGCAGCGCGAGGATGAAGACAAGGAAGAGCAGGATGGCGAGGATGGCCAGACGGCGCAACATGCCCCGGGTCACCGGATCCGGTTTCGGATCGGGTTGCCCCTCCCAGAGCAATCGTTCATCCGTTTCAAGCGGCCAATCCATGTTCGGCATCCTCCGGCGGCAATTTCAAAGCTGGATGCAGCAAAGGTCTTCTCGCCTTTGTCCCATCACTAGCGGTTGGTTTTGCAAGTGTTTCCTCCATTCAGTCCAAGATCATCATGAGAAAGGGTGTGCCGCAGAGTGCGGCGATCATCAGGATCAGGTAAATCGCGAATGCCCATCGCTGTCTGGAGGTTTTTTCCGAGCGGATGAAGATACCGCCCACCAGGAAGAAGAGGAGATATCCGAGCAGGGCTCCGGATAGGAAGTGGGGCCTTTCGGCGGTGTAAAAGGCCAATCCGCGAAGGCAATCGATCAGACTGATGATGCAGTGTCCCGCAGCCAACGGCATGAGAAGGATCCCGCCCGGAAGGAGCGGTATGAGCGAGTGGAATATGAGTGCCATGCCCCCTCCGCCCGTATCCTCACCAAAGAAGAGGTCCAAGAGGCAGAGGACGAAGAGGAGCAAGATCGGAAGAGAGCTGACCGCAAGCAACAGCAACACGCGTTTCTTTTTTGTCATACGGACAACCTCCCTTCAGCAAAAATCGATTGCAGCCGTTGTCATCCGGCTGCAATCGATTTAGCAATTCCTGTCTTCCGACGGTTCCCTTACATCGGGTAGTCGAGCGCTTCCGGGATCATGATCTGGGTGATCGCCTTTCCGGCGCGATCCTTCGCGAGGCGTGCGCCGGCGAGCGATACCGCGACCTGGGCGGCGAGCGCCTGGAAGGCGGAGGCCTCTTCGGCGGGCAGCTCGGTCTGGTAGCCGTAGACGATCTCGGTGCAGATCCGGACCACTTCGCCCGCGGCGCGGGCGATCTGGAGGTGCGCCAGATCGTTGAAGGTGTTGAGATAACCCTCGATCTCCGGACCGACGACCGGATGTTCCGGACCCTTCGCGGCGAGTTCCTGAACGTCTTCCACGAAGCAGTGGACAGCGCAGAGCCAGGCGATCGCGTCCGCGAGCGAGAAGGCGACACCGTGGCGCTGGCTCTGACCGAGCGCGTGGCCCTCGGCATCCTTCGTGCGGGTGGTGAAAGCCTGGGTCCAGAGCCAAAGCTCGAAAGCGTTGGCCAACGCGGCGTAGCCCTTGCCGGGCTGGGCGGCGTCGGCGCGGCGGAGCTCGGCGACCCAGAGCCGGACCTGCGCGAGGAAGACGGGATTGCCCATCGTGACGCTGATCTGGCGGCGCTGGACTACTTCCGGTCCCTCATACGTCGCCTCAAGCTGGGCGTCAACCCACTTGTTGAAGAGGAAGCCCGGACAGTCCTCGGTAATGCCGTAGCCGCCCATCAGGCTGACCGCCTCGCGGAGCATATTGGCGCCCCATCCGGTGTCCCAGAGTTTGCAGGCGGGGCAGAGGATATTGGTGACCGCCGTACTGCGGACGTACTTGACCAGCAGGTCGTTCGCCAACGCCTCGACGCGGACGGCATCCCACTCGGCCTCGGGTTTGGCGAGCATGTCCAAGAGTTCGATCGCCTCGGCCTGCGGCTTCTTGAGGGCCTTCAGGAGGGCGCGCCCACCGGCGGCGCCCTGTTCGGCCAGCAACTTCTTCGCCTCGATCTCGATCGGGATCTGCTCGTCGTAGGCGCGGGCGATCGCGAAACCGAGTGAGGAGGCCGCTTCGCCGGTCGCCCAGACATCGGCCAGACGCTGCACCGCGTCCTCTTTCATCTGGATGCCCTGGCTGTAACGCGGCGTTCCCTCCTCGATGCCGGCGGCGCCACGGAAACGGCCGCGCTGGTAACGGATAACCGGCTCAACGGCCGAGAGCAGCTTGGCGGCCGTCATCACACCCACCGTCACGCGGGTACGGGAGAAGACCGCTTCGATGATCTCGCTGTGGGTCAGGTTCGGGACAATCACGCCGTCCTTGATCGTGTAACCGCCGATGATCCGGCTTGCCGGAATACGGAGATTGAAGATCGGGTCATGGGTGTTCGAAAGCTGATGGACCTGCTTCAAGGTGGGGCTGCCGCGGTCGAAGACGCCCTCGTCGGTGTCCTCCAGGATCACCATGCAGGAGCTCTTGATCCGGGGATCGGCGGTATCGACGGCGGCGGTGACAAAGTTCGCGACCGACATATTGGTGATGAAGCGGCCGCGTTTCTCCACGCGCAGCCAAGGCTCCTCGCCCTCTTTCCACTCGTCCACCGTCACGCGGCCGCAGAGGACACCCGTGTCCACGCCGACGTAGGGGATCGGCTCGGTCAGCGCGAAGGCGCCGCGCCAGGTCTTCCGATCCTCGCCCGGCTGGGCCGGCGCGCAGTTGGTCATGTACTTCGCCTGCTGTTCGGGGGTACCCTTCTCGACGATCGGGCCGAGCGCGAGGTTGTTGACCAGGCTGGTTGTGGCGGCGCCGCCGTCAACCCAGGCGATCTCATACGCCAGGAGCGCCAGCGCGAAGTTGCGCTGACCTTCGATGATCCCGCCGTACTCCATGTTCAGGCCGGCGGCGGTCACGCCCGACTCATCGAACGCCTTGTAGAGCGCGTTTTTCTCCTCGGTCCACTCATGGGTGTTCCGTTGTCCATTGGCGACCAACTGGGCCACCAGNNAACCGGTCGGTATACCGCCACATGATCTGACGAATCTCATCACCGGGTAACATCTTCATGGTCTGTTGGGTATCACTCATCTGTCTTCACCTTTCTGTGTTCGAAAATGGGTTAAAGAATGTTACCGAAAAACGGGGGATGAGGCAAGGCGGCATTTGAGGCGGTCAATTTCCTTTGCGGGAAAGGAAGCTCTTCAGATGCTCGGCGTAGGCGGCGGGACCGCCCTCCCGGTAGCCGGTCTCGCCGATCTTCTTACCGTCGCCGTCCAAGATGAGGGCGGTCGGGAAACCTCGGATGCCATACTTCGCCACGAGTTTCGGGTTGGCGGTTTTCGCGTACGCGGAGAGGACTTTCTTGTTTCGCGGTGTGTCGATGAAGACCAGGATGAAGTCTTTCTTCACCGCCTCCGCGAAGGCGGGCGCGGAGAAGACCTCGCGTTCCAGTTTCATGCACCATCCGCACCAGTCGCTTCCGGAGAAGCAGGCGTA
>DBXN01000097.1:6039-6193 GCA_002309585.1 Verrucomicrobia bacterium UBA1211
TGGGGCTCCAGGATCTTGGCTTCGCTCTTCTCGCCCTCCTTGGCGAAAAGCACGTTGACGGCGGCGTCGCAGATGAAGAACGAGTTGTTCCGGGGCGCGTCCTCGGCCGCCTCGATCTCACCCGTGATCCGGACGGACTTCAGCAACAGCGGTT
>DBXN01000056.1:0-4107 GCA_002309585.1 Verrucomicrobia bacterium UBA1211
AGGTCCACCGTGCAGTTCTCGATGAGGTTTCCGCCATGTACCCTCGCGGCAATGCCGGCGACGCGGTTACGCCCCTCGATTTTGCCGCCGCGCAGCGAAAGATTCCGGACCGTCGCGTTTTGAAGCGAATAGAAGAACGCGACGTCGTCTGTGGTCGGCGCATGGATGTCGATGTTCCGAATCGCGTGGCCGTTACCGTCGAGTACGCCTGTGAAGACGTCCATGCGCGTCCAGGCAATCCCGTCAAGGTCGATGTCGGCCGTCAGCACGTAGTTCGTCGTCAGGTTGTTGCGGATATTGTTCAGCTCCTCCGCCGTGCCGATCTTCACGTAGTCTGCATAGTAAACGTCGAAAGGCTCCCATTGCGCCGTTCGAACCGCATCTTCGGTTACGACGTCATCGCCGTTCCATCCGACGAACACATATCCTTCCTTCGTCGGCAGCGGACCGTCGTAGCTCGGCTTGTCGCCGAAGAGCACGTCATCTTTCTCGTAGAACGCCGTTCCGTCCTCGTCCTGCCAGCGGACGGTGAGGTAGCTGCCTTTTCTCGCGCCGTCGCCGAAGCGAACGAGATCCTCGAAGCCTTGATATGTCGTCCCCCCGATGGAAACGGCTATCGCCCAGCCGTTGTTCATAGTGTATTCGCCATAACTGCCCGCAATGTCGCCGCACACGATCGTGAACCTGTGCCATCCTTCCGTGGCCCGCCACTTGGCGGTGGCAGACACATTGTAAGTGGGATTCTGCAAAATCCAGTTGCGGTCAATCTGAAGCGCCATATAGTCATCGAACGCCTGTCTGAACGTCCATTCGCCCGCCTGTTCCCGGCGCACAAAGAACCATCCGTCAAGGCGCATCTGTGTCGCGCCCGTCATCATGCCCTCTGAATACTTGCCGTGGGCGTTGGGCCTGTAGAGAACCTTGATGGTGTCGGTCTCACCCTCGGAGGTGTAGTTTTCCGCCGGGAGGTCCCACTCAAGCCGCGTCCCGTTGTTCGCGACCTTGTGCCATTTGATGGCCGGAATCACATCGTGCGTGTTGAAAAACCTCGCCGTGTACACGATGTTCGTTGTCGTCCCCCCGATCTTGGGGGACCAGCCGGCAAACGCATATTCGCCGTCCTCGTCCGGCTCCTTGACCGGAACCGGGCCATCGTAGCTTGGCATATCCCCGGAGTAGAGGTCGGCATCTGCCTCAAGAAGCGTCCCGTCCCAGTTCTTCCAGAGGACCACATACGGATTTCCGTCGGTCCCTCCGGTTACGAACGTGACGAACTTTGCCGTGTAGACCGTATTGCTTCCCGCCACTCCCACCTTGGGCGTCCACCCTGCAAAGTAGTAGTCCACCCCGTCTCCGGGATCCTTTGCGGGCGTAGCGCCACCGTAAACGGGGATCTTGTTGTAGGCGACGGTGTCTTTCTCAAGAAGCGTTCCATCCCAATTCCTCCAAGTGACATCATGTGTCTCAAGCCCGGCGTTGTCGTCGATGATGCCGTCATAAACCTTCACGTCCGCCCAGTACATGAGCGGATCCTCGCCGTCATTGTCACCGGACAGGATGAAATAGCCGCCGGCGGCGGCGCAATTAGCCCGCGTGGAAACGAGGCTTCCTGTCCAGGAAAAAATCTCGTTGCCGTTTAGCAATGTGCGGACCTTGTCACGATCGAAAAGGAAAAGAAGCGTCTCCCACTGGTCTGCGGTAAATCCTCCGTTCCCGTTGATGCGATTGGATGTCGCGCCGCCCTGCATCTTGAAGACGATATAGGGATTCGAACCGGATTGCAGGAAAACGAAATCGTCCAGGCTGTTGTCCGCCGGCATGTTCAGCACGCAGTAATACGGACTGAAATAAGGGAACTTCACCTTCATCAGTATTGAATACGGATGGCCGGGAACTCTTGTGAGCACGTTAGGAATCGGAAGGATGATGTGGGTATTGAGCGGTATCGCCACGGCTCCGTCTCCCTCCGGAAGCCCCGCGAGGATGGAGGCGTCCGTAACACATTCGACCGCGCCAAGCCCCTCGACCACATTCGCGGGCGTCGTCCGCACGATTGCGTTTCCGCCGACAGTAGCATTGAGGACGTTAAGTCCGTCATTACCATAATCGTCAAACGGGAGATGTGCGACAAGGTCACCTGTCACCGCCCCTACGCCGAGGCAGAACATTGTTGCCGCGACTGAGGCGAGCATGAGTTTTGTCGTTGGCGTTTTCATGGCTGGTTCTCCTTTTGAAATGCGTATGCCGCCCGCCGGCAATTATTCAGTACAAAATCCGTTGCATTGTCGACGCTGACAGTGCTTTCTTGAGACTGGAAAGAAGTTTAGCGTATCCTGATTGGAGGTTCAAGGGAAATTTCAGTGAACGGCGATCATGCGTTTCCACTTATGTTCCGTATCTTACCTTTTAAATTCAACCATGCGGGAATCGTAAAAAAATGCGGCGATACCTTGACAGCGAGGGGCGGATGTTGATAGGATTCGCCGCGTTTAGTCCTGACTGGATGACTCTCCACGTGCGGGTGTACGACGGGAAGCGACGTCCCTAGGGATCCACTTGCTCTATGAGGTACCATGAATTGTCGCACCTTACACAGCAAGCCACGCCTCTCGCAGAGGCGCTGAACGCGCAGCGGATCAACCGTTTGGCGCATTTCGACGTTCCCGGCCACAAGGGCGGGAGAATGAATCCGGAGCTTCCGGAATATTACGGGCGTCTCTGCATGTCGCTGGACGTCAACTCGATGAAGTCCCTCGACAACCTCGGGCATCCGGTCTCCGTCATTCGGGACGCGCAGAGGCTCGCCGCCGAGGCGTTTGGCGCGGACCACGCGTTTTTCATGGTCAACGGGACTACCTCCGCCGTCCAGACGATGATTTGGACGACCTGCGGGCGCGGGGAGAAGATCATCCTGCCGCGCAACGTCCATCGGAGCGCCATCAACGCGCTGGTGGTCAACGGCGCGGTTCCCGTCTACATCAACCCCGGGCGCGACGCGCGGCTGGGCATCCCGTTGGGGATGGGTGCGTCGGATGTCCAGCGGGCGATTGAGGAGCATCCGGACGCCAAGGCCGTCTTGGTCAACAATCCCACCTATTACGGGGTCTGCTCGGACCTGGAGACGATCGTCTCGATCGCCCACGCCGCCGGGATGAAGGTGCTGGCGGACGAGGCGCACGGTACCCATTTCTACTTCCACGAGAAGCTGCCCGTCTCCGGCATGGCGGCGGGATGCGACATGGCGGCGGTCTCGCTCCACAAAACCGGTGGCAGCCTGACGCAAAGCTCGGTGCTGCTCTGCAAAAGTTCCATCAATCCCGACTATGTGCGGCAGATCATCACGCTGACCCAATCCACCAGCGCGAACTACCTGCTGCTGAGTTCGCTTGACCTCGCGCGCCGCCACCTGTTTTTCCACGGGCGGGAGGCGTTCGGGAAGACGATCTCCTTCGCGGAATACGCCCGCGACGAGATCAACCGGCTGGGCGGCTACTATGCGTTCGGCCCCGAGATCGCGAATGGCGACACCTGTTACGCCTTCGACCTGACCAAGCTCTCCGTCCATACCCGTGACATCGGGTTGGCGGGCATCGAGGTCTACGATCTGCTGCGGGACGACTACGGCATCCAGATCGAGTTCGGTGACATCGGCAACGTGCTCGCCATCCTCTCCGCCGGCGACCGGCGCATGGATGTGGAGCGGTTGATTTCGGCCTTCGCCGAGATCAAGCGGCTCCATGGGAAGGATCCCGTCGGCCTGTTCGACCATGAATACATCGATCCCGATGTGGCGATGTCGCCCGAGGCGGCCTTCTACGCCGAGAAAGAGACGGTTCCGTTGAAGGAGTCGCTGGGCCGCGTCGCGGGCGAGTTCGTGATGAGTTATCCGCCGGGCATCCCGATCCTCGCGCCGGGCGAGCGCGTCACCCCCGATATCCTCGAGCACATCGAGTTCGCGAAGGCCAAAGGCTGCTTCATGACCGGTCCCCAGGATATGTCGATCGGAAATATCCAAGTGGTAGAGAGTTGAGGGTTGAAAGAAGGAGACGTGAGACATGAGACGTGAGGATGACATCGGACATCAGACATCAGACTCCTGTTTCCTTT
>DBXN01000056.1:4157-6401 GCA_002309585.1 Verrucomicrobia bacterium UBA1211
TTTAACCGTTTAATCGTATCTTATGGAACTCTGGTACACTGACAAACACACGGACGACGTTCAGTTTTCAATCAAGGTGAAGAAGCAGTTGGCTTCGCACATGAGCGACATCCAGCAGATCGACATCCTGGACACTTACGGGTTCGGGCGGGTGCTGGTCCTTGACGGTGACCTGATGATCACCGAGAAGGACGAGTTCATCTACCACGAAATGATGACGCACGTTCCGATGGCGGTCCATCCGAAGGTGGAGAACGTGCTGGTGGTCGGCGGAGGCGACGGCGGGACGGTGCGCGAATTGGTCAAGTATCCCGACATCAAGGAGATCGACCTGGTGGAGAGTGACAAGGAGGTGGTGACGCTGTCGAGCATCCACCTGCCCTTCACCGCCTGCAAGTTGCGGGATCCGCGGGTCCGGCTGCATTTCGAGGACGGCCTCCGGTTCGTCCGCGGCCGCAAGGATGCCTATGACCTGATCATCGTGGACTGTCCCGATCCGTATGGGCCGGCCGAGGGACTCTTCACCCGTGAGTTTTACGGCAACTGCTGCAATGCGCTGCGGGATGACGGGATTCTGATCAATCAGCATGAGTCGCCGTTTTACGCCGCCCACCAGACCAGCGTTCGGAACGCCCACGCCCATATCGCGATGGAGTTTCCCGTCTCGACCGTCTACCAGTGCCACATCCCCAGTTATCCGTCCGGCCACTGGCTGTTCGGGTTCGCGTCTCTCAAGTATGATCCCGTGAAGGACCTCTCCGCCGAGCGCTGGAACGCCATCGGGGTGTCCACCCGGTATTACAACACGGAACTCCACTACGGCGCGTTCGCTTTGCCGAACTACGTGCGGGAGCTGTTGAAGAGTTAGATCGTCTCGCGATTGAAACGGAGGAGGCTGGGATGACCTTTATCGGAGCGGATTGCGCGTACGCGGATGCCGATATCGTGCTGTTCGGCGCACCGTATGATTCGACCACGAGTTTCCGTCCGGGGACCCGTTTCGGGCCGTCGGCGATGCGAAGCGAGTCGTTCGGTATCGAGACCTATTCGCCGTATCAGGATCGTGATCTGGAGGAGATCCGGGTCCATGACGCCGGGGATCTGGAGTTGCCCTTCGGCGCGCCGGATCGTGCGCTGGCGATGATCGAGGCGACGGCGGATGGGATCCTCGCCGATGGCAAGATGCCGGTTCTTCTGGGAGGAGAACACCTCGTCACGCTCGGGGCGGTGCGGGCGGTGGCCAAACGCTTCCCCGACCTTCGAATGATCCATTTCGACGCCCATGCCGATCTGCGGGAGGATTATCTGGGCGTGGCATTGTCGCACGCCTGCGTTATCCGCCGATGCCACGATCTGTTGGGGGACGGACGGATTTGGCAGTTCGGGATCCGTTCTGGAACGCGCGAGGAGTTCGCCTTCATGCGGGATGGTCATGTCGTCACCGAGCCGTTCACCTTTAATACGTTGCGGGATCTCGCCTTCCCGGAGGGAACGCCTGTCTATCTGACGGTGGATCTCGATGTGGTCGACCCGTCGGAATTTCCCGGTACCGGCACGCCGGAGGCGGGCGGGTTCCGTTTTACGGAACTGCTTGCCGCGTTGCGCGATGTATTCGCCCGCTTCCGCGTGGTCGCGTTCGACAATGTGGAACTCTCGCCGCCGCTCGATCCCACGGGACGCTCCACGGCGCTCGCCTGCAAGTTGTTGCGCGAAGAACTTCTCTCAATTACCAAAAAGGAACAATGCAATGGCTAAAGTCCTTCTCATCGGTGCCGGCGGCGTTGCCGGCGTGGCGGCCGCGAAGATGGCCCAGAACCCCGACGTGTTCGGCGAGCTGCTGATCGCGTCTCGCACTCAGTCGCGCTGTGACGCTATCAGGGCGGACATCGAGAAACGTCCGTGGTTCGCCGCGAAGGGCGTGACGACGAAGATCACGACAGCGCAGATCGACGCGATGGACGTGCCGCGCCTCACCGCGCTCATCAAGGATTACAAGCCCGATCTGGTGATGAATATCGCGTTGCCGTATCAGGATCTGGCGATCATGGACGCCTGTCTCACGGCGGGGGTGAGTTATTTGGACACCGCGAACTATGAACCGCCGGACACCGCGCATTTCGAGTATTCGTGGCAGTGGGCGTACCGTGAGAAGTTTGAGAAGGCGGGGCTCACCGCGATCCTCGGCTGTGGGTTCGATCCCGGCGTGACGCAGGTCTTTTCCGCCTACGCGCAGAAGCACTACTT
>DBXN01000056.1:6414-14421 GCA_002309585.1 Verrucomicrobia bacterium UBA1211
GACTGCAACGGCGGCGACCACGGGTATCCCTTCGCGACCAACTTCAATCCCGAGATCAATATCCGCGAGGTTGCGGCGAAAGGGAGCTACTGGGTGGCGGAGAACCGGGGAACGGGGAATGGAGACCAGGGAACGGTTGATGAGCATGGCGTGCCGGTGGAATACCGCAAGGCGTTCGACAAGGGGTGGTGGGTGGAGACCGCCCCGATGGCGATCAAGCGCGTCTACACCTTCGATCAGGTGGGCGAGAAGGATATGTACCTGCTGCATCATGAGGAGTTGGAGTCGCTCGGCTGCAACCTGAAGGGGATCAAGCGGATCCGGTTCTTCATGACCTTCGGGCAGAGTTACCTCACGCATCTGAAGTGTTTGGAGAACGTGGGCATGACCCGCATCGACCCGGTGCGTTTCAACGGCGTGGACATTGTCCCGATCCAGTTCCTGAAGGCGCTGCTGCCCGATCCCGCGTCCCTCGGGCCGCGTACGAAGGGCAAGACCAATATCGGCTGCATCTTCCATGGCTTGAAGGATGGCAAGCCGGTGGACTACTACGTCTACAACGTGTGCGACCACCAGGCGTGCTATAAAGAGGTCGGCTCGCAGGCGATCAGTTACACGACGGGCGTCCCGGCGATGATCGGGGCGAAGATGTTCCTGGAGGGCAAGTGGACCGACAAGGGCGTCCACACCTGCGAGGAATTCGATCCTGATCCCTTCATGGCCGAGTTGAACCGGCAGGGTCTGCCCTGGCAGGAGAATTTCAATCCGGTCAGGGTGGATTGACGTCCGGAGGGAAAGGCCGACCGCCGTCCTGGAATGCTGCGGGAGTGAACGATGCCGAGATATGTGATCGATGAGGGGGCGCTGACGCGCAATCTGGAGATCCTGAAGCGCGTGTCGGATGCGACGGGGGTGAAGATCCTGCTTGCGCAGAAGGCTTTCTCCTGCGCGGCGGTTTATCCGCTTTGCGCGCGGTATCTGGCGGGAACAACGGCGAGTTCTCTTTTCGAGGCGATTCACGGGAAGCGCCACTTCCCCGGCGAGGTTCACATCTTCAATCCGGCGTTCGCACCGGAGGAGATCGCGGAGATCCTGAAGACGGTGGACCACATCGTCTTCAACTCGCCGCGTCAGGTCGGGCTTTACGGTGCGGCGGCCCGTGCGGCGGGGGTGTCGATCGGGTTGCGGGTGAACCCGGAGGTCTCCGTCGCGACAACGCCGGCCTATGATCCGTGCCGACCCGGTTCGCGGCTCGGGACGACGCGTCCGGCGCTTGACGCCGCCGGGATGACGCCCCTTCGCGGCGCCTTGGACGGATTGCATTTCCACTGTCTGTGCGAGCAGGGTTTGGATGAGCTGAAGACGGTGCTGGCCGGATTTGAGGCGCGGTTCGGCGATTGCCTGCCGGATGTGGAATGGGTCAATTTCGGTGGCGGCCACCATATCACCCGCGCGGATTACGATGTGGCGGGGTTGATCGCGCTCCTCGCCGATTTCCGGGCGCGTTATCCCCATTTGACCGTCTATCTCGAACCCGGCGAGGCGGTGGCGCTGAATGCGGGAACGCTGGAGGCGCGGGTGCTGGAGGTCCAGCCGCAGGTAGGGGACGTTTCGAACGCGATTCTGGATGTGAGCGCCGCCTGTCACATGCCGGATGTGTTGGAGATGCCGTATACGCCGCGCGTGACCGGCGCATGGATCGCTGGAGAGGCGGCGTCTTCCCCGGGTTCCCGCCTCCGTTACCGGCTGGGCGGTCCGACCTGTCTGGCCGGGGATGAGATCGGCACATACGATTTCGATCATCCACTCCGTGCGGGTGACACGGTGGTGTTTGAGGACATGGCGATCTATTCGATGGTGAAGAACAACACCTTCAACGGGGTGAATCTGCCGGATATCGCCCTCCGGCGCCTTTCCGGTGAGGTTGTGACCCTGCGCACGTTCGGCTACCGGGATTTTGCCGACCGTCTCGGATGAGGATGCGGCGAATGCGGATGACGGGTCGGCAGCTGTGGATGATGGCGGGGTTTGTCGCGGCGGGGGCGGGCGACTGGTTCCTGGCCATCAAAGGTTCGCCGAAGGGGTCGCCCGGTTTTCTGTACGGGGTGCTCTGTTTCTCGCTGGCGCAGCTGCTCTGGATGGCGGGGCAGCGTGTGGCACGGCTCGACGGACGGATTTTCTGCGCTGCGGCCGTGCCGCTGGGGCTCTTCGTCTGGGTGCGGGTTTACCCGGAGTTGCCGCCGTTGACGGGTCTGGCGGTCTGCGTATATGCGCTGTTGAGCGCGGTGTCGTTTACCGTCGCGCTGGCAACCCGTCGCGTGTGGTACACGTGGGGCGTGAGCCTCCTCCTCATCTCCGATATCCTGATCGGCGGCCGGCTGTTGCACGCGCCCGGATGCGGATCGTTGGTCGGGCCGACCTATCTCGGCGCGGAACTCTGCCTGTTGGCCTCGTTCTTCCTCAAGCGGGAAAAGCGCTATGCCCGCGCCCCGAAAAACGTCTGGCCGGTTGCCGTTCTGGTTGGTACGGGATCGTTTGTCCTCTTCCTGCTTGCGGCGCTCTGTTATCCGCGTGGCGGATACAACCCCTTGAGGCAGATGCTCAGCGTATTGGGACGCACATTCATCCGGGGGATTGAGTATCCGCTGTGTCATTATCTCTTCACGGTCGGATTGTTGCTGGCGGCGGTCGCGACGGCGCATGTGTGGGTCTATCTCGCCCATGCGATGCGGACCGGATGGCGGGGACGGTTGCTCGCATGGGGGGCGGCGGCGAATGTCGCAGGGCTCTGCGCCATCGCGCTGATTCCGGAGAATGTGAATGGATTCGCCCACAATGTCGGGTGCCATCTGGCGGCGATCGGTGGGGCGGGGGTGCTCTTCGCGCGGGGTTGGCACGGGGCTGATCGCGTCTGGGGCTGTGTGCTGGTCGGGGTGGTGTCGCTTTTTTCCGCCTGCCTGCTCCTGCATGCCGCGCGCGTCATCCCGTTTTCGCCTTGGGTGCCGACGTTCCAGAAACTGCTGATCGTCCTCTTCGCCGCGTGGGTGGGCGATATCGCCCGGCGGGAACGGACGGCGCCGTTCCGCGTCTGGCATGTGGCGGTATTGGCCCTCCTGCTGTCGATCGCGCTGATTGCCGTGGTGGTGTCTCGCGGATAGGTGCGGGTGCGGCTACTGGTTCCCGTCCTGCGATGCCTGGGCTTGGATGAGATAATCCTTAAACAGGGGGCAGGCTTCGGCGACGGTCTCGATTTCGGCCGAGCGGGCGGAGTGCATCAGCAGCAGGCAGTAGGCGAAGGCCGTCTCGGGGGTTTGGGGTTTGTCGGCCCAGCGCAGGAGGGTATCGGCGTTGAGTTTGTTCAACGGCACCTCGACACTTTTTTCATTGAATTCCAGCTGGAGTATGCCGCCCGCGACCGCGCGGAGGGTCACCATGCGCGATTTTCCGTTCCGTTCGAATTCGATCTCCTTGCCGACCTGCTTCATGAGCGATTCGCTGACCAGACGGAAGGGGGAGGGGGCTTGGGCGAGGAAGTTCGTCATCGCCGCGCGGTCGCTTCGCGTTTCGGGAAGCGCGCGGATGAAGGTGTCGATCTCCTTGAGACTGCCGCTGGCGAGCAGACGGGTCAACTGGCTCTTTTCATCCGCCGTCCAGTCGGCGTCGGATGCGGCCGGTTCCCCGTTCGCGGGCTGGGTTTGGGGCGCGGCGTCGTTCGGTTCAGACGTTTTCACCCCTTCCTGCACGGCGGGATCGGCCTCGCCGGAGATCACGGGAAGGTCCCGCAGGTTCTCCGCAAGGTCGGCGACGCCCTGTTCGATCGGGTTGAGGACTTTGGAGAGGTGCCGGTGGGCTTTTGACGCCGGGGTGGCGCGGATGTAGAAGAGAACAACAAGCCAAAGGGCGAGGAGGCACCAAAGAATGATTTGGACATTCAGCTTGCCCTTTTTGATCTCCTCCTTGTGTTCCTGTTCGACCGTCTGCCCCTGGTAGGGGGCGAGAACAGAGGCGGGTTTGTTCTTGAACCGGATCCGCCTCTGCGGCTCGGCAACGCTGTCCATCTTGGTGATGTCGATGGAGCTTTTCTCCTTCTCATCAGGCCGGATGCACGACGGCTTCTCCTGGGAGAGAATAAGTTGGACATCGATCTGAAAAGCGTCCCAGTCCGGATAACGGTCCTTGGGCGCCTTCATCAGCATCCGGTGGATCAGCCATGAGACGTTGACGGGAACAGAGGGATTGAGCAGGTGAGGCGGGGGGACGGTATCGTTCAGCTGCGCGTTCAGGATCTGCTCGACAGAGGTGAGGTCTCTGAAAGGCGCGGTCCCGGTGATCAGGAAATAAAACAGGATGCCGAGCGCGTACATATCGGCCTGGGTCGTCAGGGTGTGGGACCCGGTTACCTGTTCCGGCGCCAGACAGTAGGCGGTGCCCATGATCAACCCATCGTCATAGGCGGTCGCGTCGACCCCCTCGCCCGCAGGGATGGCCAGACTGAAATCGGCGATCTTGGGGATGCCCTGCGAGTTGATCAGGATGTTCTCGCTCTTCAGGTTGCGGTGGACCATCCGGTTGGACCGCCACAGCTGCGAGAGGCCGTCCGCCAGACGGTTGATCAGGATGAGCGCCTTTTCCGACGTCATCGGGCCGTGTTCACGGATATAGTCAAAAAGACAGGGACCGTCGACATACTCCGCGATGACATAATGCAGTTCACCGGTGGTGACGATATCGAAGATAGATGCGATCACCGGACTTTTGATCCGGGAGAAACGCTTTGCCGTATCGAGAAACAGCTGGACGATCTGGGGTTTCGCGGCGGCCTCCGGTTTCAGCACGGAAAGGGAGACCGTCCGTTCCAGCGAGACCTGGACCGCCTTCCAAGTGACAATCCGGCTGCTTTCGGCCAGTTGCTCGATCAGTTTGAATCCCTGTTGTTCAATCAGCTGTGTGTTCACGCGTCTCTTCTCATCTCAAACGGAAAGTTTGAAAAATGGTATCAGAAACACGGCGCAAACGGCAAGATGATTCTTTGTTTCCCGCCTTGCCCGCCGGCGTTCCGATTTGATATACTTATTTCAACATGGTCGCCAGAGTGTTTCGGGTGAGACATCTTCTGCGGCGGAACATTCACGTTGTCGGGGCGCACGGAATACCGGTGCGCCGCCGAGGGAGAAGAGGAGAGTATTGTCATGAGCGGTCAATCTTCTGTGCCGTCCTATCTGGAGTGTGCGAAACCGAATCCTGCGGAGAACCGTGCGCCTTGGTATAAAAACATCGCGCCGTCTTACGCGGGCATCTTTCTGTGGTTCGTCTTTTGGAGCGGCGCCGCGATGTGCGGCGGAGGTGATGCCGCCGGAGGCATTCTCGCCAAAGGCTGGGGTACGGCGCTTCTGGGCGTCTTCCTGGGCGCGGCGATCTGTTACGTCCTCTTCTATCTCGTCTTCGGCCGGCTGGGCCAGAAGACCGGTTTGCCGCTCTACATTGTCGGTTCCTCGACCTTCGGCGCGAAGGGCGGTTTCATCCTGCCCGGTTTCTTCATGGGACTGCTGCAGTTCGGTTGGGTGGCGGTGAACATCTACGGCGCGACCTGCGCGCTGAACATGATGTTCAAGCTCCCGGCGGGAACCCTGCTCGGCGGGACGGAGGCGGGTTCTGTTTCGCCGCTGATCTATGTGATCATGCTGGTGTGGGGCGTCAGCGCGGTGGTGATGGCGCTGAAAGGCATCAAATACGTCGCGATGATCTCGACCTGGATGCCGCTGATCCCGGCGCTGACCCTGATCGTCTTGGTGGCGAAGACCGCCGGCGGGCTCGGTTCGTTTGACGCCGCCGCCTTCGCGAAGGCCGCCGCGGCGGGTGGTGTGAAGGGCGCCGCGATGGGCTCGACCGCGATCATCTTCCTCCTGATCACCTATATTGTGGGCTTCACGGCCACGGCCGGTGCGGCGGGTGTCGATTTCGGAACCAGCGCGCGGAACAAGAATGATGTCGTGATGGGCGGTCTCGTCGGCGTGCTGCTGGCGATCCTCCTGACGGCGGGATTCGCGATCATGATCGTGGCGGGATTCTACGGAACGGCTGACGGCCAGGCGCTTCTGGCGCAGAATAAGGTGATCCTCGATCCGGTCGCCTTGACCGGCAAGATCCTGAAGAATGACCGGATGGGCGAGATTGTGGCGTTCCTGTTGGCGATCTGCGCCTTCCCGAGCTGCTGCTTCTCCTCCCTGATCGCGGCGAACTCGATCAAGACCACGCTGCCTAAGATCAATCCGTGGGTTTCCTGCGGCATCGGATGCGTGATCGCCGAGATTCTGGCGATGCTGGGCGTGGCCGGCAAGCTGGGCGCGATCTTCGGTTTCTTCGGCGCCTCGTTCGGGCCGATCTGCGGCGCGATGGTCGCCGAGTACTTCCTGAACAAGGGCCGCTGGACGGGTCCGCGCGCGGGCTTCAATCCCGCCGGCTGGATCGCCTGGGCGATCGGTTTTGTGATCGGCGCGCAGCCGCAGCTGGTCGCGTGGGGTGTGCCGCTGGGCAAGCCGCTGCCGCTGAGCCTGATCTTCGCGTTTGTCGCCGGCGCGGTCATCTACGCGCTGCTCTCCAAGGCGCAGACGGCGGTCCTGCCCTATCCGCAGGCCGATGAACAGATGAAGGATTAATCATGCGTCAGCCCCCCGCCCGAGACATGTGCGGCGGGGGGCTGTTAAACATTGAGTAAGCGATAGTCGGGTTTAAACCCTGTTTGACGGTGAGGGGGCGTTCCGTGAGAGACGTTACAGGAAAAAAGGCGTTGGTTTGTTGGATGGTCGGAATGGCGGTTCTGGCGGGCTGCCGGACGGTCGAGGAGTCGCCTACGGTGATGAAGCCGACCTGTGACTGGACGCAAAGCCGCTGGATTGGCGATGGCCGGCCGGCGGTGACGGACGAGGCCGCGTTCTATCAGGACCGGCAGGCGCCCTGTTTTCGGAAGACCTTCACCGTCGACAAGCCGGTTACCCAGGCCCGGCTCTATTGGGTTGGGCTCGGTTATTGCGACGCGCGGGTGAATGACGTCGCGTTGAGTGGGACGGCGTTCACCCCGATCTGGACCCCGTATGCGGTCCGGGTTTTGCACGAGGCGAATGATGTGACCGGCCTGTTGCGGAACGGGAAGAACGTCATCACGATGGAACTGGGGAACGGCTGGTACAATCCGCTTCCCCTCCGGATGTGGGGCGGTCTCAACATCCGCAAGGCGTTGGCGGTCGGGGAGCCCTGCCTGATTGCGCGGCTGGAGATTGATTACGCGGACGGTACCTCCGAACAGGTGTGCAGCGATACCTCGTGGGCCTGCGCGTTGGGTCCGGTCGTCCGCAACAGCATCTATCTCGGCGAGGTTTACGACGCGCGCAAGGAGCTGCCCGGCTGGCGGACACCCGGTTACGATGACACGTTCTGGAAACGGGCGGTTGTCGTGGAGGGGCCCAAGGGCGCGGTGGAGCCGCGTGGAACGGTTCCCGCCATCACGGTTAAGGCGGAGGGACATCCCGCCTCCGTTAAACAGTTGGAAAACGGCGATTGGGTGGTCGATCTCGGTTTCGCCATGAGCGGGGTTTCCTCGTTCGCGTTAGGACAGGGTGCGTCGGGCGAGCAGATCGTCTTCCGCTACGCCGAGGTGCTGAAGGCGGACGGTTCGATCGATACGCGGACCACCTGCTGCGGCCAGATCAAGGCCGGTATGGCGAAGGGCGGTCCGGGCGCGCCCGAGACCGCGGAGCAGCATGACACCTACATCCGGTGTGGCGGAAGGGATGAGGTGTATTGTCCGCGCTTCACGTGGCACGGTTACCGCTATATCCAGATTTCCGGTTTGAAACGCGAACTGAAACCCGAGGATGTCACCTGGCGCAAGATGCTCTCGGACCTTCCGTCCGCCTCGACCTTCGAATGTTCCAACCTGCTCGTGAACCGGATCCACGCGATGTGCGTCCGGACGTTCGAGGCCAACATGATGGGGGTCCAGTCGGATTG
>DBXN01000056.1:14492-15724 GCA_002309585.1 Verrucomicrobia bacterium UBA1211
GGATTTCGCGGATGAGGCGGAGAAGGACGGCTGGCTCACCGAGACGGCACCCTATGTCGGGATCGGCGACTCCGGGTTCGGCGGCCGTTCGGGCCCGATCTCCTGGACCTATGCCCTTCCTGAGATGATGGGCCTGCTTTACCGGTACTATGGCGACCGGACGATGATCGAACGGTACTATCCGGTCTGCACGCGCTATCTCGACCAGGTTGCCGCCGCGTGTCCCGACGGGATCTGCAAGCCCTGCATCGGTGACCACGAGGCACTGGAGAAACTGGACAACACCGAATCCGCCACGGCCTATTACTACGCCTGGGCGAGGTCGGTTGAACGTTTCGCGCTCCTGCTCGGAAAGAAGGAGGATGCCGCCAAATACGGGACACTTGCCCAGACGATCCGGTCGGCGTTCCGCGCCCGTTACGTTAAGGACGGTAAGGTCGGCAAGGGCCTTCAATCCGAACAGCTTTACGCGCTCTACCATGGGTTGTTGGAGCCGGCGGAACGGCCGGTCGCGTTCAAGACGCTGACCGACAACATCGCCGCGCACGATCAGGCGCTCACGACCGGCATCTTCGCGACCAAATTCTTCTTCCGTGAGATGTATGACGCCAACCGCGATGATCTCGCCGGGAGCGTCGCGCTCCGAGGAAAATTCCCCGGGTGGGGCCACATGCTGGCGAATGACGCCACGACCCTCTGGGAGACCTGGAAGATCTCCGATAACGTCTATAGCCGTAACCACCCCATGTTCGGGTCGGTTGAGGAGTGGATCCACCGGTCGGTTCTCGGCATTGAGATTCCGCCGGACGCCGTCGGCTGCGACAAGATTATCATCGATCCCCGTCCCGTGGAGGGGATCGACTGGGCGAAAGGCGAATACCGCACGCCGCATGGAACGGTCAAGGTTTCGTGGCGGCGCAACGCCGACGGAACCCTCGATGTGTCGGCCGACATTCCCCAAGGCATCACCCGCCTCCCGGCTAAACGGTGAGCGGACGGGCTTCCGTCGCCGCATGCCAATAGTAAATCGCCGACGGAGTTGGCGATTTGCGTCCTTGAGCGTGCCGGCCGCTTCCCCCATTCCGAATGGACGGAGTGTCAAATCGAAACGGCGGGGGGCGGCTAGATGTGAGGCGGAAGGTCATGGCTGGCGCGTTGAAATCGCCGTGAGGATCTGATACCATAATCGCCCTTTGAAAGGGATGTATGGGTTGGATGGGGTATGTGTTGGC
>DBXN01000020.1:0-274 GCA_002309585.1 Verrucomicrobia bacterium UBA1211
AAAAACGCATTTACGGTAACGAATTTACCAGTGAGAACCGTTTCTTACCTTACCGCAACAGGGGAAATTATTCCAAAAGGAGCCGTAGATGCGTCTCGCCGGAAATCCGGACTACAGTAACGAAACAGTTGGTTGTTTCATCACAGGACAGGGTGTATTTTATGAAAGGATTGATGATAACACCGATAAGACTTCTGATCGCTTCATGCGCGTTCGTGGCGTTCTTGTCCGGTTGCCACAGTGTCCAGCGGTATGGGGTGAGCGGATCCGTTTT
>DBXN01000020.1:337-43661 GCA_002309585.1 Verrucomicrobia bacterium UBA1211
GAGGAATATCCTAATGTTACGGTTGAACTAAAATTTCAAAGAACCAATCACAACGGGAAATTTCAACAAACTGTCTTTCTTCAGACATGATTTTCCAGAACTCAAGCGTTTTGCAAACGTTGATAATCCTGTTAATCCTGTCCAAAACACGTTTACCGTTTCGTCTGAACGCGCCACCGGCGATAGGCGGCCAAATCATCCATCACAGACTTGAGGACAAATCCGATTACCGCCGCGTCATCCACAAAGCCGAATCCGGGAATGAAATCGGGAATCACATCGAGCGGAGAGATCAGGTAGAGCAACGCGCCGGCCAAGGCCGTGACCGTTTTCCAAGGCACCTCGCGGTACGCTCCGGTCGAATAGTCTTTCAGCAGCGAAAAGACGGTGTTTATCGCAGCCGCGTATTGCTGAAGGATCGGAATGTGTTTGAAGAATCCCTTGATCTTTGCCTTCTTCTCCACCATCTCAAGAATGTCTCCGTCCGAGATTTTCCCCGCATATTCCCAAACTTCGCGCTCGGCATCCTTCTCGTTCATCGACTTTTTCTGCGCCATGATTTTCTCCTCCGTTCGATTGAAACATGTTAGATGAGTGTATCAGATACCCAAGGACAGTCAAGGTTTGCAGGAAGGGGAATGGGGAACGGGGGAAGGGAAAGAGTGTTCAATGGTCAGTGGTCAATCTTCAGTGGTCAATGGACACCCTTTTCGTGGTCGCGCTTAGCACATACCCCATACGGATTCTGTTGTCATCCCGTCACTCCTGCCTCCAAAACCAGTTGTCGGTGTGTTCCGTGGTTCGGATGTGACACCTTCCTTTGACCGAACCCATTCGGATTTGGTATACTCGTCCCATGAAAAACAAACTGGGATTCGGTATCGTCGGGACGGGGATGATCGCCTCCATCCACGCCCAGGCCCTTCAGCAGATCGAGGAGGCGGAGTTAGTTGCCGTCTGCAGCCGCTCACAGAGCCATGCCGCCGCATTCGTTTCACGGTTCGGCGGGACGCCTTACGACAATCTGGATGCGATGCTGGCCAACCCGGATGTTGATATCCTGATCATCGCGACACCCTCCGGAGCGCATCTGGAACCGGCGCTGGCCGCCGCGAGCGCGGGCAAACACGTGCTCTGCGAAAAACCGCTGGAACTCACCACGGCGCGGATTGACGCGATGATCGCCGCCCACGCGGCCGCGGGCACGCGTCTAGGATGCATCTTCCAGATCCGCTACCAATCCGCCCTTGAACCGATCCGTGCGGCGCTTGCCGAAGGCCGTTTCGGGACGCTGACATTCGGCGGCGTCTTTGTGCCGTGGTGGCGGGATATGGGCTATTATGCCGATTCCGATTGGCACGGAACCCGTGAGATGGATCTGGGCGGCGTCCTGTCAAACCAAGCCATCCATATGATCGATCTGCTGTGCGACCTCATGCCGCCTGTCGAAACGGTGACGGGGTTGACCGGATCGCTCGGCCATCCCGGCATCGAAACGGAGGATGCCGCCGTGGCCGCGCTCCGTTTCCAAGGCGGCGCGCTGGGGGTGATCCAGGCCACGACCTGCACCTGGCCGGGATTGCCGAAACGTCTTGAGATCGCGGGTACGGCGGGACATGTCATCTGCGAGGACAACACCTTGACGTGCTTCCAATTCAGGGACGAGCGGCCGGAGGACGCGATCATCCGGAAGCGGTTCGGCGCCGCTGGCGACGTACACGGCGCCAGCCAGGCGTCGGCGTTGACGCCGGACCTGCACGCCGCCTGTTTCCGCGACTTCATTCATGCCGTTAGGACAGGCGGCCCCTTCCGGATTGACGGGGCATCGGCGCGGAAACCGGTGGCGTTGATCGAACGGCTGCTCAACGGCGCAGTTTCAGCGTGACCGGCCGGTGGTCGGAGACGAGCGGTTCGTCAAGGACCGCTCTCGACACGACCGTGAACTGCGGGGCGTGGGCCTTGTCCATCGCGATATAGTCGATGCATTGAACCGGTTTCGGCGAAGGAAAGGTCGGCTGCGTCACGTCATTCAGCACCGTGAAGAGCGTGCCGAACGCCTTGAGCGTTTCGGAATCGGGTTTGTCGTTCCAATCGCCCGCGATTACAATCGGTTTCCGGTAATCCTTCAACGCCTCGCGGATCAGCTTCACAGAATCAATCCGTTCGCGTTCATTCAGCGAGAGATGGGTCACACACATCACCAGCCGCTCGAATTCGGCGATCAGCAGCGCGCGGTTCTCAAACTTGCTCGGCAAGGGAATGGTCTTCGTCGCCAGCGGTTTCTCCTTTGTAAGCAAAAGGATCCCGTATCCGCCGCCCTGAAAATCGATCGCCTTCCCGAAGGTGGCGTGCAAGCCGGTCAACCGCGCCAGTACCTCAGGCTGGTCGATGCCCGATGAACGGCGGGTACGGCAGTCTACCTCCTGCACGGCCACCCACTCGGCCTGCTCGCGTTTGATGACCTCTGCCGCGCGGGTGAGTTCCCGTTTACGGTCCATCCCGAGGCCCGCGCAGATGTTATAACTCATGAAGGTCAATTCCTCACCGAAAACCGTGCCCGCCATCAGCGCGCCTCCGACACACATCCAGCCGGCTATCGCACGAAACAACCCCATCGCATTCCTCCTGGACAACGTCTAGACCCCTTATGGGCGTTTGGCCGATATACAGCTGGCGATATCATTCACCAACGCGTTGACCGCGCCCTGCTTCACTGCGTCCCATCCCGTCCAATCGTTGAAGAAGAAACCGGCGGGAATCAGCGGCAGCCAATACATCGTCCGCAACTCCTCCGCCTTGACGGTCGAATAAAGCGGCTTGTCCTGACGGATCAATGTTGCCGACGCGTCAAAGGTTGAAATGGAGAAGGTGGGGATGCAGAAGAGCACCGCGAGTGACATGGCCGCCACATCGCAGTCGCCCGCCTCGTTCATCCCGGCCTGCTTGAAGGCGAACTGGACGTAGTACCCTTTGTCGCCTTCGGCCGGCGTACCGTATTTTACCTCGGAGAAGAGTCCCGTCTGGCGCAAGGCCAGGCTGATCCGTTCCTGAAGATCATTCACGGTCGGTTCGCCGTAATGGCCCGAACCCGTCATCTCCAGCGTCAGCTGGAAGGTCAACGGCACCCGCTGATCGGCTGAAGCCGCATACGGTCTGACCGGGGTGTTGGCGGTGTAGCCGCCGTCCCAAACGATGCAGCCTGAAAAGATCAGCGGCATCATGGCCGCCAAGAGCAAAAGTTTATTTCTCATTCGACACTCCCTTCTCCGGATTCACCCGCCTGAAGAACATCACCTCGTGCGAATAGATGTCCACATTTGTCTGCACCGGCACCGCATTCATGGATGTAACCGTCGTGGTACCGGCGAAAGGCCGGTAACCGCCATACCATCCGCCCCGGTGACCGTATCCCCACCCGTAATCATACCCGTAGTGATGGATGGTGGTGTAGCTGGGCACATACATCATCGAAAGGGCCTGTTTGGTCTCCTTGAACCGGATGTCCGCCAGGACCAGCGACGCACCTTTCTCGCGCGCCGTGTCAACCGCACAGGAGAGCGGCGTGTAGGGACCGGAGAAGGAACTGGCACCGATCAGCTCATAACCCTCTTGTTTCACCTTCTCGACATCATTCTCCGCAATCACTTTCCGGAGGACAACGGTCTCTGACTTTTGCAACGGCTTTCCGGGGATCGCCCCGTTGACATCGACGTAGTATTGTCCATAGTAATTGGTGATGCATCCGCTGGCCAACGCCAACGCCGCCATCAGAATCGGTATGCCTTTCATCATGCCTCCTTTTAAAGGTTCCTATTTGTCCGCCTCTTTCGGAACGTTGCAGACCAGACGGAACCCGATATAACTCTCCCGCGCATCCGGCATGCAGCTGCTCCGGCTGGCTGAACGGCATTCGGCGGCGGGACTGTTCCAACCGCCTCCCCGGATCACCCGCGCGAAACCGTGCCAGGCCCCCGGCGGATCGACCCGGACCAGACCGCCCAGACTGGGCCGGTACCAATCCCGGCACCACTCCCACACGTTGCCGTTGAAGTCGTAGAGCCCCCAGGCGTTCGGCGCGAAACCGCCGACCTTCGCCGTCCCGTATGCGGCTGTCGCGTCAAAGGCGCAATTTCCATCCGACGCGCCGCTGGTATACCGGTAACGGACCCACTCCCCCAGCGAGGGATCGACATCGGCGCCGCCCAGCGCCTTGCCGTTGCTGAGCGGAGTCCGCGTTCCCGCCCGGCAGGCGAACTCCCATTGCGCCTCGGTCGGAAGGTCGAAAGACTTGATCGCGCATTTCGCCCGGAGCCGCCCCAAGAAACTTTCCGCGTCCACGCCCTTGCGAACCGGCCATTGAACGCCGTTGATATCGCCGCGAATCTGGGCGTAGGCGACACGCTCGACCGGACGGGTCGCATAATCCGTATCGGCGCTGAAGGCGCTTGGACGCGATCCCATCACCTGTTCCCATTGCCGCTGCGTCACTTCGAAAACCCCGATGAAATACGGCTCCAGCAAGACGGCCGCATGGAGATCTTCATTCGAGGCGCGGCCGACCTCACCGGTCGATGAGCCCATTTGGAAGGTGCCGGGATTGACAACCCGAAGAAGCAGTTTGTCGGTCCGGTATTCATCCCCCCACCCCTCTTTCGGGACCTCGTTCAAATAGGCCACGGGATAATTGGTTGCGGTCGGTCCCGCTGAGAGATCAATGGCGATATAGGGACATCCCTCGACCTTCCCGAAGTTGTAGGTGAGAAACGAGATCGAGACCGCCAGCTTGTCATAACGAGCACCCAGCCGTGGATCGTGCAGGTCCACCATAACTTCGTGATGCCCGGGCTGCACCTCCGGCGATTCGCTGTACATCGCCACGGTGATAGGCTTCTTCTGATCAGGCCGTTTCACCCCGATGGACATAAACATCTGTTTGTCGGTTGGAAGGTCCCCCACCACGTCATATCCCACATGGGCATAACCCGCCTTCGGCGACTCCATCCGAACCGTCAGATTCGAAGCCGCGATCTGCGCGGCGGCCCATCCGGCCCAAAGCCCCAACACTGTCATCAAAACCGTCTGTCGCATCACTCCTCCATCAAAGGTTTCCGGTGGCGTCTCTCTACCCACCAACGACCAGCCACTACCGACTAATCACTAACGACTAACCACTAATCCGCACTGAGTCGCCTCAAACTGTCCGAAAGCCCGCCGATCCTGTTCCGTGCACGCCACACCTGGATGAAAAGCGTCCGGAGTGACTTGCGCTCACCGGCCAGACGCTCCATCCCCTCACCGTCGCCGGACAAACGCGCCAACCCGCGCAGACAGGCGATCCGGATCATCCGGCTGATCAGAATGATTTCCTGATACTGGATGGCCGATTCACCGTCGGAAACGGAGGGCTTTTTCGGCAATTTGAGCAGCAGGCCCTCCATCCGGCTCATCACATCCAGCAGTCGTTCCCGGGTGATGCCCGCCGCGACCGGCGTAGTCATCGGTGTGGCAAGTAAACGGAACAGTTCCGACGCGTTTGCCCGCTCCGCCCCGCAAAACCGATACAAATCCCCCAGCCCGATCAGAACCTCCGCATAACCGGGCGTAACACAGCTCTTTTCCATCGCCGCCGCGAGATCGATCTCCGCGTTGGTAGCGGCGCACCATGCCTGGCAGGCCCCTTCCACCAGCCCGGCCAGAGAGACGGAAAGGGGTTGCCAATGACCCCAATCGCCCCAGTCGCACACCAGGAAGCCCGTCGCGCCATTCGCCAGACCCGCCGCAGCGGCGGATCGGATGTTCGCGCGCATATTGGCGGTACGGCCCGCAAGGCTCATCCACGACGACGTTCCGGGGCAGACGTAGAAGGGCGTACCCGTCTCACGAACCATCCGGCATTGCTTATCGAAAGGATGGTCCGACTCATATCCCCAGATCAGGGCGATCACGTCTTTCGGCAACGCCTTGATGCAATCCGGATGCTGAAGGATGATGTCGGCCCAGACCATCGGGGTCCGGCCGCGTTGCCGGATCTGGTCGGCGATCCGTTTGACAAAATCAAGATAGACCTGCCCCTCGCCTTCCTTGCGGATCCGTTCCGCCGAACGTCCGTCCTCGCCCCGCAGATCAAACACCTCATCGCAGCCAACATTCACGAGACGGGATGAGAAATTCGGCAGCAACTCATCATACAACCCCGCGAGAAAACGAATACCCTCCTCGCCTTCCGGCGTAATGGCCGAGGGATAGTCCCGCTTTCCTCCCCAGGGCAACGGCGCCCCGCCTTGCGGCAATTCCGCCAGCGGCAGATAGGCCTTGTGGGCCAACCACTTCTCAAGATGTCCGAAGGAGTTTTGGTTCGGAACCAGCTCGATGCAATGGGTCTGGCAATAGGCGTCCAACGCCCGGATATCCTCCGGCGTCATCGGCGAAACGTTCAGCCAAACCTCGGTGTGGGCGGAATAGGCGAACGGATGCTCCATATACAACTGAAGCTGGTTGTAGCGCAACGCCGCCAACACATCGACAAGATGGAAAAGGGTTTGGAGTGTCGGAACCTTATTCCGGCTGATATCCAGCATCATTCCCCGCACCCGGAAGTCGGGGCTGTCCGTCACCGTGAAGCGGGGAAGCGGCTCGCCCGCCTGTTCCGCGCCATGAAGCAACCTTGCCAGCGTCTGCGCGCCATAAAACAGACCCGCCCGTGACGATGCCTTCAAGATGACCGTCTCGGCATCTGCGGTTAAAACGAATCCCTCCGGCGGGCAGTCGGGATCCTCCAGCAACTGGATGTCCGCGCGTCTGTCGGTTTCCAGGGTCATCTCCGATTCCGGCGGCAACGCCTCACGCAAGGTCGGCATCGCGGGGAAATACCACGCTTGGGGAACCCGCCAAAGAACCGTCGGCGTCTCCGGCAACGTGCAGACACCGTCCATGAGGGAAATCTGCCGGGGAACGGGAAGAAGTATCGCATGGATATCCAACATGACTACCCCCTTTGCCGTGTATGTTGGCGACCGCCCCAGCCCAGTTTCCTGCGCATCACATCGCAGGGATTCGCTCCTTCCAGCAGGATTACCGGCAAGCGTCGGTCGCTCCGGGCGAGACGAACCTCATCCCCTATTCCGACCGGCTCATTGTCCCGCCCGTCCGCGCTGGCGATCAGAACCGTCTCTGCGGAAACCACGCGGATCGTGATCCGCACATTCTCATCGACCACCAGCGGCCGGGAGGTCAGCGTGTGCGGACAAATCAGATTGATGACCAGCGCGTTGACATCCGGCAGAAGGATTGGACCTCCCGCCGAGAGCGAATAGGCGGTGCTGCCGGTCGGAGTCGCCACAAGCATTCCGTCGCAGAGGAAACGGGAAACCGCCTTCCCGTCAATCGCGAGATCCAGTTCAACCGACGTGCCCGATACGCCGCGGGAAACGACAACCTCATTCAGGGCATCCGGCAAACTCAGCCGGGTTCCGTCTTTGCGCACGATCTCAGACGCGACCATTGTCCGCCAACTCAACGCGTAACGGCCCTCCTGCAGCAGGGCCAGCGCCGTTTCGAAATTCGCCTCCTCGACCGAGGTCAGATAACCCAGCGACCCGATGTTCAATCCCATCATCGGCAGACAGGCATTCGATAATCGGCGCGCGGCATCAAGCATCGATCCGTCACCGCCCAGCACCACCACCGCCTCTGCGCCATTCTCCGCGAACGACTCCGCCGCGCAAAAAGTAACCGAACGCTTCCGGACCGCCGTTGAACCGGCCGGGTCGATCAGCAACTGCAACCCCAGACGGGACGCCGCAGCCAATACCGACGCGACCGCCGTTTCGGCGCGCGGTTTGTCAGCATTGACGATCAACCCTACCGTTTTCATTCCTCTCCTCACCCATTCATCCGGCTGACAGACCGTAGAACCGGTCAATCGCCGCCGTGGCCGCAGCGAGAAACAGATCCGGCTGGTCGATATGGACCAAATGCCCCGCATCGGGGATTTGGACAAACTCGACCGCTGGGAACCATCCCCGGATCGCATCCTCGTCCCGCATCACCCGGAACGGCGACTTCGCCCCGACAATAAAGACGGCCGGCCCCGGATAGGGCGCCATCAGCGTCGGCGCATCGCACACAACCGAGTGGCACCGGATCAACGCGTCAAGATCGACCCGCCACATGAACCGGCCATCCTCATCCCGCACCACATTCTTCAACAGAAAGTCACACGTCTCCTCTGTCGGAACCCATTTCGCCAACTCCGCCTTGATCTCCGCGCGGCGCGTAAAACGCTCCACATGCAAATCCCGGCAGATCCGCAGGACAAAGAGGTGGACGGGCCGGAAGGCCTTAACCGTCATGTCCACGACCCCCAGCCCGGCAATCCGATCCGGGTAATCGGTCGCGATCTGCATCGCAACGCGTCCGCCCATCGAGTGACCGAAAAGCGCCACCCGGCCGATTCCCAGCCGATCCAATGAGGCCATCACATCATCCGCGATCGAACGGAGTGTGAAGACCGGCTGATGCGGGGAACGGCCCTGACAGGGCAGGTCGAGGCATGTTACGCGATACCGGTCGGCCAACGCGTGTCTGACCGTCCGCCAGTTCTCACACGATCCCATCAGACCGTGCAGGAACACCACGTCCGGTCCGTTCCCCTCTGTCTCGGCGTACAGCTCCTCCATACCGTCGTTGTCTTAGGTGTTAGGGGCTAACCTGTTCCGTCCGTTGCGGTTGTCTCGTCTTTCGCAAAACAAAGGACAGGCGACAACCGATGCACGATCCACGTTAACCCCTAAACCTTAAACTTTCCTCAACCTTACTTATTGACCATCCACTGATTGATGGAGGCGGTGTCGAGCTTGCACATCGCCGCCGTCGCGATCAGATCGGCACGGCCGTCCGAGAGATTGTCGGCGTTGAAGTCGCTGTAGAGACGATCCGCCAGCAACAGCGCCGTCGCCGTCGCCCGCGTGCAGTCGCAGATGAAGTCCCAACGCGCCTGTGCGGGATCATCGATCGAACCGTCACAGCGGAGCATGTGGCAATCGTACTCCAGCACGCCCTTCCACCCCATCTTGCGCAACGCCCAGAACATCTGGACTGTCTCTTTCAGACCCTCGGGACCCACCAGCGGCGGGAAGTCGTCATCGAACTGCGCCTTGATCTGGCTGCCGAAGTGGAGGAAGAAGAGTTTCTTCATGCTCACCAGGTAGCCGACCGTCTCGACGCTATTCATCAGCGCCATACCCTCATGCTGCAACAGTTCGGGATTCACGCCGAAGAACTCGGGGTGTTTCAGGTGGCCATAGATGAATCCCACGGCATGGCCCGCCGTCGGGAGGAACATGTGGCCGCGCGGCTCGTTCGGTTTCGGCTCGACCGTCGCGCCGACGTAGTTTTTGAAACCGTTCTTCTTGATGTAGTCATAGGCGCCGTTCAACCCCTGGGCCAACCAGGAGTAGACGTTCTTCCAATCAACCGTCACAGGAACCTCGAACCCGTCACGCGCCACCCAGTAGGTGAAGTACTTCGCGCCAAAGAACGCACCGATCCGGATCGCGCGCTCGACCTTCTTGCGCGCCAAGGCGCGGAGCTTCGCATCGGGATTGGTCAGACCGCCCGCACGGAAGATCTTGTTGCCGTGCAGGCTGCACGTCATGGTGTTGACCTGGAGGCCGGCCTTGTCCAAAACCGCCTTGATCGCATGGAGTTTCTCGTAGACCGCGCTTTTCGGATCCAGATCGTCATTCAGATGTTTCGGATCCCACGGCACCAGATCGTCGTCGTGGAACGAGGTCGCTTCGATATACCCCTCGTCAGCCGCGCGGGCCAGCATCTTCGCCGTATCCAGCGAATCGGACGACGTCATCACCGGTCCGCCGAACGGATCCGCCAACGGATTCGCCACGCACCAGAACGGCATTGAACGCAATGTCACAGGATCGATATTGAACGCTTTTCTTTTCATCGTAACCTCTCTTTAAAAACACACCTTGAAAACAGAATAAGAGTATCTTACACCCTTTCCCAACAGGATGCAATCAACTATCGCAGGGAATGGGGAAGCGGGAATGGAGAACTCTGGGCATTGAACACGGGCCAACGCTCAACCCTCAACGCTCAACCCTCTTCGTGAGGTAGTCGATCCAGGCGTGGGCGACCGTTTCGCCCTCAGGCGGGGAGATGGCCATGTCGGGGCTGACCTCGATCACAACGGGATGGCGGGATTCAGGGTCGATCAGAAAATCGACACCAGCCAGCGGCAAGGCAAGTTCCTTGACGATCCGCTCCGCGATGGTTACAGCGGCGGGTAAAGGATCGGTGACGATATCGACATCGCCGCCGGTATGGTAATTGTTGGTAAGCCGGACACGGACTTTCTCGCCCGCCGCGGGAATGTCATAGGGCGAACGGCCCAATTCGGCGAGGTTATGCCACGTCTCGGCATTTTCGGGGATTAGGTTGCTGGGATCCTCCCGCCGACGTTTCCGGTTGCGGGAACGGATCAGCTGGCGCAAGGTGTGCAGACCATCTCCAGTGACATGCGCGGGATTTCGCCGGATCGCGGCGACGCACCGCCCCCCTACCAGAATCACGCGCAGGTCCTCCCCCGCGACGGTCTCCTCCAAAATCACATCGCTCTCGTAGCGGCGGGCGAAACGGACGGCCCTGCGCAACTGTTCGACGGTTCGGATACCCATCGATACTCCGCGCCCGCCCCACTGCATGCAGGGTTTGACCACGATCGGCGCGTACCGGGAGAGAAAGGCTTCCGCTTCGGCTGGAGATCGGTCGGACCATGCGATCTGGGCCGGAACGGGGATCCCCCGGTCGGCGAGCCACACATGGCAGGAACGTTTGTTGTTCACCAGATGATAGGTCGCGGCACCGACCAGATCGGTCAGTGCGTTGAAACAGCGGAGCGGACCGCCGGGGAGATGCAGATCGAAAATCGGCCAATCGGGGTCCCCGTTGATCATCGTCACGGGGATACCGCGATTGGCCGCTTCGTCAGTCAGCGTTGTCGTATAGGGCGTCAGCATCTACGCCTCAACGCCTCAGCAACGCCCTTTCGTCTTCAGGAACTCGAAGCACTGGCGGATATTCTCGTAGGTATTCGAATTCGCCTCGCTCTCGACAACATACCACTGGAGCTTCTTCTCATTCTCAAGAACCGGGAAGCAGGCATCCCAATCGACACCCTTCTGTCCCGCGGCCGGCTGCCCGAGAATACCGTTGCCGGAGGTCTCCTTCGCGTGGACTGTGTACATCGGGTTCGGGAATTTCCGCATCCAGTAGACCGGATCCTCGCCGGCATGGACCGCCCAGCCCAGATCCATCTCCATCGACACCTCCTTCGAGGTATTCGACCAGAGGATCTCCCACAGGCACTTGTTGTCGTGTTCCTTCACCTTGGTCTTAAACTCATGGGAGTGGTTGTGGTAACCGACATACATTCCGGCCTTCTTCGCGGTCTCCGCCGCTACGCCGAAATCGCCCGCCGTCTTCTTCCACCAATCGCCGAGATTCCCCTTCCAGTTCTTGTCGGGGCCCATACCCGGAATGTTCAGGTACTTGTTGCCGATTGTCGCGTTGAAATCGATCGTCTTGTTGATCTCGTTCGGCAGGATCGAACCCAACCCGATATGGGTGCCCGCAACCTTCAGGCCCAGATCATCCAGCACCTTGCGCAACTCGGCGGGTTTGCTGCCGAACTGATAGTAACCGGCAAACTGCACCCCTTTGTAGCCCATCGTCGCGACCTGCTTCAACGCCTCGACGAAATCCTTGCCGCAAAGCCCGCGGATGGAATAGAGCTGGACCGCCATGCCCGGCTTCTTCCCCTCAGCCGCGAAACTGCTCGTGGCGGCCATCGCCAATCCGGCCGCGCCCATCTTCAAAAAACCACGACGAGAAACAGACATATTAACCTTCCTTTTTTATGAAACCCACCATAGGGTTAACGTGAAGAGTATCGCACACTTAACGCCCGTTTACAATTCGGAAGTGCGGGTATCATTCGGCTGGAAAACGACGGCAGATGACATGCGCTTCCTTCAACAGCTTCTCTGTCTGGGCGGTGAAGGCGTAATCGCCGCCGTAGACGACCTCTTTGATGCCGGCGTTGATGATCAGTTTCGCGCAGGTGAGACAGGGACTGATGGTGACATAGATTGTCGCACCGGCCAGCCGGATGCCGTAATAGGCGGCCTGGCAGATCGCGTTCTGCTCGGCATGGACGCAGATGCACTCCTCTAGGGAAGAACCGGAGGGCGCTTTGCCGGAACAACGGGCGCATCCGCCCTCAAAACAATTCGTGACACCGCGCGGCGTTCCATTGTATCCGGTCGAGATGATCCGGTGGTCGGAGACCACCACCGCCGCCACCTTCCGGCGGGAACAGTTCGCCCGCGAGGCGACTACCCGCGCGATCTCCATGAAATACGAATCCCAATCGGGACGCGGATCAATCTTCTTTTTTGTCCGTTTCGCTGTTGCCATCTTTCGCTCCTTGCTTCCTATCGTCCGCCGCGCCCCATCCGACATAGCCGTTTTGCGCTAGCCACTCCGTCGCCCTGACGTTTCCGCGCCGCGCGGCCTCGCGGCAGTATTCCGCCGCCTTGACGTGGCTCCGTTCAACGCCCTGCCCATATTCATAGAGCATCGCCAGATTGAACGCCGCGTCCGGGAAACGGCTCTCCCACGCTTTCGTGAACCACTTAAAGGCGAAGGCGGCGCTCTGTTCCGTTCCCTCGCCGCGAAGGCAAAGCATCCCCAGGCTGTTCTGCGCGGGCGGGAAACCGGCCTCCGCCGCGCGGGTGAAGAGTTCGAACGCTTTTGCGTAATCCTTAGTCACGCCTTTTCCGCGATAGAAACAGAGACCGAGCGCGTGGAGTGCCGGAACGCTTCCCGCATCGGAGGCGCGTCGGAAACAGGCGACCGCTCGGTCCACATCCTTCCCGACCCCCTCGCCGTTCAGGTACAGGTTGCCCAGATGATAGCGGGCGTCGGCGCTCCCCTGTTCCGCCGCCTTCGTAAACCACTCGAACGCCTTGGCGGGATCGGGAGGAATGCCCTCGCCATTCTGGTACATCTCGCCGACCAGTACCTGCGCCTCGCGCTGGCCCTGCTTCGCCGCACGGAAAAACCAGAGGCGCGCCGCTTTGGGATTGGGCGAACAGCCGATACCGTTCATCAGGGCGAATCCGTAGTTGTACTGACCGTCACGGTTGCCGCACTCCGCCGATTTACGATACCACGACAACGCTTTGACAGGCTGGTTGTAGGGCCCCTTGCCGTTTTGGTAGATCCATCCGAGGTTGTTCATCGCAATGGAGTGGCCCTGCCCCGCCGCACGGTGGTAGAGCACATTCGCCATCTCGTCATCCTGCGGTACGCCATCCCCCCGCGAATAGAGGGTTCCAAGGTTGTACTCACCGTTCATGTCACCCGACGCCGCCGCCTGACGGAAATAGAGGGCTGCCCGATGGATGTCCTTCTCCACCCCGTTGCCGGTGTAATACATCAACCCCAGCGTGTTCTGCGCCAACGCCGACTCCTGCCGCGCCGCCCGCTCGAACCACGTGACCGCCTCCGCGATGTTCTTGCCATGGAAGAGCGATTCCAGGCCGATCAGATACTGCGCCATTGGGTGATCGTTCTGGGCCAGTCGCAGAACGAAGGGCCGGCCTTCCTTCAGATACGCCGCCACCTTCTCCTTGGGCAGGGCGCACAACGGTTCCTGCGGCGCGTAGAGCGCGAGCAGGAAACGGAAAAAGGGCTGTCCCTCTTCGGCGCGCCGCTTGACCATATCGACCGCGATCAAAAACTCATCCATGCTTCCGGATGTCCGCGCATTGATGAAACGTTCGACCATCGCCTTGGCGTCAACCGCGTCTTGGGCGACCTGATGCTCCATCCCGAACGGCTCGCCTTGGGCGAGCATCGGCAAAGGCGCCAACAGGAGAAATCCGGCCGCCACCACACCTGTTTTGAAACGCCATCCGATCATTTCATCCCCCTGTTCCGCGCAAGACGCTCCAAAATCGAAGTTTTGTTGATTGAATCATCCACCAATTGCGGTGCCGAGACATCCGTCGGAGCCAGGCCGATCATCTCCTTCGCCTGATCGAAGGTGATATGGCACTTGTAGATCAAGACCCGGACCAGCATCGGCACGGGAATGGTCGTTACCATTGAGAGAACCACGATCGCGTTAAAGAAATTGTCATCCAGCATCTTAAGGTCGAGCGCGACGGCCGCCGCCGCCAGTGTCGCCGAGAGCTGCGGCACCGTCATCAATCCCGCGCACAACCCCTTCATGTGACTGAACCCGGAGAGGCGGAGCGCCAACCAGCCGGAGAAGACCTTGCTGCCCACGAGACCGATTACCGTCCAGAGCGCGATCGAAATGTTCCCCCAACTTTCCAGGAGGACTTTCGGTTTGCAGTCCATTCCGATCATCAGGAAGAGGAAAGGAATCATCACGCCAAAGCCGACCCCCTCCAGTTTACGGTGGAGGAAATGCCCGCGGTCGGAAAAACCTTTCGAGCGCACAACCGCCAATCCCGCAATGAAGGCTCCCACGATCAGGTTCACCCCGAGAAACTCGCCCAACGTCACGATCATGAAGACAGCGAAGAGGAAGTAGGTCACATGGGTGTCCTCTTTCGGATCGAAGGTCTCCAGCACCTTCTTCCAAACGGCGGGCACCACCCAGATGCAGACCGCCATGAAGAGAAAGACACTCAAAACGAAGATGACCCCGAACCAGACGGGACCCACACTGGCCGCCAGATCAAATCGGTCGAAGACCGAAAAACCGCCATTGGAGATTCCCGCCGAGATGCCGCTTTTCGCGAGATTCAACCGCTGGAACTGGATCGTCACCGCCAACAGGATCAGACTCAAGACATCGGTCACGACCGTCGAACCCAAAACCGCCACACCGAATCGGGTCCGCGACACGCCCAACTCACGGATGACTGGAAAGACGATTCCCACGGAGTGCGAGGCGAAGAGCGAGGCATAGACCCATTTGCCGATCATGTCATCCGGACGGAAACAGTGATAAACCAACCAGCCCGTCGCAGCGGGCAGACCGAAGGTGAGGACGCTCAGCAGGATCACCGCCTTCTTCTCGACCAACAGCATCCTGACGTCGACCTCCATGCCGGCCAACGCCATCAGGAAGACCAACCCCCACATCCCCAGCACCTGAACGACGAAGTAGAGTTGGTCCGAGGAGTATGCGCCCCCCATCCAACCGGAAAGACGGCCCAGCAGATCGACGCCGTTCGGTCCGATCAGAATACCGACCAGCATGATTGAAACCACAGCCGGAACCTGCACTTTCCGTAACGCCTGCGGAATGAACACCACCAGCGCCATCAGGATCAGATACATTAGCAGCAACAAAAATGTTCCCATCGGTCCGCCCCCCTACCGTTTCGGCAAAACCGGCATCGAATATTTCGGATTGAACAGCACAGCGTCGGATACCGGTGTGCTGGCCGACAGCACATGCGCATTCTCGCCCCGCCACCCTTTGCGCCTTCCGCACACCGTCATCTGATACCCCCGGGAGAGGAAAAGCGGAAAATCGAGGACGTGCGCCAATCCGTACAGAAACCGCAACCAAGGCGACATCTCTCCGAAATACCCCTTCTCCCGGCGCCGATCCGCCCATTGACGGACCAGCTGTACCCAGAAACGGCAGGAGTAGCGGAACCCCAAAACGTCAAATCCCCCTTTCAGCAGACGGAAGATTTCCTCTTCCGTATACAAACCGCCGGTTCCGGAGAGACGGTGGTTGAAGTTGAGCATATTGGCCAAACCGAACTTTCGGCGCGACTCTACCGTCATGAGGAACAACCCGCCCGTCTTGATGACCCGGTGGCACTCACGGATAACCCGCGCCGCCATCTGTTCGTTGTAGGGCAGCGCACCGTGCGCCAACACCAGAGCGTCAAATTGCCGATCCTCAAAAGGAAGTTCATCCTCGTGGCTGGCGACAAATACAGTCCCCTCCTCCAACTCGCCCGCCACCCATTCGCACCGCTCGACCGTCGGCTCAACCGTCATCCAATGTGTCCCGACATGATCCCGCAGATACCGGCTCACGCCCGCATGGGTGAAACCGATATCCAGGCAAACCTTCGCTTTGTATGCCTGCGTCCGGAAAATGTGCATGATCGCCGATACCTCGCGGCGCAACGGCAAGGCATAAGCTTTTCCACTCAAATGATGCTCTGTTTGATCTCGCATGGGTACATCCCTTTAGTGTCTGTAGTTTACCCTCTGCGGGGCGGACAGGTCAAGACAGTTGCATTCGAACGGGCCTCAAAAGTTCCCCCTTGTCCCGTAACCTTATCCTTTCATCTTCCCATGCGGCTTTACTCGCTGAAGATCCGCTTGAAATCGACCTTTTCCTCCGCGAAGGCGAAGACAATCAGCGGGATGCCCCGAAGGCCGTCACGCATGACATCAAAGTATTGACCGTATTGGATGGCGGTTTCGGCTTCCAGAGGCCGCCGTAACCCGATGAAGGCCATATCCGCATCGGATGAGGCTTCGTTGATCTGTTCGATGGCGGGCCGTCCGTCGGAAACGAACACCTCAATATCGGCATCGACGCGGGCCGTTGCCAAGAAACGGTCGAGCATGTGTTGCGCATCTTCCCGACGTTCCGGTTGGTCGATCAAATGACAGAGCCGAAGATCGGTATTGCGGCCCTCTTCGCTGCGTTGCAGCAGGCAGGCGAGCGCGAGCATGAATCCGCCGTTGGCATTTTGGCCGCGCCACCAGATATCGGCCCGTTTCCGGGCTTTGGGCGAAGGTTCAGCGGGCGGATTGTCCGGATCGGACGCGGACGTTTCCCGTTCGTGGATAATCACGACATTGCGTTGCCAATCGGCGATCAGCCGCATGAAATCGCCGAACGGTTCCAAGGAATCGGGTTGGGCCGGCGCCCCGACCAGAACGGTGTTCGGAATCAAGGGGCCGTATCCGTAGGCGCGCACCAGTTCCCGCGCGCCGGACCAGTGGTCAGCGCCGGGCTGGACACGGATTTGCGCCTCAATTCCCGCCTTATCCAGATAACTCCGGATGGATGAATGGATGCCCTGCGCCCGTTCGACCGACCACAACTCCTCCGGAACGATCGACGCAAAGGTTGTCAGACTGCGGTTCTGTGAAAGCGCCGCCGCCATTTCGACCAGATGGGGCCGCCGCGAGGGCGCGCCGGTCAGCACCAGAATGTTCGGCCGCCAATTCCGCTCATCCTGCGGATGGTTGGCGAGCTGGCGCAGAACCATCCGGGCACCGAACATCAGCAGGCCCGTCCGCATGTCCCCCCACCGGGCTCTCAGCGCACGACGCTTCACCAGCCAGTAGATCAACGATTCGCAGAAAAGCGCAATGAAGGTCCATCCCGGGCTGATCATGAACATCATCCCGACACACCCCGCAAATCCCGCGAACGAGAAGAAGGCTTTGACCCGGAAGGTCGGCCGCCAGGAGGGATTCCCCATCAACTCCTCCAGCCCGGCGGAGAGGTTCAGCAACCCGTAGGTCGTCAGATTGAACATGGTCAGGATCGGAGCGATCGCATTGATGTCACCGAACCAGAGACCGACACCCGCCAGGGCGAAGCAGATCAAGGCGGAGATCCGGGGATCATTGCTGGCACCGAATCCGCGGCCGAATCCTTTGGGGAGCAGCCGGTCCTGCGCGAGGGCCTGCATCACCCGCGGCGCCGCCAGCAATCCCCCCACCGCACTGGAGAGAGTCGCGGACCAGACGCCCAGCAGAATCGGCATCTGCCACCGCGCGCATTTCTGAAGGATCATCGTATCGCTGCGCAGGATTTCAGGGTCGGAAACCATCCGGTTCAATACCAACGGCACAGCCATATAGACCACATACCCCGTCAGAACCGCCGCGATGGTTCCGACCGGGATGGATCGCCGGGGATTTTTCAAATCGCCCGACATCCCCACACCCGAGAGAATGCCGGTCACAGCGGGAAAGAAGACCGCCAGCACCGGCCAGAATCCCATCACCGGGGGCACGTCGCTGGGATTGGGCTGCGCCAGCACATCGGGAGTATGACCCATGAAAAAGGAGACCAGGGAAAAGGCGATCGCCGCCATGATCAAATACTGGCTCTTCAATGCGATGTTCGCGGAGAAGGTGGAAACCAACGCCAGAACCGACAGCGTGGCGAGACCGACAAACCGCGCGTCCCATCCCCCGACGACTGGCAGATTCGAGTGGACAAGGGCTTCGGCGAACCCGGCCACATAGAAGGAGACGCTGATCGCCTGCGACAATGCGAGCGGCAAGCCGATCGCAGCCCCCGCCTCAATTCCGAAGGAACGGGAGAGCATGTAGTAAGCGCCGCCCCCCTTCATGCGCATATTAGTCGCGAGGGCGGAAATCGACAGACCCGTCAGAAACGTGATGCAGGTGGAGAGTGTGATGATAACCAGGGAGGCAGTCAGCCCGACGTGACCGAGCATCCACCCGAAACGGAGATACATCACCACGCCAATAATCGTCAAGATACTGGGTGTATAGACACCTGCAAATGTTCCGAACCCATATCCCGATTGATTCTTCGTTTTATCCATTTCCATCTCCCCATTCTTCGACAAACGCCCGATGGAGCGCTTTGTCCCCATATCGGTCGTCCGTTCCCGGCTCCCGTTCCCGCCGATCATAATGTGATACCAGATCCGTCAACCGGATATGACGGCTGTCAGGATCCATTTCAAAGAGAAGTTGCCACGTGCGATAACCGATCCCGTATCGGTTCGCCGCCGCATCGCATACCGTAATCCGTTTCCTTCGCTTATCCAACGGACGATAGGCCAATTGGAGCCGGCCGAACGCCTCGGCATCGATTTTTCCGAAAGTTTTCAGCCAAGCCGCTTTCCGCGTGAAGAGCGGATCGGCGGTGACGGTCCACGTCTCCGCCGGATCCGTCTCGCCGCACCAGCCCACCGCCGCGTCAGGGAAGGCGTCCGCAGCCGGGAGATACGGTTTGATATCCAGCACCGGCGTACCGTCCAGCAAGTCGCACGGCCCGATCCGCAGGCCCGTCTGTTCGATCCCCACCAGCGTCACGCAACTCATCCCGATCGGATTGGGGCGGTGCGGGGATCGGGTCGCGAAAACCCCATATCGTTTCCCATCCGCCGAGACCGGCGGCCGCACTTTGGGTTGCCATGGCTTCGTCCGTTCCGCGTTCAGGTGAAAACAGACGATCAGCCAAATCCGGTCGAACCCCGCCAGATCCTCCGCCGCGACCCGTAACCGGTCATCCGGCACGAATTCGACAAAAGCCGGTTGAGCGGAAAAGACCGACTGGCGCGGCGCATCGAACCGGTAACGGTTTTCAGACCGGATAAATGCGATGGGCTCGAACACAGGCATAACAGGAAGGCCCGACACGCTTGATCGTCAGATCATCATCGCGCATCGGGCCATCATCCTTTCTTCCGCCGTCAAGCGGCGAAACGGTGCATCAGAAGAGCGACTTCACCGCAGCCACCACATCGGTGTCATGCGGCAGGAAGGCATGCTCCAGCGAGTAAGCCTGCGGAGCGATACCGTTCTTCGCGCCCACGCGCACCACCGGCGCGTCCAACGAATCGAACGCCTCGGCCATGATCCGCGACGCAATTTCCGCCGTGAAGCTGCCGATATCGACACAGTGGCTGGCAACCACGCAATGTCCGGTCTTCCGGACGGAGGCGAGGATCGTCTCCATATCCAGCGGGACAAGCGAGCGGATATCGACCACTTCGGCCGAGATGCCGTCAGCGGCGAGTTGATCGGCCGCTTTCAGGACCTCGAAGAGCATCGGGCCCCACGTCACCAGCGTAACCTGGTCACCGGCGCGTTTGATGTCCGCCTTACCCAGCGGCACCAGATACTCCTCTTCGGGAACGACGCCCTTGGTGTTGTAGAGAATCTGCGACTCGATGAACATCACCGGATTGTTGTCACGAATCGCGGATTTCAGCATTCCCTTCGCGTCATACGGCGTCGCGGGATAGACCACATAAAGACCGGGGATATGGGCGAACATCGACTCCAGCGTCTGGGAGTGCTGGCCGCCGTAGCCCTTGCCACCGCCGACCGAGGCGCGGTAGACCAACGGGACCTCAATGCTGGCACCGGACATGTAGTGCCACTTCGCGGCCTGATTCGAGATCTGATCCGAGGCCATCAAACCGAAATCCATGTACATCAGCTCAACAACGGGACGGAGCCCCGTCATCGACGCGCCCACCGCGGTACCGCAGATACAGGCTTCGGAGATCGGGGCGTTGAACACGCGGTCACGCCCGAAGGACTCGATCAACCCCTTGGTCACCTTGAACGCGCCGCCGTACTCGGCGATATCCTCGCCCCACTGAACGACACGCTTATCGCGGATCATCTCCTCCATCAACGCCGACTTCACCGCGTCCTTATACGTGATCTGGCCGTCCTCGGTCCGCTTGACCACCGGCAGGTCGGCATCCGGCTTCACGTTCGCGAACGCTTCCGGAACCGTATCGGCGACGGTATCGGTGTACATGTATTTGATCACATCCGCCGGATCGGGATCCGCCGCCCACGCGGCCTTGGCCGCCATGCGGGCGTTGCGATCCGCCACCTTCGCCTTCAGCGCATCCAGCTTCGCCTTCGAGATGCAACCGTTCTCCAGCAACTGCTTCTCCAGATTCGCGATCGGATCAAGCGCCTTCCACTCCGCCTCTTCCTCCTTGGAGCGGTATTCGTTACGCGGATCGCCGAGGGAGTGGCCATAGTTGCGGTAGGTGTCAAGCTCAAGCATGACCGGACCCTTGCCCGCGCGGCAGAGTTCAGCCGCCCGGCGCATCGCGTCACGGCAAGCGAGAATATCCATGCCGTTGACCACCTCAGCATGCATGTTGTTCTCCGCGAAACCGGCCGCGCGGCGCGCCACGCACGAAACGCCGGCAACCTCACCATCGATCTTGCCGGTGAATCCGTAGTGGTTGTTCGTGATCACATAGACGATCGGGAGCCCGAACGGATGCTTTGTGTAGGTCGGATCGGTGAACTGTCCCATGCCGGCCCAGTTGAGGGACTCTAACACCACGCCGTTGGCGTACGCGCCATCGCCCGCGAAGCAGCAGATCACCTTCCCGGTGTCGAAATAGCGTGAGCTCATCGCCGCGCCGGTGGCGATCGGCACACCGCCGCCCACGATCGCGTTCGCGCCCAAGTGGCCGGCCTTGAAATCGGCGATGTGCATCCCGCCGCCGCGCCCCTTGCAGTAGCCGTCCTCTTTGCCGAACAGCTCGGCGATCGCCCGGTAGACATGGGCCTCCAGCGCTGCCTCGATCAGTTCCTTTTTCTTGGTGGAGGCGCAATCAGGCACACGGGCCTTCAGCTCTTCCACGCTCATGCCACGGATCGACTGGCACCCCTTCGCGATGGAGTGGCCGTGGCCGCGATGGGTCGAGGTGATGAAATCGTTGTACGCGATGGCGGAACAGCAGCCCACCGCCGTCGCCTCCTCACCGATTGAAACGTGCGTCGGACCGCGGTACTGATAACCCTTGCAGGCATCATAGGCGCCGGAACGGAGTTTGACGATCATCTCTTCAAACTCGCGCACAGTCAACATGTCCTCAAGCAGATCGACCGCCTGCGCGGGCGTGATCGTCCCGGCAGCCAGCTCTTTTTTCAAGTTTCCCGCGTACTGGTACTCGGGAATCTTACCCAGATTCAGCTGCCTCGGTTTCAAGTTCGGTTTCATCGAACTGATATACACGTTACTCGCCATTTTAACAACACGCATCCTTTCAGAGTTGAGTGAACCAAAAAATCACAGTGTTGATATTATGGCACACCCCCCTTTGAAAGTCCAGCAGTCAGACGGATTTTAGCGGTTTTTCCGTCGAACCTTGTCCTTCCTCCCTTCGGTGGGGTCAAAGCGGTAAAGGACCCCGTTCGGGAAGTGTCCGTTCCAACTTTCTGATTGTTTCAAGCCCCCCGTTTTGGTATATTTTAAGGCGTTTTCCAAGGGTGATTGGAGTTAAAAAGGGATGAAAAAGAATCAGGCGCCGGCCAAATTGAGCCTCCACCTCTCCTCTTTTCTCAGCGCGGATAATGTGCTGATCCATCAGGAGGGGCTGACGCGGGACGATCTGATCCGGAAAATGCTGAAACAAATTGCCGCCGCACACGGCATTCATACGGAAGAGTACTACCAGGCGGTCATCGACCGTGAACGTGTCGTCGATACGGTGGTCGCCAACGGCATCGCCATCCCCCATGCGCGTGTCGACAACCTGGACCGTCCCTACGTCAGCCTGGCGACCACCCGCGACGGTGTCGTTTTCGCCGACGACAAGCCACCGGTCCATCTGATCATGCTGGTTCTTATCCCGACCGACCAGCCCGCGCTCTACCTTCAGTTTCTGAAGGCGGTTTCCGTGATCGCACACGGGGAAAATGCAGCGAACCGGATCGCCGCCCTCACCACGCCCGAAGAGGTTTTCCGCTATTTTGAACGCGGCGGCACGGTCCTGCCCGATTATGTCTGCGCGACGGACATCATGAACACCCAGTTCGATTTCCTCCGTAAGAACGATAGCCTGAAAGCTGCGATCGACTGCTTCATCTCCAAACAGATCAGCGAAATCCCTGTTCTCGACCGGGATGGCGACATGATCGGCATCGTCAGCGCGAAGGCGCTCCTGAAGGTTTGCCTGCCGGACTACCTGCTCTGGATGGACGACCTCTCCCCGATCATCAACTTCCAGCCGTTCGCCAACGTCCTCCGCAACGAGGAGAACACCTGGCTTTCGGACATCCTCTCGGAGGAGTTCGCCTCCGTCCAAATGTCCGATCCCGCCATCTCGGTGGCGAGCCAGATGACGAACCGTAACGTCTCGACCTGTTATGTGCTGAACGGCAAGAAGCTGATCGGCATTATCCGTCTTCCCCAATTCCTGAACAAAATCTTCCGCGAGTAAAAGCACACCATGAGCAGTGAAACCGTCCAAAACAACCGGACCAAAATCGTTCTCAAAATCTGCACGATGATCGGCATCACCGCCCTCGTCGGCTGGGGAACCCGCGCGATGGGGATCGCGCAGGAGACCACGCATACCGTCTCCATCTGCACCTTTATCTCGGTCATCTGCACGACCATCTTCTTTTGGGAACACCGCGTCGCGGCCGCCTTCATCGGGGTGGCTGTGTTGGTCGGTACCAAGACGATGACCTTGCCACAGGTATTGGAACGCACCGACCTGGGGGTCATCTTCTTTCTTGTCGGCATGATGATCATTGTCGGCGCGCTCAAGGACTTGGGGTTCCTGACGTGGATCATCCAGGCCATCATCAGCCGGAAGAACATGACGGGGCTCTCGTTCACTATCATCCTCTGCGGTCTTTCTGCGCTTTTGTCAAGTGTGGTGGATGAAGTCTCTTCCATTGTTGTCATTCTGGCGCTGGTCTTCCAGGTCTGCGACACGCTGAAGATCAAGTCCACACCCTTCGTTCTGACTGCCGTGTTGGCGACCAATATCGGTTCCGCGTCGACCATGTTGGGAAATCCGGTCGGAATTCTGATCGGTACGAAAGCGCACTTCACTTTCGCCACCTTCCTGACGGGGGCGTTGCCGGTTGCCTTTGTCTGCCTCATTGCGACCGTGATTCTCCTGCTCTTCTGGTTCCGCAAGCCGATCGCCGAGATGTCCCAGCGTATGCAGGAACACCGGAACCAGAACAAGGGGTTGGGGCCGATGGTCCGCATCCCGCACAAACGCGGTCTCTGCGTGTTGGTTTCGACCGTCGTGATCATCGCGTTCCACCATCAGATCGAGGAGTCGCTGGGGCTCAACATCGCGGACACCCCTTTTCTGATCATCACCCCGCTCATCATCGCGGGCTTCCTGATGATCTGCCGTCCGAATCGGGCGCGCCACTATGTCGAACATGATGTCGAATGGTGGACGCTACTCTTCTTTATGCTGCTGTTTGCAATTTCAGGCAGCCTGGCAATGGGCGGTCCCGTCACAGGTAAGAGCGTCACCGGACTGCTGGCGCATCAGCTGAGCAACGCCGTGAGCGGCGGCGCGAACGCGATGATCCCCTTCGTGGTAGGCATCGCTTCCGTCGGATCGGCCTTCGTCGACAACATCGTCTTCGTGGCGGCCTTCACCCCGGTCATCCAGTCGCTTGTCGAGATCTCGAAAACCTACGAGATTCTTTGGTGGGCTTTGCTCTTCGGCGCCTGTTTCGGCGGGAATATCACGGCGATCGGCTCAACCGCGAACCTCGTCGCACTGGGTCTGCTTGAAAAGCGCGCTCATGCCCATATCGCCTTTCTGGAGTGGTTGAAGATCGGTGCCATCGTCGGTCTTGTGACTTCACTGGTAGCCTGGGGAATGTTGGCGCTTCGTTCACCGAAACCCGTTTCCACCGAGAAGACATCGGCTCCCGCCGCGTTGGTCATCCCGACCGATGGGACCTCGAAGGTCTAACCCTTCGGCGATCCTACAGCAGGATGGTCATTTCCCATTCGGCGGCGTTGCACGGTTCGCTTGCGGGAAGCAGGCGAACCGTGAGCGGCACCCCCCACCCGCTTTCAGCCGTGGCGGAAAGAAAGGCGTGAAATTGCGGGAATGCCCCCCGGACATGAAGTGTCCATTGGGCGAATCCCGTCAAGGCGCGCGTAAAGACGCCCATCGCGGGAAGATCCTTTTCAACCCGCCGGGCGGAGAGCAGCTGCAACTTGGCCGCCTCAAGCTGTTGGGCAACCTGTTGGAAGCGCGCCTCTGCGGACTGCGAAAGATCCCAGCGCCGCTTATCCCCCAGTTCAGCCTCCTCTTTGACCCGGCGTTCAATGAAGGTGTCCCGACGCGCCTCCGCCTCTTCCACACTTCGTTCGGTCTGTTTGATACGTATCCGCAGACCATCCGCATCCGCGCCATATGAGGCCACTTTCTTCTGAAGCGATTCAACTTTTTTCCGAAGGGGATTGCCCACGTAAAAAAAGTAGCAGAAGAGGATCGAGAGCGCAGGTAATAACAGAAGGATCCATCTGTCCCGTACAGAAAGCGTCATTTAGAATCCCTCCCCCTGTTGGATTGCGGAACGGGAATCCGTTTCGGCAAATGGCGGTATCATTCGAAAGACGATGAGCCACGGCCCGCCCTCTTTCGTCTGCCGCCGCGCGACCATCGCTTCCGGCTGGATCCGCCAACCGCGTTCCGCAAGCGTCTTGCCGCACGTAACCAGAAACGTATCCGCAGCCTCCCGTTTCACGCACAATCCCTCAACCTTCAATCCAAAGGGCCCATCCGGTTCAAGCCGCCGGATCATCATCTCTTTGGGACAATGATCGGTGATTGCAGAAAAGAGAAACGCCATCGCTTGCCGCGCCATCTGAAGGTTCTTGACTTGTTCCATTCGGATGGCGTGTTCACTCTCTGCCGTTTTCAGTTCGTTCTCAATCGCCTGTAACCTTTTACCCTTGTTCGCCTGTTGTTGCTGCAAGACGGCGAGCGTACGATCGGTTTCTGTCAGACGGCGAAGTTCACGCCGTTGCTTCCCGTCAAACCACCAGCTGATGGCGACAGCCAAAAGCGCGAGAAGGAAAGCGCTCAGATAGATCCCGGTTGCGGCTGATGAGGAGGCGGATACGGGGAGGATTCGCGGCACCGTTTTCATCTGGGCAAACCGATCCCGCCAGCCCCTCACCGTCTCTTCCGTCACATCTCCGGTGAACGCCGCATCGCTATCGGAAAGAAAGAGGGGATGCGAGATCCCCGCGAAGAGGAGGTTGCACCGTCTGCAACACGCGATAATCGCCTGTACCTCGCCCGTCGGCACCTGAAGAATCGTGCATGATACCATCCCGTTCCGAGCGGGGGTAACCGACCAGGCGCATGATGATGCCGCTGGGGAGAGCCCTGAAAACGTCTCCGCCTCAAACGCCAACGCCGTCTCTTTCTCCCTGTCCGGAAGACCGTCAATCTGGGCCGAGGCCAAATCAAGTGTCTGACACCACGCATCGCCCTGAAAGATCAGGACCGAACGCCGCTTCACGCCCGCAAACAATGCCGTCATTCCATCACTCACGGAAGAGCCATCCGGACGGTATGCGGCGGTAATCGCGTCATCGCCCGGACGTGTCAGATCCACGCGCCAGAAACGATCCCGCAACGAGAAAAACAGGTCTGTGGGTGTCATGTGGCTCATGGCGTACGCTGTTCCAATGAAAGGGTTTGCGGCACAACCGTTGTGCCGGGCGTCAAGATCAGTTGGATCGGAATACTGTATTGGGTGTCCGAGCCATTCCCGAATGCAGACGCGCGCAACATCCTCAATCCGGCCGTCATCCGCTCAAGCCGATTCGAGATCGTGAAGGGAATCACCTCTCCAGCTTCCCAAACACCGGTCTGCCGCCATTCCCAAACCATCGGGCGACGGGCATCCACATCGTCGGTGACAGCGGGGGGCGGACCGTAGATCCGGACCACCGCACCGGTCGCGGAAGCGGCAAACCGGAGATAACCGGACACCACATCCGTGAAGGCGTTCGAGACCGGCGCGATCACGACGTCGCGGTCAAAGCCCGTTTCGATCCCTTCTGTCCGGGAGGAGAGCCCATTGGCTCCCAGATGGCGGATGAAGGCGATTGGCATTCCGTTGGTCGCTGTCTGCGCGCTCGGCGAATCGGTCTCATCATCGGCCCACGTTTCGGCCAGCAACCGGCTTGGCAGCAAACCGGCATCCGGATCGGGCAGGCCGGCAAGGGAGGTGTTCTGTGAAACCATCGCATTTCCCCACCCGTCATAAACGAAAGGTTCCCGCATTCCGGGCGGCAGTTGGAGATAGGGCCCCCGCCATCCCATTGGAACGAAAACCCGCTCATCCATCGGAAGCGGGACAATTCCTTGCGCCTGCGCGGCCCGGCAGAATGGAACGGCGGGATAAACACCGAAGGGTGCGGCGGCTTCCGGCTGACGGACCAACTCGGCCAAGGTCAGTATCGTCTCATCCGCCACATTGGTTACCGCGCGCGGCAAACGTCCCATATCCCCCACAAAGCACGGATTCGAACCGTTCAGTCCCCCATTCCCCCACCGGTCTCCCGCAATCGCTCGATCAAGCGTCTCCAGCAACCGGTTGGATCGCTCAACCCGCAACTCATGTTGTTTCTCGGTGAATGAACGGGTCAGAAGCATCGTCAAGACCGACAGGATGCCCAAGACGATCACAAGTTCAAGAAGCGTGAACCCTTTCCGGCTGTCGATTGGCGTATGGAGGTCTATCCGCATCATTGATCCTCCAGTTTCTTTTCCTCATCGGCACGGTTCAGAAAGAGAACCAGGTCATCGCCGCGCGCGGAGAGGGAATCGCTTTGACGCCCCGCGCAGAGATCGCGCGGCGTGGAGAGAATCCCGTCCGGACCCGCCGATACGAGGCGGGCGTATCGCCAGCGCAACCGGGCGAATGCCTTGTCCAGCGGCGCCGTTGGACGCATCGAAGACGGGAAGGCTTCCGGCGCGGGAATCTGCAGGACATAGGGATTGCCCCACGGATCCGCCAGCGCAAACTCGCCGATAAACCCGTAGTCGCTTGAACCGGGAACCACATCGTTGATCCGGTAGAAACCCCGTTCGAAAAAGGTCTGGTCATGATCAAACCGCCGTTCATCGGGACCGGGGAAGCGGCCGAGCCGGGGAAAACGGGTCGGACGTGGCCGCCCTTCCTCCATCGGCGGGGGTGGCGGACGCGAACCCTTCGCGGGGCCGGTTGTCTCCATTGTCCGTCCGCCTTGCAGGTAGGGTCCGCGCCACCCCCGTTTCGCCTGCTCGTCGTACGTATATGAGGAAATCGGCAGTTCCAGGTGGTTCTCGCGCCACACCTGCAGTTCCGTCCGGTTCTGGAGGTTACTGGGACAAAAGAGATTATGGACTCGGAGATTGAGGCACTCAAACCGTCGTTCGTCTGCCAGCGGATTGACCGGCGTGAAACCGGGAATCGTCTCCATATCGGCCAGATAACCGCCCTCCGCTCCGCAGAAAGCGTCCCTCAACAGGTTTAGATCGTGTTGCGCCGCGACCCGTCTCGTTTTCTCCATCGTCTGGTCATAACGCGGTACCGCCAGCATCGCCAACAGCGCCAGGATGAAGAGGACGATCACGATTTCGATCAGCGTGAACCCGCTTCGGACAGAAGTTAAGGAGAAAGTTTGACCCGCCATTCGCGCTGCTCCTTGATTTCTGGATTCGCCTTCTCTTCGGGAATATAGGGATTCACATCAGGGGTCTTGGCGTTCTGAAGAACCTTCGCTGTCGCCGCCTCGCTTTCGGACGGAGTGGAGATCACATGCGGGGTAATCAGGATCAACAATTCGGTTCGCGTCTTGACGATCTGCGTACTGCGGAAAAACCATCCGAGATAGGGAATGTCCATCAGGATCGGAATGCCGGACTTCTTCTCCGAGTGGGATTCCCGGATCAATCCCCCGACAGCGATCGCCATCTGGTCTTTAGCCATAAAGGTACCCGTCACGCTTCTCGACTCCACGATGTCCACCGGGATATTGTTCACCTCGCCTTGATTGGCGTTCAAAACGGGGATGCTTCCCTTTTCACTGGCGATATCCGAATTCTGCTGAAGCAGGCGGAGCATCACGGTCCGGTCGGCGTTAATACTCGGCGTAACCAGCAGCTGGGTTCCGATCCGCTCGAACGCCACGGTTGTCTCAGGCATCGCCACCACGTTGTTCTCCGTCATCACCGTCGAGCTCTCCACACTCCGGGTGATCGGCACCTCCTTGCCGATAAAGAGCTGGGAGACCTCGTTGTTGGCGGTCAGGAGCGTGGGCGTCGCGAGGACTTTCGTGTTACCTCGCTCCTGCAACGCCTGCAACCGGGCCGTCAAGGCCTTGTTGACGATTTGGAAGGTCATCGCGTCGGCAATCCGCTGGCCAGCCCGGTTCGCCGTGTTCCAGACGGTATGGTGCTCATTCCCGCCTGTATTGAAATTGCCTTCCGCCGTGTAATCGACGATGGTGTTGAAATCATCATCCAAGGTCAACTCGATGATCTTCATCTCCAGCAGGACCATCGGTGTCGGTTGGTCAATCCGTTTGACCAGGGCGCGGATATCCTCCATCACGCGCGGATCGCTCGTCCTGACAATCAACATGTTGTTGCGGCGTGATGCGGTTACATAAATGGGGGGCAGATTGTTCCGGTAGGCATCGACCGCACCGGCCGCCGCCCCAACCTGATTCGTGGCGCCACCCGATTCGATCGCCTTCTGGATATTCGCGGCATCTTCCGCATGGAGCGGTTTCAACGTTTGGTCCCGCCGCAACACCTGCTCCAGCCCGCCGTCCCGCGACAGCGTATACACGCCGCTGCGCCGGGAACTCCGTCCGCTCACCGAATAGGTGTTCTGAAGGCTGAACTCGCCCATCAAATCGGAATTCGCTGCGCGACTCATCGCATTGAACCGGTCAAACCGGCGGGAGAGATCGGAGAGATCATCCTCCTGAAGGTCTTGATCCCCCAGTGAAAAGACCACGCGGTCACGGTAAAGGCCCAAGAGGATCATGCCCACTTCCGTCACATTGGGATAAAGAAGGGTAAAGGTCTCGCTCTGTTCATCCTGCTGGAACGAGGCGAGATTCTCCTGAAACTCCCGCATGGTCAGAATGCGGACGCTCCCCGAATCGCCTTTACGGTCCGCATACCACAGCGCGTGGCTCTTGCACAGTTCCTCAATCAGATCCTGAACGGGGATGTCACGCAGAAAGAGGGAGATTTTCGTCTGCGCCGCCTCCTCCGAACAGATGTAGTTCCGTTGGCTTTGGTCGGCCAACATTTTCAACGCCTGCCGCAAGGGCATTTGGTCGAATTCCACGTAGCGGAGGCTTCCTGCGGGCGGTGTGACCGCGGAACGCGCCGCTTTCCGGGCAAAGGCGACCGGTATCCGTAATGACTCGTCAAGCCCGTCAGCGAACAGCCCGATCCCCTCGTCCGTCACATCCGTCACCGTCACGCGAAATGGAATATCGCCCGCCATCAAGGATAAGACACTCCCGGTCCGGACCACCGTCGGTTCGCCACCCTTGTTCCTGACCATCGCGACGCCGTTTGTACAGTCCGCGCAGACCAGCCCCTGCAACTCAAGCGAACGGAATGTGGCCAGTTGCTCCTTCAGAAGATCCGCCACGGGCGCAGTCAACCGCGTCGGGTCCGCAGACTGACCCAACGCCGCCCAAAACGGCAAACAGACCGCCATTCCCAGCCGGAAAATCGTATGGATACCTGTTTTCATCGTTATTGGATGAAACGTAACATCCAGACAGGCGGTTCACGGAAAAGTCAAACCCTACCGCATGGGAAGATGGGAACGCCATCTCTTCACGACGGAACGTTGATCGCTTTCAGCACTTTTTCAATGCAGGCCAGCCGCTGATCGGCCGTTTTGCCGGTCAAAACGGGGAGATGACCGGAAATCTCGACCGGGAAACGGGTACGGCGGCCGTACAGCAGGATCCGGTTATCCCGGGTCTCTATCCGGCCGATCCGCCGTTCCGCCGCCAAGATCCGCAACGTCGCCATCTTGATCAGGCGGCGGACCGCCTCGGGCGGACGTCCGTAGCGATCGGTCAATTCCCGCACAAAATCGTTCATTTCTTTTGGCGAAGTGACCTCCGCCAAGCGGCGATGGAAGAGCATCCGGTGTCCCTCATCCTCCATGTAGCCGTAGGGCAGACAGGCCGACCGCACGGGATCGATCATTCCCGGGGAAAATTCAAGGAAATCGAGGTCCAGTTCGACATCGACCAGAAGCGGCGGTTTCTCCCCCTTCATCCGGGCGATCGTCCGTTTGAGCAGCTGACAGTACAACCCGAACCCGACCGCCGCGATGTGTCCGCTCTGGGCGGCACCCAACAGATTCCCCGATCCGCGAATCTCCAGGTCACGCAGGGCGAGGTTGAATCCCGCGCCGAGTCCGCTGTGTTTCCGTAACGCGGCAATCCGTTCCCGTGCCTCCGCATCCACCAATCCGTTTTCCGGCAACAGCAGCCAACAGAAACCTTTGACGGAGGAACGACCCACCCGTCCCCGAAGCTGGTAGAGTTCGGCGATACCGAACCGGTCCGCCCGGTGGACGATCATCGTGTTGGCGCGCGGGATATCCAATCCACTCTCGACAATCGTCGTACAGAGCAGGACATCGATCTCGCCCGAACCGAATGCGGACATGATCTTTGAGAGCGATTCCGGCGGCATCTGCCCGTGCGCCACCGCGATCCGGATCTCCGGCATTAGCCGTTCCAGACGCGCCCGCATGATCTCGATCGTCATCACCCGATTGTAGAGAAAATAGACCTGTCCCCCACGTTGAACCTCCTGGAGGATCGCTTGCCGCAAAACGGAATCCGTATCCCGGACCACCCGCGTATCGACCGGAACCCGTTCGCGGGGAGGTGTCTGCAAAAGGCTCATATCCCTCGCGCCGGTCATGCTCATATAAAGCGTCCGGGGAATTGGCGTCGCAGTGAGCGTCAAAACATCCACCACCTGCCGCAGACACTTTAACTTTTCCTTGTGCGCCACCCCGAAACGCTGTTCCTCGTCGATGATCAGCAGTCCCAATTCCTTGAATGCCAACCGGTCGGAGAGCAGGGCATGCGTGCCGATCAGAATGTCCACCTTCCCCTCCGCCGCCTCACGGAAGGCCCGTTCGCGGGAGGAGGCGGAGTGGAGACGGTTGGCGACCGCGATCCGGACCGGATACGGTGCCATGCGGTCGCAAAAAGTCTCATAGTGCTGTTCGGAAAGAACGGTTGTCGGCACTAAGACCGCCACCTGTTTCCCGTTCATCACCGCAATGAAGGCGGCCCGCATGGCGACCTCCGTCTTGCCGTATCCGGCATCGCCGCAAACCAGCCGATCCATGGGACGCGGTAAGGCCATATCCTCTTTGATCGCCTGAATGACCCGTTCCTGATCGACCGTCTCCTGATAGGGAAAATCGGCCTCGAACTCGCGCATGCACATCGGGTCGGGATCAAAAGCGATGCCGGTCATAACCTGCCGGCGAGCCTGGGTCTCCAGCAACGTTCCCGCCAGATCCTGAACCGCACGTTCGGCGTCAGCCTTCTCCTTGGTCCATCGTTTTCCGCTCAGCGTATGGAGCTTGACCGGATGACCCGCCACGCCGACATACCGGCTCAGGAGATGGGCGTTGGTTACCGAAACATGAAGCCGGGCCCCACCCGCGTATTCGATCGTGAAAACCTCGGACCGGACTCCGTCAACCTCAATCTCGGTCGAACCTAAAAACCGGCCGATCCCGTAATCGACATGGACCACATAATCGCCAGGCTCCAGATCGGCCGCCTGTTCAATCCGCTGACCGACATTCGGCGTTGCCATGAACGAGGTGGTCCGTCTCAGATTCCGCTTGCTGACGGCATACAGATCCGGTTGCGCCGCCACGACACATCCCGGCAACGCGAATCCGCCTGAAAGCGCCATCTTCCGGACTGCGATCCCGGCGCAGCCGTCCACCTCCCGCAACAGCAGTTCACAGGTGCCCGCCGTATCGGCGCAGAGAAAGATCGAGATTCCCGCCTTCCCCTGCTCAATAAAGGTGTTCAGCAGGGAACGCCGCGCCTGGGTCAACAGTTCAGGATGGCGCGCCACATCCGCGCCCAATTCGGCAAGTCCCGGCACCACCGTTATCGGGAAATCGACAGTCGGCATCCGAGGCGGGGCGGGATCACCGCTGAAGAGTTCCAGCCAAGGTTGTTTCGCCGTAAATGCGCCCGTCAGTGATTCCCATGCTGCCTCCGTCTCCGCCGCGAAACGCAGTCCCTCATGATCCAGCCACAACACACCGATCCCTTTCGGGACCACCTCGGCGACCGTGAGTGTCCGCAACGCGGCCGTCTCCGAACAGGGCGGAATCCAGACCGACTCCCCCGGTTCGATCGAACGTTGCGTTGCGGGATCGAACATCCGGAGGGACTCCAGTTCCGAACCGAAGAACTCGGCCCGCCACGGAGTCTTCGCGGTGGCGGGCCAAATATCCAGCACGCCGCCCCGAACCGCCATCTGCCCCGGTTCCTGAACCTCCGTCATCCGGGCGTAGCCCGTTTCGGAGAGCCGGGTGACCAGTTCGTCAAAGGCATACGAGGCACCGGCACGCAGGGTGACCGACGCCTGACGCAAGGCATCCGGATCGGGGACAGGTTGGAGCATCGCCGCGACCGGCGCGACAATCACATTGGGTAACGGCAACGATCCAGAATCGTCGGCCAGTGTCCGCATCAATCGGATAACCTGCGCCCGCGCGCCCGCCGTGTCGGCATCCTCCTCGATTGCCTGTGGGAAGGCGGAAGGGGTGATGCCGGCGGACTTTCCGATCGCGCAGAGATCGGCATAGACCCGGTCCAGTGCCGTCTTCCCGTCCACCACCACCCAAGCGCACCGGACAGGGGAACGCTTCGCCAGCGTGACGCCGGCCAACGCCGCGGCGGCGCCGGGCAGTGCCGGCAAAGCGCCGCGCGTCAATCCTTTCGGCAACGCCGCAGCCAACGCATCGCTGAATGAATCAATCCAACTGACACTCATTACCGTCTCAGTTCGCCGCGAACGCCATCAGCCGCGCCGCTTTCTCCCGGTTTTCAGGAATGTCTGGAAAACGGATCACCGCCGTATGTTTTCCATCGACCAACGTCTCCGCAAACAGGATCGTCCATGGATAGTGCAGTGATTGACTGTAGGCATGAAACAGGTTGAACCGTTTAAACGGCTGACCGTCAAGACTGACCTCCAGCCATCCCGCATCCGGCCCCGCAACAAGATAGGTCCCGAACGCCGTCCCGGTGAAGGCTAGGGTTGCTTCCGCCCCAGGGGTGGATGTCCAGAAGTGGGGAAAACCGCAAAAAGTGGCACGCTTTGAACCTTTGAGATTCCGCCACTCCGGTTCACTCCAGTTCCATCCCGAAACGGATTGCGCCGTCTGGGGATCAATCAGACGTCCGTTAAAGAACGACTTCTCATCCAACGGCATCGGCAGACGATAATCGGTAAGAGGCCCGACAGCGGGTTCCGCCCACACGCGGTCAAAGAGTTCCTCGATCATCCGCGCGCAAATCCCGTTCCCGTGGGGGGCGGGATGGACCCCACCGTATTGCTTCCAGGTCAAACGCCCCGAAACGATCTCGTCCGAAACCTCCTTCGCCAAATTCACCGTCGGCACACCGTACCGCTCGGCGACGGCGCCATGCGCCGAGACGGTCAACGGCACCGCGCCTTTGCCGTAGGTCGCCAGCATCGCTTCATTCACAAAGAAGGTCATCACAATGTCGATCTTCGGATTGGCGAGCCGTGCGTGACGGATGATCCCCTCCATCCCCCGAATGCAGGTCTCGCGGGAGAAGTGGCCGTCCTGATCGTCATTCACGGCAAACTCGACAAAAAGAAGATCGACCGGTCCCTTCGAGAGAACGTCGCGTGTCAGACGGAACGCCCCCGTCGATGAGCAGGTCGAGGAGATACCGGCGGGAATAAAGGTGAAGACGGTCTGGGGAAACCGTTTCTGGAGGTTGGCGCAAACCATCGGGCGGTATCCTTCCATCTCGGTGATGGAACCGCCCAGAAAGGCCACCGTCCCCTTTCGGGTCCGCTCAAAAACCTTACGCGCGTTCGCCAACCCGTCCCGACAAACCACCCTATCGCCAAATGATTCCGCCTGAACAGAGAACCCCAGCGACAAGGCGGCCGCGAGCAGGAGGACCTTCTTCACCGTCATCGTCCGATACCCCTATTTCACCTCTTTGATCACCGATGAAGCCGCTTTCAAGACACCTGCGACATTCGCCAGATCGGTCGGAATGATCATCGTGTTGTTGGTCTTGGCGAGGTTACCGAACTCCTTCAGGTACTCCTGCGCGAGCTGCATGTTCACCGCCTCGGCACCGCCTTTGGCGCTGATCGACTCGGCCACAAGCCGGATACCGGCCGCCTGCGCCTCGGCCACCAACTGAATCTCCCGCGCATGGCCTTCGGCCTCGTTGATCCGCCGCTGTTTCTCACCTTCGGAGAGCTCGATCGCCTGCTGGCGTTCACCTTCCGCGCGGTTGATCTTCGCCTGGCGCTCACCTTCGGATTCGGCGATCATCGCCCGCTTTTCACGCTCGGCGCGCATCTGCTTCTCCATCGCGTCTCGGATCGACTGCGGCGGGGTGATGTTCTTGATCTCGTAACGGGTCACTTTCACCCCCCACGGATCGGAAGCCTTATCAACGGCCTCGACGATCGCGGCGTTGATGTTGGTCCGCTCCTCGAACGAACGGTCAAGATCCATCTTGCCCATCTCCGAACGCATCGTGGTCTGGGCCAGCTGGGTCGTCGCGAAGAGATAGTTCCCGATACCGTATGACGCCTTCGCCGGATCCATTACCTGAAGATAGAGGATGCCGTCCACATCGACAGCGATATTATCCTTGGTGATGCACTGCTGCGGCGGAACATCGATCGCCTGCTCCTTCAGCGAGTGCTTATACGACACGCGGTCAACAAACGGCAACAGGAAATGCAGCCCGGCCTTCAGGGTGCAATGATATTTGCCGAGCCGTTCCACCACATACGCCATATTCTGCGGCACGATCCGCGCCGTCTTGCACAACGTGACGATCACAAGAATCGCAACTACCACAACAACAATCTCTGTACCCATTTTCTATCCCTTTCCTTTTCCACATGTTACCGGACCGATTGTTCCGGATCCTCAATCCACCGCCTCGACCTTCAGCGTCAGGTTGTCCTGCGCGATGATCTTCACCGTCTGCCCGACGGGAAGGGCGCGCTCAGCCATCGCTTTCCAAGTAGCGCCGTTCACCTCGATCCGTCCCTCGCGGGGCGGATCGATCGCTTCGACAACCGTCGCCTGCCGTCCGACAAACTCATTCAGTTCCGACTCGGATCCCGATCGGTCACCCAGAAAGATCCGCTTCACCCATTTCCGCAAGACGAGAATATAGGCGATTGAAAGTCCGCTGAAGATCAGCATCTCGACCGTAAACCCCAAATCGGGAAAGAGCAGTTTCAGCAACCCGACCGTGATGGCCGAGAGTCCGAAAAACAGAACCACGAAGCCCGGCGTCAGCAACTCCAGAAACGCCAGACCCAGCCCAATCAATATCCATACCGTCACTGAGAACGTCATCCGTTCCTCCTTTCCTCAACCTCAACGGTTGAAGGGAAACGGGCAACGGGGACATTGCCCCACCCATTCCCTCCAACCTATTAACCCTTTAGCTTTAAACTTCCCTACATTCCCGCACGGATGATCAAGCCCAGTCCGGCGAGGAAGAGGATAAACATCCCGAGGTTCAACATCCCTGTCGCCTTCGGCGCGCCTTTAAACTCTTTCCAGATCAGGATGCCCCACAACGCCGAAACCAGCGTCGCACCCTGGCCCAAGCCGTAGGAGATCGCCGTTCCCGCGCGACCGGCCGCCACCAAGTTGATCCCGTTGCCGAGACCCCAGATGAGACCGCCCAGCACACCGACCAGATGGATCGGGAAACCACCCTTAAAATACTCCTTCTCGGTGATCGGCTCACCGGCGACCGGATGCCGCATCGCGATCGCGTTAAAGACAAAGGTGCTCACGAAGATACCGCATGCGAAGATGAAGAAAGCGCTGTAAGGGGTCATCATCCCCTCCGCCGGGGCGGTTTTCGTGAACTCCATATCCATCGCGGCCGCGATGAAACGGTAGAAGAAAGCCATGAGCGTCCCGCTGACGATGGAGAGGATGAACCCCTTCGCCGTCACCGACTTTCCGCTTCCCGCCTCTTTCAGCTTATAGGCGAAAGCGTTCATCAGGATCGCGACGACGATCAGCGCGACACCCGCGAAGAGCATCACGGAGTTTCCCTTCGGCTCACCGATATAGTTCACAATCACACCAAGCACCAGCGCCAACCCAATACCGACAGGGAAGGCCACCGACATCCCCGCGATCGAGATCGCCGCTGCCAGCAGGATATTCGCCGCATTGAAGACAATACCGCCCAGAAACGCGCTCCCGATATTGGCCATCGACGCCTGTTTGAGGTTGGCAATAAACCCCCATGCCGGAGCGTTACCCATACTTCCGCAGGTCAGACCCGAAATCAGCGCGAAGAGCAACACCCCGATCACATAATCCCAGTAAAACAACTCATAACGCCAGGTCTTCCCTGCCAGCTTCTGGGTGTTTCCCCACGAACCCCAGCAGAACATCGTCACAACACAGAACACAACCGCCAACGCGTAATTTGTCACATACAACATTGCATACCTCCTTTACCTAAGAAACTGAATGAGGGTTCGGGGGATGTGCCCCCGGCCTTTGCAGGGATGTGTCCCTTACTTTGTCACTTCCTTCCGATACGGGATCGAGGGTTGCGCCCCCATCCGCGTCACCGAAATCGCCGCGGCCTGAGAAGCGAAATCCACGGCCTCCCGAAGGGATTTCCCTTCTGTCACCGCCACCGTCAAAGCACCGCTGAAGACATCTCCCGCCGCCGTTGCGTCAACCGCATCAACCCGGATTGCCGGAACGGTTTCCGTCGTCACGCCGTCATCGACAAACGCACCACGTGATCCAAGCGTGATGATCACCTTCGCGCACCCTTTCGCTCGCAAAGCCGCAGACGCCCGTTTTGCGGAATCCTCATCCGTCACCCGGATACCGGTCAGCAACTCCGCCTCCGACTCGTTCGGCGTGATCAGCGAAAGGCATGGGAAGAGTGCATCTGGAAGGGAACAGGCAGGCGCGGGATTCAAAATGACCGGAACCCCCTTCGCCGCCGCCCACTGCGCGGCCGTCAACACCGTTTCAATCGGGGTTTCCAACTGCATCAGGAGCGCCGTCGCTCCTTCGATCTTCTCTCGCTGAGCGGCAATATCATCTGGCGACAGCGTGCCATTCGCACCCAACGCGACGGAGATGCAGTTCTCCCCGTGGTCATCCACCATAATCAGCGCCGTTCCGGATGCCGCGTCAGGATCCACAAACAGCGCGGGCTTGATGCCCTCCCGCTTGAACAAGGCCTCGGATTCCCGTCCGAACAGATCGTTCCCCACCTTCGCGATGAAGACCACGTCACCGCCCAACCGCGCCGCCGCGACCGCCTGGTTCGCCCCTTTGCCGCCGGGATTCATGTAAAAACGGCCGCCCAAAATCGTCTCGCCCGGCGCGGGAATCCGCGCCGATTTGATCACCATGTCCGTATTCGTACTGCCCAAGACAACAATCTGTCCCATCTTCACGTCTCCCTTCGAAAAAGCCACCTTCAACGATGTCTTTAATGTATCACAAAATGCCGCGGATTGGAACAGGGAAAAAGCCCCATCTAGTCATCGCGCACTGGCCCATGCCGGAGAATCGGCAAAACCCGTTCGGCATGGCCATCGAAATTAAAGACCGTGAATCCCTCGGCTCCCGCCGAACGGGCCGCTTGAATCTGGAGAGCCAGATTGACCGCGTCATCGGGATTCTTCCAACAGGAAAGCCCGATCCCGGGATAGACCGGCACACGACCGACAGCCTGCCGCTGCATGATGACGGCATTTCGAAAGAGATGCGGGGAATCGACATAGTCCATCGGGCAAACGAAATCCAGCCATCCGTTCCGGCACCACATCGACCAGTCCTGGGCAACCGAGCGGGGATCGGCCTGGGGATTTCTGAAGACCGCCGCTGAAATCGACATCTTCGGGTTCGCGGCCTTGACCTGCCGGTGGACCGCTTCGACAACCGCCGTAATGTTTCCACACCGGAAAGCCTGCCACGCTTCCGCCAGTTTCGGATCACTCCGGACATCCTGCGGCCAACGCTCGACCGGCCGTCCGATCTGCCGCTCGAACCGTTCCCGGCAGCCATCGCAGAAACAGGTGTCGGAATCGGAATAGCGGATATAATCGAAATGGATTCCGTCTGTCGGGAAACGCGCCAATTCAACCATTGCGGCGATCTCCAAATCGCGGTTGCGGGGATCAGACGGACAGAGCCAGCGCGGTGTCCGCTGGCCGTTAAAGCGGACCGCCGTCCGCTTCTCTTCCGCCATCCGGTCTACGAACGCCTGCGGCGCATACCCGCCCAGATTCCAGCAGACCTTCCAAATGTGGCACTTCACACCATATTTCCTGCAGGCGGCCAGACACGCCTCAACGGGATTTCCCCGCTTCTCCAGACTGGGCGAGACCGGCAGATGCTCTGAGGGATAAAATGCTACCCCGCCCCAACTGAAATTCGGCAGAATCGCATTAAAACCGTTCTCTTTTAAGAAACGGATCGAAGCGTCCCAATCCCGGTTCGGCAGCCCCCACGCGCTATGACACCAGAAGCCGCGAAAAGTGTCTCGGCGAACCGGCTGGGCCGCCATCCAGGCGCGTTCCGCCTCACGGGCGGCCTCCTCGCTCAAGGCAATGCCCTCTTCCCACTCCTTCGCCTCGATTTTCCGGCGAGCCTCATCCCGCAGTGTCTCCATCTTCCGCCATGCCATTCCGCTTGCGGGCGGCAGGGTTTCGGGAAGGTTCCCACGCAACTGCTCGACATTCCGCGCATAGGCGATCTGTCCAATCCGTCCATACGCCCGCTTTGCGCTTGTTTCCCAAATTTCCGGAATCAGATCGCCGACCAACGCCCCCATCAGTTTCGCAGGAGCGCCGTCGGTTCCGCCCAGCCAGACATGTCCGATGAACATTCCACCATCGGTCCGGACAATCGCTGGCCAATCGGTCCGTTTTCCCTGCCCATCCCGCCAGACCGCCAGTGTCTCGCCCTTACCAGTCGGGCGTGCGAGATACGCGATCCATGAGGCCTGGGGCGAATAATCGGGCTGTCCCTTCACCCCGTCGCCGACACGTTCGAATCCGGCAAAACGTCCCTCCTGCGGCGGACGCACCAACTCGACCGTCCGCATACCCATCAGCGAGCCCACACTCCCAGGTAACGTGTAGCAGACCAGTAAACGCCCACCGCGCGCCACAAACGGTTTCAGTACCTCAACCACACGGTCGGGAACTGTCGGGTTATATGGCAACACAACAAGCTTCACCTCATCCGGTATCGTTTCCGTCAACTCCAAATCCGACACCTGTCCATACTCCACACCCAATGCAGAGAAGGTCGAACAGACCGTCCCGGCATATTGCCACAAAGCGGATGCCTCGGCACCCATTCGGTCCGCCATCGATTCCGCCCGAACCACCAGCACCTTCGGATGACCGCCTACGGGCGTGAGATTCGCGATCGCGCACACGGTGTCATTCGTGCCGCACCGCCATCCGGAAAGCCGGATCGCGGAGATGGAACCCCACCCGGAAGCCCGACCTTCGGCCCTTGCCTCCGCCTTGCTCACGTTGATCCGATTCCAGATACCGGCCGCCTCCGGTGAGAAAGTTGTGTTGTACCATCCATCCCCGCTTTTGAAATAGAGTGAGAAGGAGGAAAAGGGCGAAAGGTCCTCGCAGTAAAAATCGAATTGGATTCCTTCCGCGACCTGAAGGTCGAGTGGCACTTGGACATCCCAATTGGCCCGTTCAACCGGATTGTCGGTGAAATGGACCGGCAGTTCAAGGACACCCGGCGCGAGAAACCGCGCGGGTACCGTCCCCTTCATCGGTTGTACACGCTTCGCCACCGCCGCATCCGTATCCAGCGTCATCCAGTGCGGATACGGAACGGCAGGCTCCTCAACGGAAGGCGCGGGAGGAATCGCGCCCAGTGCCATCCCCACACACCCAATCGCCACAACCGCTAATATGCTTTTCATTTCTCATTCCTTTCAGGCGATGTCGACGATCGGCCGTTTCGCGGCCAACCCTCGCACCTAATGTTTTGTGATGAGGTTCCGCACCGGTCCGATCAGAAACTGCTTCGAACGGCGGGTATCCACGGCGACTGACAACGCATGGAACTCCCGCATCGCCATGTGTCCCAAGCGATAAATCAAGAAGGCATTCAAACCGCCCTCCGCGAACTTCCCAATGAACTTCCCGGCGATCTTCGAGGCGAGATTCGTCAATCCCAATTCGGCCATGAAGTCCATGCCTGTCTCGGCGGCGGATTCGGTGATGTCACCGATCTGGCCCGCAATGTAGAGGTTCACGAACCACGCGAAAACCAGTCTGGCGGCACGGACCCGTGTGATGCTTTTGTTGTAGATCAATGCCAGATCGTAAACCATCCGCGAACTGTTGTAGAAAACCGCGATCATATCCACTATCTTCCACGGACTCACCGCCGTCTTGATCGCCACCCATTTCGCATAGGCCCGAATCCGCTGTTTCGCCAATCTGTCCTGCAGTCCCTGGAACTTTTTGAACTCCGCCAGCCACACGTCCGGCGGGAGTTCCGGTTCCGTCCCCGTCAATACGCGAAGCGACTCCTTGACCGATTCCCTTAAACCGCCCTCCTCGGGAAACTGCGCGACATACGTTTCGGACGGCGGCATCTTCAAAACATATCGATTGAGCAGCCGATCCCGCGTCTCGGCGCGTCCCGCCGCGTCTTCCGGTTCGGCAATCTGATCAAACCGGATCACGGTTTTGAACAGCCGGCGGAAAAGCGCAATCGCGAACACGATACATCCGATCAGCAGAAGCGCCTCAATCGCCAGTATGGCGTATCCCGTACCGGCAGGAAGCGTCAAGGTCTTCTGGACGGCGGAAACCGCCGACGAGATGATCCAGAGCAAAACCGCGCATGAAAGCAATCCGTATAACATAGCCCCTCCTTTCCTTCCTGCACGCGTCAAGAGAGCGAGAAGAGAAGAACCGTCAGCAGAATCACCGGCAACAGATACCGCATATAGGGACAAACCCAACCGGGAAGCCGTGCGCCGATCCCGGCCGATGCCTCTTCACGGAACGGCAGCCAACCCCACCCCACAGGCCAAACGGCGAAGATGCAGGACGCAAGCGCGCCCAGCGGCAACCAGAATTGGCTGAAAAGATAATCCTCACAATCCAGAATCGTCTTGCCGGAGCCAAAGGGATGGATATCCTTCCAGATGTTATACCCGAACACACAGGGGAGAGAGAAGATCAGAACAGCGCCTCCAACCACGAGCGACGCGCGGATCCGCCCCCAACGTAATTCGTCCATCAATCCCCCGATCAGGCACTCGAACACCGCAATCATCGTCGTCAGTGCCGCCAGCGAGAGGAACAGGAAGAAGACCGCTCCCCAGAGCCTTCCGCCCGCCATATTCGCGAAGACCTTCGGAAGTGCGATGAAGATCAATCCCGGGCCGGTTGAGACATCCACCCCGAAACTGGAACAGGCCGGAAAAATGATGACACCGGCGAGTAACGCCACACAGGTGTCGATGACGATGATCCAAATGCTCTCCGTAACCATCGTGTGGGAGCGATCGGTATAGCTGCCGAAAATCGTCATGCAACCCACCCCTGTTGAGAGGGTAAAAAACGCCTGTCCCATCGCTTCAAAGAGTGCCTGCAGAGGATGCTCCATAAACTTTCCCCAATCGGGCGCAAGATAAAACGACAGCCCCTTCCAGGCGTTCGGAAGGGAAAGGGATTTGACTGCCAAAACCCCGATCAGCAATAGCAGGGAGATCATCATCCACTTGGTCGCGCGTTCCACCCCCTTCTGAACACCACCCATACAGAGCGCCGTCGTGACCGCCACCGCCAACGCCATAAAGGTGACACCCAACGGCGCCGATCCCAGCAACGCGCTGAAGGCGGCATCTGCCCCCTCCGCCGTCGGCATCCCAGAAGGTCGCGCATAATCCGTGAAATACTTCAGCAACCATCCCGCGACATCGGAATAATAGAGCATCAACAGGAAATTACCGGCGAAAACAACCCTGCCCACACTCCCCCAAAAACGCCGCCTCCCTTCCGGCGCCAGATGGCGCATCGCATTGGAGATACCCATCTTGGCACCCCGTCCGATCGTCAACTCTGCCATCAGCAGCGGGAAACCGAGCAAGGCGAGGAAGAGCAGGTAAACGAGAACAAACGCCGCACCGCCGTTTTTCCCGACGATATACGGGAACCGCCACACATTCCCGAGGCCCACCGCACAACCGGCCGCGAGCATCAGAAAACCCAATCTGGACTGCAATTTTTCCCTGACCATGACCCTGTTTTATACCACATCACGCCGTCGGAAGAAATCCTCTTTTTTCCCAATTGACAATCCCCGCGTTTTTTAGTAACTTGTTGCGCGTTTTCCTGATCGGAGCGTAGCGCAGCCTGGTAGC
>DBXN01000020.1:43688-43853 GCA_002309585.1 Verrucomicrobia bacterium UBA1211
TCGAATCCCTCCGCTCCGACCATCTTATTCACAATCCCCCAACGGATCATCCGGATCGACATCCAGAATCGGCCACACGATTTCCTTGCCCGCATTCTGTTTCTCAAAATCATAAAAGGCACCGTAGAAGAGCGAATTCGCGTCGAGCCAGAGCGTGACGCGCCG
>DBXN01000137.1 GCA_002309585.1 Verrucomicrobia bacterium UBA1211
TCGAGGATGAAGGGCGTACCGTCCTTCCGGATCATCACGTTGGCGGGCTTGACATCGCGGTGCACCACCCCCTGTCCATGCGCGTAGTCCAAGGCCGCGGCGATGGGCGTGAGGATGCGGACCACCTCGGCCTCCGGCAGCCCGGAAGCCTGCGACGGCGAGGGCGCCGCCGCCACATCCGCAAGATACTCGTCCAAAGTTCGGCCGTCGATATAGTCCATCACCAGGAAGGGGTTACCGCCGTTCTCCTCGAAGGCGCGGAGCTGGACGATGTTGGGGTGGACGAGCTTCAGCGAGACCAGCGCCTCCGCCTTCAATTGCGTGTAGGCCCGTTTGTTCTGGACCAGGATACTCGGCAACAGCTTCAGCGCCACGGGACGGTTGTCCAGCTGCGTGTCCTCCGCCAGCCACACTGACCCCATCCCGCCCTGGCCGAGCTGCCGCACCGCGCGGTACCGCCCCGCCAGCAACGTCCCCGCCGCGCTCCCGCCCATCGTCACATCATCGTTGATCGTGTTGCTATCCATCGCCATGCCCTTACCTTCTCCAACCCCAAGACTCCGGACTTCAGACATCAGACTTCATTTTCATTCTGAAATTCTGACATTAATCCATTATGAAATTCCACTCCGTCCTTCGCCGCGTTTCTCTTCCCTCTTCCCTCTTCCCTATTCAACCGTTGAGGGTTGCGCGTTGAGCGTTGAGGGTCCACTAACCACCGCACCACCCAACCGCAGACCCGCCGCACTCACGCGGACGGGGCTTCATTGCCCGAAGCGCTGCTGGTTGAACTGGTCATACTGTTTGATCATCGCGGGGGTGACGGAGGAAGGAATGACCTTCACCGCATTCTCCAAATCGGAAACGAGGACCATGGGATCATCCCCCGTCTCCACCCCCCGTCTAAAGGCGGCGAGCCGCGCCTTGCGGACGATACCGACGATATCGCTGCCGGTATAGCCGTCCAGACGCTCCGCCCACACCGAATGGTCGATCTGCGGTTCGCAGGCGACACCCTTGAACGAACGCTCCAGCATACCCAGACGCGCCTCTCGGTCGGGAAGGCCGATATACAACTTCTCATCGAACCGGCCGGTACGGAAAACCGCCTCGTCAATCGCCCAAGGTTTGTTGGTCGCCCCGAGGATCAGCAGGATATTGTCGCTCTCCCGGAAACCGCCGACATCGGAGAGAAACTGCGTCACGATGCGGTTGTCCACCACGGAGGAGCTGGCGGTACGGCGCGGCAGCAGCCCGTCGATCTCGTCCAGAAAGAGAACCGCGACGGGACGCGAAGCCGCCGTCTTCAGCAGACGGCTCAAGTTCTGCTCGCTCTCGCCGTGCCACTTGGAACGCAACTGCGCGCCGGAGGCGTAGAAGAACGGCGCGGCGATCTCATGGGCGATGGCCTTGCCGAACATGGTCTTGCCGTTTCCCGGAGGCCCGTAGAGGATCACGCCTCCGCCCGGCTTCAGTTTCATCGCCTTCGCCTTCTCGGGTTCGCGCATCGGATAGATGATCATCTCCCGGATCGCGGCCTTGGCCTGGGTCATCCCGGCGATGTCGTCAAAGGTCACATCCGGAATCTCAGCAACTTCGAATGACTCCCCACCGTTCTCCCCGCCGGCATCCGTCTGAGGCGGGTTGCTGGCCGAAGCGGACTGCGGTCCGCCACCATGCGCGGTGGCGTTATTCCGCTTCGGCAGTTTCGCGGTTGCGAGCTTCTCGGCGATCTCCAGCCATCCTTCCGCCGTTGTCACATAACTGGCGGCGACCGGTCCCGTCGTCTGCTTCGCCAGCGCGAAGCAGAACTCCGCCGCCTTGGCGGCATGCAACCGGGCGGCGGGGGCATCACCCGCCTGGATGGCGGCTTCGCACGCCTTCTCATGCTCCGTTTTTTTATCCGAAAGAAAACTCATGGCAGATTCCTATTCATGACGGTCCGACAGATCGACCCCGATCGTCTTGAGCAACGCCAAAATCTCCCCCATGCCGATCGCTTCGGCGGCGGAGGGATTGGCCTGAATAAAGTTGAGGAGCCGTTCGATCGAATGCGGATGGGTTGTCGCGGCCACTCCGCGGATAGACTCGAAAACCGCCAGCGCAAGTTCCCAGATGATCGTCCCGAGCCCCAGCGTCTCCCGGTATTCGCTGGCGCTCACGACCGAGGAGGCGAACGAATCGGCCTCCCGTTCATGGTTACGGCTGATCTCGTCATTGAGAGCGGATCCGCAACAGTGCCCCAACGCGAGATGGCCGAATTCGTGGGCCAACACACCGATGACTGTCCCGCAGGCGAGTTCGACAGTCTTCGTCTTCCACTCCTCAACGGAGAGTACGCCGTTGAGATGACAACTGTTCGCGAAGGTGGCGGCGAGTTCCGATGTCAGGCGTGTACCGTTCCGCTGAAAGTGCTCCACCATCGCGGCGATCACCCGCTGGAAGGGGACAATCCCGACCCGACCCCCCCACGCCGGATCGTCAACGGCCATTTTCCAGCCGGTATACGCCGCGGCCATCAGCATGGCGTAACGGACAGCGCCGGAAAAGAGGCAGATCGTGGGGAAGCCCTCAAGCGGATCCATCCGCGCGTAGGCGTTGACCTGGGCGTGATCCAAAAAACCGCCCAACTCCTTCGAGCGTTCCAGCGAGGTCTCGATGAACTTCAGCTGGAGCCGGGGAACCAATGCCGCATACTGGCTATTGCTGACGACCGATGGCGAGGAACAGACCATCTCCATCAGTCCTTTGACGAGCTGGGCGTTGAAGGTCCAGACATCCCCGCAAACATCGGGGAAAGGCGACGGCGCAGAAACCGCCGGCAGGGCAGACACGCCCTCCCCCCGGAACGCGGGAACATCGCCATTTCCGGCACCGTAGTTGGGAAGCGCCTGGCCGACGCCACCCGACACCCCGATCCCGGCGCTCCGGCTCTCCGGTCCCTGACCCATGCGCCGCCCAAGATCCTGCTGGCGTTGCGCAAGCCGCTGCTCCAAATCCCGTTGCCGGTCAGCCAACCGTTTGTTGATGCCGTCCAATGCTGACATAACGTTGCTCACTTTCCGCCAAGAAGATCTTTCACCCGCTGCTGTCCGGCGGCGATCCGGTCATCAATGGCCTGGCCGGCCGAGGCGGGCGCCGCCGCGCCGCCGATCTCCGCCGCGACCTGCTGTTCCAGCTCCGACGCCATATCATCGAGCGACGGGATGTGGTCCTGAAGCGCGCCGTTCGCGCCCGCCATCTCATTCTCGTACATCCGGTTCCAGAAACGGTCGGCGTTCACCTGCTCGCCCAGCATCTCCTGGGCGGTCCCGAAGACATCCTCGACCCGTTCCGGATCGATCCGGATGATCGCATTGATCTGGCCCAGCGCCTCGGCGAACTGGTTGTCGGACTGCGCGACCTCCATCTTCGTCAGATACTGCTCGAAGACCCAGCGTTTCTGCTCCAGCTTCATCGCCAGCACCTGCGCCGCGCGAGCCGCGGTCAGCGCACGGTTGGCCGCCGCCTTCTCGCCGCTCTTCAGCGCCTCGCGCGCCTTCTCCCAACTCTCCTTCGCCTCTTTCTCCAACCGCTTCTGACGGTCGATCACATCCTGCTTGGCGTTCTCGGCGTCCCGGAACGCATGACGGCGCTCACGCCGCTCCAGACGGCGGCGGGCGGCGGGAAACATGAAATATTTTAAGAATGACATAAGGGTTTCTCCTTCCTTCGAGGCAGCGGACCACCGTTTCAGAAATCGGCCAACGGATCGGCGGGGACAGAAGGTTCCCCGGGCCCTTTCTCCGCCTCCGACGGCTCCGTCAAAGGCACATCCGGAAGCTCGTCCCCAAACGCGGCCAACGCATCGCTGAAGGATCCGTCATCTTCCCGTTCGTGGCGAACGCCGGCTTTGTCGAGATCGCCGATCGCCCCGTCGATGTCATCGGCGGTATCGGCGGCATCCTCAACCTCATCCGTCAGTTTATCGATACCCGCCTCGCTGATACCCTTGAGGTTCATCGCCACCAGCTCGTTCATGCGGCCCTTCACCTTGGTCAGTACCGTCTCGTTCTTCAGGTAGGCGGCCATCTGACGTTCCAGCGACTGGTATTCGGCGAGCGCGCTCTTCAACTCCATCTCCAGAATCTTCTTCCGGGCGGGCGGCGCCGACTGATAGAGCTTCTTCTTGGCGACAATCAACCGGTAAAGCTCATCATAGCGGCGCGCCACCGGCTCGCGTCGAGCCCGATTCTCCTCGATCTGCGCCTCAATCGTCCGCATCGCCTCCTCGGGATCGCGAATCCCGGCGAGCCGTTTCGCGAGACTGCCCGCCCCTTGCCCGAGCTTCACCGCGAACTCCCCGATCTGTTTGAGGATCGACGCTTTCTTCGCGGCCGGCAGTTTCGCCGCCGCATTCGGATCCACTGTCTGGCCCGCTTCGTTTCCATCAATCATTTTCAATTCCTCCGTCTTCTCATGAACGCGACTCTCCGGGCTCAACATCCCGCCGGATTTCCAACCGTGTGCCGGACACCGCCGGTTACCATTATGCCAGTGAAAGGCGCAGAAGACACTTCCGCACCCTTCACTCTCACACCGACCGGCGACCGCGTACCGATTGGGCAGGACGCGGCCGCAGACCGAACAGACTTGTGGCTCAGAACCGGCCATCTCACCTCACACGCGTGGACGCTTTGATGAACATCACAACCAGCGCCAGCGCGGCCAGAATGGCCAGCGGCACCACCACCGCCAAAACCGGTTTCGCGCGGAGCGCAGGGAAAAGGGTGCAGATCCGCTCCCACCACCCGTACTCCGGCGTGTAGGGTTCGGAGATGCAGATCGTGTCGCTCCAGAGCTGTTCGCGCGTGGAGGCCTTTTCGATGCAGGCCTGGATCTCGGCCGTCAGCGTATACTTCTTTTCGGTCGGAAGCGTCGATACGGGCGTCACCGACAAATCCCGGAGCGATCCGATCAGCAGGGCATCCGCCTGGTCGGGCTTGTCACGGAGCGCGAGCCGAGCCTCGCCCGGCGTGGCGATGTCGAGATTGACCGTCGTCAGGTCTGTACGGGCAACGGCGTCCCGCACGATATCGGCGGCATAATGGTCCCGATCGCCCGCGAAGGGCAGGAAGGCGACCCGTTTCACACCCGCCAGTTTCGGCGAACCTTTAATCGAGGCGATGATGGCCTCACGGAGTTTCCCCTGCATGATGTTCCGCAGCGAGACGGGGATGTCGGTCAACCCTTTCTCCGAGGCGGAGGCATCGGGAATATAGTACCGCTTGGCGAAGATACCGCCCCAGAGATGGCGCTTTTCCGCGATGGAGGTCGCATGCAGCTCGATCTCAAAGAAGACACACCGCTCGTTGCGCGAGGTATTCCGGATGAATGCGGAGAGGAGAACCTGCGCCGACTTCAGTTTTCCGAATCGGTCCACCGTGGCGGGATCCAGAATGTCCTCTTTGCGGGCATCCCAGGTGATCTCCTTGAGAATCTCGTTCCACAGCGGATCCTCCTTACCCTCGACGCAGGTCTTGCCAGCGCGGGTCAACGCGATCTTCAACTGCCCCGCGATCCACCCGTCCGTATCGCCGGCGACCGGAAGGATCGCCACGGCGGCGGCCGCCGGGATCCCCGCCGTTTTCAAGGCCGCCTCGGCATCCTGAACCGCGCCCTGCACCGCCTGCCTGAAATGCTCATCGACAGGAACCGTCTGCGCCGCAGCCATCCACGCGACCGCCGCAACCGCCATCCATATCCACCGTTTTTTCATCGTCATCTCTCCCTCCTTTTCCAGAAAACTCATTTGACGTAACCGAGATCCCATTCGGGATGTTTGACCATCAGCGTGTTCAGAAAACCGTCCGAGAATTGTTCCGCATCAAAAACGATCCGGAACGTGAACGTTCCCGTCTTCGCATCCTGGCGGATCAGCCGCGCCGAGCGCACGCCCTTTTCCGCATTCACCGTCTGGCAGAATTCGGCCTGCAACTTCAACTCATCCGCCGACACCACCTTCTCACGAAGCTTCAGCTCAACCGTCGAAACCTTCAACCCGACCTGTTCCGGCGTGAAAGAGGCTTTCACCCACTCGCCCGCCTCGGCGGTCAGCGCGTTCGCCAGATTCTTCTCCGCGGCGGCCTCGCCCAACCCGCGCGCGCCACTCTTCGTCACCGTCTTCTCAGCGAGCGTACGGGGATTGCCTCCCAAGATCCGGGTCTTCAGCGAGAGGGAACCGGTCAGTTTGTACCACTCGCCCGTGCGGTCAAACACCTCGCGGGACGCGGAGACTGTAACCTCGACATCGGGAGGGAACGGGCTGTCCACGACATAACCCGCCTTGGCCAATGCGTTGCGGATGGCTGACGCGGCATCATCGATCACAACCGCCGCATTTCCCTTCTCGCAACGGACCGCAACCCGGATCCGGGAAGGATCCGCCATACCCTGCGCCGTCTCACCGATCGTCTTGATCGGCGCGAATTTACCGTCGATCACATTGGCGCCCCACACATACTGCTTGGTCTTGATGGCATAGGCCAACAGATTCAGTTCCGCCACCGTCTCCTTGGGACCGTTCTTGACGATCTCAACGGCGCTTTCGAGGAGGATCTGCGTGGACTTCAGCTCACCCAACGTGTCGATCGTCGCCGGATCGACGCTCCTCAGGATCGCCTGGCGCTCGTCCCATTTGATCTCGGAGAGAATCCGCTTGAACCGCGCGTCCTTCTCCTCGTCATTGGCGGTCACGCACGTCTTTCCGGCGCGGGTCAGCGCCTGGATCAGAAGACCCTCGAAATAACCTTCCTGATCACCCTTGACCGGAAGGACCGTGATCGCCTTCCCGTCCAACACGGAAACGGACCGGATCTCCGACTCCACCGTCCCGGCGAGTTGCCGTAACGCCGCGCGCTCCTTTTGGTCAAACGCCAGCAGCGTCAACGGGGCGAGAAAAACCAGCATCAACCCTTTTGCCATTGCCTTCATTTATTTCCTTCCTTTCACGTTTTGATCCAACCAATCCGCAATCGCGCAGGCCAAAGGCGCAACCAAGACCTTCTCTGCATCGGCGCGGCCCAATTTGCGGGGCCCCTGCACGACAAAACGTTTGTCTACCGTCTCTGTCCCGTCCGCAGCGGCAAACGCGATCCGTGCGTCAACCTGCCCATCGCAAACGAACCACTCGTCCAGCCTGGCCTTCACGGAGGAGGACGCGGAGAGAGTCAACCCGGCATAGGGCACGTTTCCGTCAATGAAACGATACCCGCGTTTCGTCAGCTCCTCACGGAGCCGGACGGCGATATCCGCCGCAAATGTCGCTCCCGTCGCCCCGCTCGCCGCCACGCTGACCGTCACGGTATCGGTCACGGGTTTCGGCTGTTCCTGAACCGGCGCGGACTCGGCGACCGGCGCGGGAACGGGTTCAGCAACCGGCGCGGGCGCTTGAACCGCCGGAGACTCCTGGACCACCACAACCTCCACCGGTATCGGCCGCTGCGTGACGCATCCCGAAAACACAACCGCCGAAAACGCGGCTACCGCCGTCAATAGACCATTCACCTTCTTCATTTCATAATCCTTTCGTTTACTCTTTACGCTGATGATAACGTCCGGCTCTGTACGGAACGCCAGCCACCTCAACCGACATTCCCGGTACGATCTTTCGCCCAGAAACCAAGAAACACTTTCCATTCCAAACCCAGTCACATCCCCCGCACGGAACTTTTCGGCTGACAATGGCGACAACCTGTTCGTCCAACCCGTCATCACGGACAAGCGTGAAACCGGAAATCAGGCCGTCGTCACAGATGAAAAGTTCCAACGTGAATCCCACAACCCCCTCCGGATAATTCGGAGCCTTCGCGCCAAAAGTCAGGTGTGAGACACCCCGGGGAATAACCATCCCGCCCGGGCCGACCTCATTCCCCTCCACCTGGACACCCCAGGTGGACGGCTCCCCTTCCATTCCGTCAAAGATCCGCAGTCTTCTCCCATCAGAGACCGTGAGCCTGAAGTGGCGGCGGGAAAGACACATCGATCGGCTCTTATCCATCTGATGACATTCACGGTCAAACACCCGGACCACGTAATCACAGGTGTCGTGACGGCCGCAGACCATTGTCTCGTCGGAGCCCAACGCCCACAGTTGGATCATTTTCCCCGCACCCGTCAACGTCAGTCGGGGGGCGCCCCCCTCAAGGTCGACCGCCAACTGATGCGTCACCGCCCGCGACTGCTCAACCCGCGGATCCCGCAGATTGATCCCGCTCACGGCCGGCGAATGGTACTGGAGCAAACTCGCGCCCGCCCCGTTCACTTCCACCTTCGTATCGATAGTGATGCTGTTTGGGCTGGCGTGATCCAGCACCCGAACGGGGAAAACCGCGCTGAACACATCCGGATCATCCATCCCGTCCCGTACGCAGAAGAAGCGCACCGTCAACTCAACGGTTCCCGCAACCTTCGGACAGACATTCAGAGGGAAAGTCAACCGCTCCGTGGTGGGCCGGTAACCCAGCGGATGGCGCTGCACCTCATTCGGCCCGTTGAAAAGCGCCACCGTCACATCGGCATAGAGATCCTCCACCGCCTGGAACACAATCTTGACCGGCGATGACCACCCCTTCCACATGGTTTCTGGGAACGTCACCGTCGCACCGAAGGGCATTCCATCCGGGATTTCCACCGGCGGCGCCACCGACGCGCCGAAGGGCGGATACCCCGTCATCCCGCCGAACGGTGCGATCGGATCAAGCGGCCGCAACGGCGGCAGGTTCGCGGGAGCCGCCGGGTTGAACCCGGAGGGCGCTCCCGCAGGAGGAGCCGCGGGTTGCGGACACGCGCGTTGCGCGACATCCGGCACGGGCGCGGGGGCCGGCGCGGGCACAGCGACGGGCTCCGGCTCGCAGAGCCGCCCCGCCGCCGGGCCGCAATTCTCGCAAAAGGTGCCGACCTCGCCCAGCAACCCGCAAAGGGGACATTTGACTTCCGCCATGCGAACCATATCCTTCCTACTTCACGAGGTTGATTGAAGGCGGCGGAGGAGGCGGGGGCGTCTGCGTCTGATTGATCACGTTCACCGGACGCTCCACCGCGCGGGCGGCGATATCATGAAGCATCCGCATCGTCTCCTCATCATGGGCGACCCGCTGGTCAGTCATGCGCTTCATCTCTTCGACAAGCTTGTCATGCTGGGCGACCTCGGCCGCGGCTTGCGCGGAAGCCGCCTGGGCTTCCGCCTGAGCCTTGGCCGCGAGAGCCTGCGCGGCAGTCGCCGACCGTCCCGCCTCCCGGGCCAGAAGCTGCTCCGCCGTCATCCCCTTCTCCGCCTCAAGCCGCGCCTTCTCCAACTCCTGCTCCTGCTGGAACCGCGCCAGTTCCATCAGTTGCCGCCGCTGTTCCGGGTCCTTCTCCAGCGCAGCCATCTCCACCGGGCTGAGGCCCTTAATCACCGTTGCAAGGCTCTCCCGTTCCTTGGCGTCCAACTCCTGAAGCCGCGCGAGATTCTTGAGCTGGTTCTCCATCCCCTCCTGTGCGATCTCCTGGGCGGTCCGGGTTTCATAGTTTTTGACGTCGATCCCGGTTTTCGCGACCGTCGCGTCGGCTTGGGCATCCTTGATCCGATCGGAACGGTGGATGTCTCCGATGCCCGACTGGTGCTCAGCGTCTTTCCGTTCTTCATCCCGCAACACGTCACTGACCGCGCTCTTCCCCTGCGCGGTGGCGAGCGACTCGGCGATCTCATGTTCCCGGATACGGCTGTCCTTCTCGAACCGATGGTCAAGCTCGCGGCGTTCCCGCTCAAACTGGTGCTCAAGCTCCGCAAATTCACGATCATGTTCCCGCGACAGCTTCGCCAGCTCCTCCTCCGCTCCCTTGGCATCGATTTGCCCATCGGCGGCCATCCGCGCGATCTTCAGCTCGACCTCGCGGGAGAGATCGGAAAGTCCCTTCTCCTGCGCCAGTTGCTTGATGTACTCCTCGGAATCCTGGGCGCGCCGGGCCGCCTCGCGCTTCCGCCGCTCCTCCAGATCCGCCTGATCCCGTTCGGAATCCGCCGTAATGACCAGTTCACGGTAACGCTCCGCCTCGGACTCCGCGCGCTGCGTCAGCTTATGCTCGCGACTCTCGCGCTCCTCGTCAAGGATGTGCTCATGCAGTTTCTTATCATATTCCAGCTGACGGCGCTTTGCGTCCAGCTCGCCGTACCGCTTACGCATCTCCTCGTATTCGGCGCTGACGAAATCGACATATCCCACCCGCACCAGCTCAAGGCCGGAGCGTTTCAGCAGATCCTTGAGCGCGCGCCCGATCGCATCCTCAAACCGGGGTCTGCGTTCCGGATCTTTCACCAGATCTTCGATCTTCGACTGCAGGCAGAGATCCTTCACCGCAGCCGAAGCCTCGGACAGCAGCCACGTCCCGATATCTTCCGCGAAAAGTCGGTTCGCCCGGTCCTGCCCCGTGCCGTCCGTCCCGGCATCCGGCTGCCCCGCGCCGCCCGACGCCTGAACACCCCGTTCCGATTTCATCACATTGGCGAGGAACGCGTTCGCCTCACCCGGATTGAAACGGATCGTCACCTCCGCGATGACCTTGACCGGAAGCTCCTCGGCAGTCCTCATTCCCGGGAAATCCACCCGAAAAACGCAGTCGCCTGAATCGACCATCACCACACTGTGCGGCGGCGGATTGCCGAACCAGTTGATGGTCCGGAGCGTCCCCTCCGGGTTGTGCCGCCCAGGCCCCAAAATCGCCGCCTTCTTCCCGGCATCCAGAAGGATCGCCACCGTCCCCTCCTGGATTTTGAGTCCGCCCTTGGCGATGCCCGTCACGTCGGAAAGCTCAATCCGCTGGGCGAAAACGCCCGGATCGCGGTCCCAGACCCCGCCGGCGAGATTCGGCCGCTCTTCGGGATGAAGCGGATAGTTGCAGTGCGGGCAGAAGCGGGAATCGTTCCCGACCCATGCGTGGCAGGAGGGGCACTTCACCCAGCCGTTCGGCGCCCCGTGTCCGCATTTGGAGCAGAACCGCGCCTTCTTGGAGACCGAATGCCCGCAAATCCCCCAGCCCTTCTGGGCGAGCACGGATTCCTTGTTCCATCGCGACGCGCCAAGCAGCAGCGTCTTCGCCTCATCCAGCTTCGCACCCGTGAGCGCCTGCCCCGTCTTCAAATCAACAATCGCCTCGCACGTATCATGAAAGAGTCCCATTTCCGTTCTCCTGTTTACTGATGTTGGTCATTTCCCGTTAAAGTGTGTTCCGTGCACTTCCGCACGCCCCGTCGCGTCCAGCAGTCGAAGCAGATCGGTTTCCCGCATCCCTCCTCCGTGCATCCCTGCCGAAGCGACCCGTTCGACCGGTAGAACGTCCCGCATACGCTACAGACGCCCCCTTCGGCCGCGGTCCGTTTACTCCGTTCCAAATACCCGTCAAGATCGCTCTTCGCCACACGATACAGCTTACCCAGCCGCGCCGCCGGCAGCTCCCCGCTCCGGACCAGCCTGTAAATGAGCTGATAGGTGACACCCAGCATCTCCGCCACCTCCTCAAGGCTCATGTATCCCGTCTCTTTCCCATCCATCGCATCCTCCTATCGGTCCTTTGATGGTTATGACTTTATCAAAGTTACTTTCTGATGTCAATTAGGTATTTTATTTTATTTTTGTTTATTTTTGTTTTACAACCTTGCAACCCTTCAAGGGGGTTGCAAGCAGGTCACACCGAGTGTTCCATATACACAACCCCCTCACCACCCCCTCGCCCAACCTGGTTACCACCCCCTTGAGGGGTTGTAACATACACCGTCCGCCCCCCCTCATTCCCCCGTGCAATCGCGGCCGCGATGTAATTGAGCCCCAACAGCTCGCCGCGCCGCGGCGGCTCATCCGGATCGGCCATCCGCGAAAGGACCAGCAACCGTTTCTGAGCGAAGAGTTGCGGCTCGACCCCATGCGGCCGGTATGCCAAATCCAAAAAAGTCGGCGCGAGCCGGATCATCGGTACGCCATCCGTTTCCGACAACGTCTTGAACACCATTCGCTCGCCCGGCGAGAAGAAGGTGGAAATGTAGAGATACCCCTTCTCCACCGCGCCGCGGCGGCACACCGCGACCACCCGCGGTAACGCCGCCTCCGGCACCTTCCGCGAAATGCGGAGCGACACCAGACGTCCCTTTTCCAGCAGGTCACAGTTCCCCACCGCGCGCCAAAGATCATCCTCCCCCGCCTCCGGCACGGCAAATGGCTCGACCACATGCATCAGTGATCGGTCCCCATGCATCAACCACCATTTGAGCGGGTTGTTTCGAATGTAGGCATCCACCGCACGGTTCATGCGTTCCGATGTGCAGATGAGATCGTGGTAGCCCGCCTCCCAAATGCCCGGCGCACGCCCGGCAATGTGGTAGTGGGAAAACTGCTTGAAACGACCGACGAACGCGCCGATCTTCTTCACGGCATCAGCGCACCCCGCCGGCCAAGTGAAACGGAGATGCGCATGGTCGGGCATGACCGTCCAGGCACGAAGGGTGATGAATCCCGCGAAATGACCCGCTGCTTCGAGAAGGTCACGCTTCACGATCCCGCCCGCCTCCGAAAGCGCCACGCCATCGTGATCCACACGGCCAAACAGCGGGCGGCGCGGTTCGAGGCAGATCGTCACAAACATCGATCCCCCGCGCGCATAGTCATACCCGCTGAATCTCCGGTGTGTCTTGTGCATCACCCACGCGCCCTTTTCCCACTGCCGTTGTTCCAACCCGCGCGCACCCCCCCGCGCCCAACCCGCGCGCAACCCCCTCGCACCCAACCCGCGCGCAACCCCCTCGCGCCCAACCTGCGCGCAACCCCCTCGCGGGGCCCAACCTGCGCGCAACCCCCTCGCGGGGTTGCGCGTCATCCCGTAACCGACCGCGCCGAGATCTGCCCGGTAACCCTATTGGTCGATAGGATGATCACGGGGGCGTCCACTTGAATGCCAGCCCGCCCCCAGGCCATCTTGAATGTCAGCCGATCGCCGCGCGGCACCTTCACCACGATCTTCTCATTGCGCCCCACTTTCCCGATGCACACCCCGTTATGGTAAACCGAGACGGCGGGCGGAAACAGGTACCACTCCCGGTAGCCATAGATGGTGACGGAGATCTCCTCCGCCAATTCCCCGCGACGCGGCGGATCGGAACGGGAAATGTCCACGCCCTCCCTCGGCGCCGGCGGCGGCACGTCCGGCACATCATACGGGACCGCTTTCCGAGTCTCAACAACCGCCGCCGACTCTCCGGAGACGATATCCAGACAGCTCGCCGGCCGGTCCTCCGGGCGCTTCATGAGCCCCCGCATGACGGCGGTGGCGAAGGGCGTGGCGGAGGGCAGGGGCGGAGGCGGCTCGTTCTTGATCTGATCCTCGATCGCGCCGCGCCAAAAGGGCGGATGCCCGGCAAGGCACTCATACGCCATCGCGGCGAAGGAGTAGATATCCTGACCCTTCGCCGGGGCGGAACCCCGCAGCTGCTCGGGCGACATGTAGGTGAGCGTCCCGCTCGCGGACTGCCCCGTCACCCGCGTCATCGACTCCTGCGCCTCCCGGGCGATCCCGAAATCCAGAACGAACGGATGCCCGTCGCGCTTACGGATCATCACGTTGGCGGGCTTGACGTCACGGTGGACCACCCCCTCGCCGTGCGCGTAATCGAGCGCGGCGGCGACAGGCGTGAGGATACGGATCACATCGGCTTCCGGCAGCCCCTGGGTGCCATCCGTTCCCCGCTTGTCCGCCATAGCTTTAGCGAAGGCGGATTCCCCATTCCCCGTTCCCCATTCCCCAAGATAGTCGTCCAGCGTCTGGCCCTCCACGTAGTCCATCACCAGGAAGGGGTTGCCGCTGTTCTCCTCGAAGGCTCGGAGCGTCACAATGTTGGAATGCGAAAGTTTCAGCGAGACCAGCGCTTCCGCCTTCAGCTGCGCATAGGCCCGTTTGTTCGCGACCAGGATACTTGGCAGCATCTTGATCGCCACGGGCCGGTTGTCCAGCTGCGTGTCCTCCGCCAGCCACACCGAACCCATCCCGCCCTGGCCCAGCTGCCGCACCGCGCGGTACCGCCCCGCCAGCAGAGTCCCTTGGGCGCCGCCGCCCATCGTCACGTCATCGTTGATTGTATCGTAGGTCATAAGCCGACTCCGTTTTCATCGTCAGAAGAGAACATCGAGCGCAGATTCCTGGCCCGTACACCGTCCGAAAAGTCGTAGTCTTCGCCGTCGTAGATGACGCTGGCCGTGCTGACGCGCGCATCATCCCGTTTGAACGTGCGGAGATTCTTCGCAAAATCGTCGTGGAAGGTCATGGCGGACTTCACCTCGGCAATGTCCAGTTTGCGGCAACCCTCGGACACAAGGTCTATTTCAAAACCGCTTTCCGTGCGAAGAAAATGCAGATTGGCCTCCTTCCCGCGATTGGCCCGCGACTTGACCGCTTCCATCACCACGAGATTCTCGAACAACGCCCCGCGCAAGGGATCGTGCGCGACATGCTCCGGTGTCTCCAGATGCAGCAGGTACGCGGCGAGGCCGGGTTCCGTGAAATAGAGTTTCGGCGACTTGACAAGCCGTTTGGACCGGTTTGTGAAAAAAGGCTGAAGGCGAAAAACGATGAACGACGATTCAAGGACGGAAATCCAGCTGGAAATCGTCGTCGCGGACACGCCGACTTCCCCTGACAGCGCGGCATAGTTGACCAGCTGCCCCGTACGTCCCGCGAGCAGGCGGACAAACCGCTCGAACAGCGCGACATCCTTGACGTTCACGATCTTGCGCACATCCCGCTCAACGTAAGTCTGGAAATAGTTCCGGTAATAATCGTGCGGATCGATCTCCGCCACATGGAGCTCCGGCATGAATCCGCGCCAGATCAGCTCGTCGGTCGCGAGCGCCTTTGCGGACGCGCCCAGCTCCTCCAGCGACGGCGGATACAACGTCAGCAGAGAGGTGCGCCCGGCAAGAGACTGCGAAACCGCCTCCACGAGAAGCGGCTGGTGCGAACCGGTCAGGATAAAGTGTCCGGCCCTGCGGCGGTCGGCGTCGATCATCACCTGAATCTGCGAAGTGAGCTCCGGCACACGCTGCACCTCATCGATGACCACCGGCGGCTTGAACCTGCGGAAAAACGCCTCGGGGTCGCCCGCCGCCAATCTGCGCGTTTCAAGATGCTCGAGATTGGCGTAGGCGTAGTCGGGGAAAAGTGCCCGGGCAAGCGTCGTCTTACCGCTCTGTCGGGGACCGAACAACGTCACAGATGGATACTGCCGCGCCGCTTTCAAGACGCACGATGCTATTTTTCGCGTAATCATTTTCAAACGTTATACCATATTTCAGACGGAAAACGCAAGTTCAACTTTGGATTTACGTTTGCTCAGGTGCAATTCACCGTCGAAGTCCATGATGGTTGAAAACAACTCTTT